>JBBQJD010000074.1:0-19160 GCA_038325595.1 Bacteroidales bacterium | reverse complement strand
CTTAATGCTCAAAAGTGGCCTGACGGATGGGAATCTTTTAAACGGATCAATGCCAGGCTCCATGATGCAGGAATATCTTCCATTTTTCATACATATGCATTCTTCATTGATAAAAACTCAAGGTATGTTACACCGGTGCCCAGCGAAGACCTTGGTTATTTTACTTCTTTCAGCCTCGCTGAACCTCTGGATAAAAATGACAGTACGATTGTTGTAAATGAATCAACCGGGAACATTTCAACAACTACTGGTTTTTTTGTAAGGAACAGCCTGTCTCTCAGAATAGGAAGTGAGCTTATCGAGTTCAAAGGTGTTTCAAAAAGTCCTCCCTATAAATTCACCGGATGCAAACGTGCTGTGAATGGGACAAAAGCTTCATCGTTTAATGCGGGGGAAAAAGTATTTCATTTGAGGGAGATGTTTGGAAGATTTGTCCCGGGACCGGATACTCCTCTTTTCGACGAAATTGCACGTAATACCGCAAATATTGTCAGTGACTGCGGATTCGACGGGGTTTATTTCGATGCAATAGATGGAAGCGATATCCTCGGTGGGGAAGAGAATTTCTGGTATTACGGAACCAAATTTATTTTTGAAGTAGCCAGACAATTAAAAAAGCCCGTGGGAATGGAAATGAGTTCCATGGCTCATCACTGGTGGCATTACAGGTCGCGCTGGCAGGCATGGGACAGACCCGTGAGAGGTTACAAACGGTTTGAAGATATCCACCTGGCAGCTATTAAATCCACACGCCTGTTTTATCCGCAGGATATTAAGTCGAATGAAAATGAACATGGTCTGTGGCGCGGTCATACACCATTAATTAATAAGTACTCTCCTGCAGAAAATGGAAGCCTGCTCCTCCCCCTTCACCTTGGATGGTGGGGAAACCAGACCTGGAATCCTCCGCAGGTTGAACCAACTTTTCCTGATGATATTGAATATCTCTGCTGCAAAATGATTGGGAATAATGCAGGACTTTCCATGCTTGGGGGTGCTGATAATAAGACCCTGGAAGAGAATCCTCTTTTCGCCAGACTGACAGCTATCATTAAGCAATACGAGGAATTACGTCACCAGAATTATTTCAGTGAAAGTACAAAAGCGCTTTTACGTCAGCCGGGAAAGGAATTCACATTATTCATGGATGAAAACGGAAAATGGAATTTCAAGCCTATAGCATGGCAGAAGCATAAAGTTGCGGGATTGACCCATCCATCCTCAGCATGGACAGTAAATAATGAATTTGAAACACAGCCTGTCATGCTCAGGATTGAACCCCTGATGTCGGTAAAGCCATTTAAAGACCGATCAAATGTTGTAATTGCGGATTTCTCAAATCCCGGAGTGTTTAAGTCTGAAGGAAGTGCAGAAAGTGTTTCGGGTGGTATTGAAATATCATCCGAAAAACCAGCTGAAGGAGGAATAAGCGGAAGGTTCTTTGCCAGTTCAACTGAAACCGGATCGAGAGAAGGTAAATGGATCAGGATGGAGAAAAAGTTTACTCCATGGCTGGATATAAATAAAAATCAGGCACTTGGAGTATGGGTTAAAGGAGATGGCAATGGGCAGCTTCTGAATATAAGGATAGAAAGCCCAAAACATCTTTCGCACGGTGCACGCGGAGATCACTTCATCAAGATAGACTTTACCGGCTGGAAATATTTCGAGCTTGTGGAAATTGAGTCTTCGGAATTCAGCAACTATATATGGCCCGATTCAGGATTCTATGTATATGATTCATTCCGTCATACTGTTCTGTTTAACACTGTGGATAAGCTTCAGTTATGGTATAATAATATTCCGGACGGTAAAGAGGTTTCATGCCTGATCGGAACAATAAAAGCCCTGCCTATGGTTCCCTTGACAATCACTGATCCTGCAATAATTATAGAAGGGAAAAAGCTGACCTTCCCTGTAAAAATGGAATCAGGTATGTATCTTGAGTTCCGTTCAAAGGATAATTGTAAGTTATACGGACCAAAGGGAGAGTTTCTGCAGGATGTAAAAATTGAAAACGAAATACCTGAACTGGCAAAGGGTGATAATGAAGTGAAATTTACATGCAACGGACCTGCCGGAGTCAATTCGAGGGTACAGATTACCATGATCAGCGAAGGAAAGGCAATTGAATAATACAGAAGTCTTAATTTTATAACCTTATGAAAAAATACAATGTTGGAATTATAGGATACAGCTGGGCCGCGGGAGCTCACATAGATGCCATTAATAAAACTTCCTATGCACAGGTTACATCACTGTTCTCATCACGCGATCTCAGTTCTCAGGAAATAAGTGCAAAACATGGAGGATCGATCAGGTGTTATACAGATCTGGCTGAGATGCTTGCAGATCCCGATCTCCATATTGTATCGGTCTGCAGCTATTCTTCCCACCATGCTATGCAGGCTATTGTGGCAGCAAAAGCCGGAAAGCATATAATCATAGAGAAGCCAGTGGCACTCACCTGGGAAGATTGCCTTGCCGTAAAAAGTGCTGTGGAAAAAGCAGGTGTGAAGACCTGTGTTTGTTTTGAATGCAGATTCTCAAGTCAGATAATCACAATCAAATCTCTGATTGATAATGGATTACTGGGCGAGATTCACTATGGAGAAGTTGATTACTATCATGGAATAGGTCCATGGTATGGTCAGTACCGCTGGAACATCAAAAAGAATGTGGCAGGCAGCAGCCTTCTGACAGCCGGATGCCATGCTCTGGATGCACTTCTGCATTTCATGGGACATGACGTGGCTGATGTAAGCACCTTTGCAACAGGTTCATCAAATAAGGATTTCGCCAGGTATGAATATCCAACAACATCTGTCAGCATTTTAAAATTCTCAAACGGGAGCGTAGGGAAAGTAGCATCGAGTATTGACTGCCTGCAGCCTTATTACTTTCACATACATCTGGTCGGAAGCGAAGGCAGCCTGCTTGACAATAAGTTCTACTCCACGAAGCTTGGTGCCCTCAACAGAGGCAAGTGGAGCGAGCTATCCATGAAGATGCTTGACTCCGGCGATGTAACTGATCATCCTTATCTGAATCAGTTCGAAACATTCTTCCAGGCAATAGATGAAGGTAAGGAAATGCCGCTGACCAGCCTTGCAGATGCTCTTCATACTCATGAGATAATATTTGCTGCTGATCAATCGTCAGAAAAGAACATTCACTAACAAACAATATTCATGAAAAAAATAATTTTGTTGTTATCTGTCACAATTCTGCTTTCAGCCTTTGCATCTGAAACCAGTTTTTTTCCAAAAGGTGAAAAATCCCGGACAGGAAAAAAGAAATCCAAAGCAGAGTCAGAAAAACTGTTTAACGGACGTGATCTTGAAGGCTGGTATACATTTGTCCAGAAACGCGGACGTAATATTGATCCGAAAAAAGTTTTTACGGTAAGCGATGGCATGATAAGAATATCGGGTGAAGAGTGGGGCTGCATAACCACAGGGGAAGAATATGAAAATTATCACCTTACTGTTGAGTTTAAATGGGGAGAAATAACTTTTGATCCAAGACTTGATAAGGCAAGGGACAGTGGCGTACTCCTGCATTCCATCGGTGAGGACGGTGCTTCATCGGGCATTTGGATGAATTCAATTGAGTGTCAGGTAATTGAAGGCGGAACTGGCGATTTTATTGTTGTTGGTGACGGAACTGGCAAATTTTCAATTACAAGCCCTGTTGCTGCCGAAAAACAAAATGGTTCCTGGCTTTTTCAGCCCGACGGAAAAATGGTAACAATTACTGAAGGAAGGATCAATTGGTTTGGACGCGATCCGGAGTGGAAAGATACTAAAGGATTCCGGGGAAGAAAAGATGTTGAGAAACCAGTGGGTCAGTGGAATAAGCTCGAATGCATAGCAGATGGAAATAACATCACCATAATTCTAAATGGTAAAAAAGTAAATTATGCAACAAAAGTCCAACCTTCAAAGGGAAAAATCCAGATCCAGTCAGAAGGAGCTGAAATATTTGTAAGGAAGGTGGAATTGAAGAACATTCATTGAAAGGTTGAAAAGGTTGAAGAGTTGAAAAGTTGAAAAGTTGAAAAGATAATTATATAATTAGCACCTTTAGGTTATGAGGAAAATATTCTTTCTTTTGTTTGTTCTGAATTTTTCATGCAGTAACCCTGAATCTGTTAAAGAAGCTGATCAGGAAATACTCACACTTGCCTGGTATTCAGTACCTTCCAACGAGACCAGCCTTCTGCGTTACATGGAGCTCAAGGAAACGGGCATAACCCATAATCTCACTTTCTTTCCGGATGCTGAAATGATGGCAAAAGGACTTGACACTGCTCAGAAAGCCGGTATTAAAATGATAGTATACTGTCCGGAACTGAAAACCAATGTTTCTGTTGCACATACAGGCAGCAGCATTCCCAGGGGTACAAAATTGCTTGAAAAGCTCCCGCCTGAAATTAAAACTCTTAAGACTGAAGGCACAGGGGCCGTCATTTCATTATTGAAAAACAGTACAAATTCCTATCTTGCTGTAGTTAACCGTGATTTCAGAAATCCTATGGATCTGTATATTGAATGTGACGCAAAAGTAAAAAGAGTATTTAAAGATGGTACTTCTGTTCCTGCTAGCCTGTATCAGAATAATACAGAGATAGATGCCGGTGATATTGCAATATTTATGTGGGAAGATTAATCAGATATAATTATACAAAACAACTATAAACTATGAAAAGAAGAGAGTTTTTGCAAAGTACAGCAGCTTTGTCTGCCGTTACCCTGATCAGTCCGTCTGCTGCATTCGGATCAAAGGCTAATTCAGCAATCAGAATGGGTATCATCGGTTGTGGCGGAAGAGGAACCGCAGTTATAACCTCGATGTCGGAAAATACTAACATCAATATTATTGCCATGGCAGACCTGTTCGCCGACAAGCTTGAACAGACGAAGAAAATTCTCGATGCACAAAACATAAAAAAGGGCTTTGCTGCAATAAATAAAGCCAATACATATATTGGTTCAAAAGCATATTTGCGATTACTCGAAAACAAGGAAGTCGATGCTGTCCTGATATCCTCACCCGCTTATACTCATGCTGATTTCCTGGAGGCTGCAGCATTAGCAGGCAAGCATATTTATTGCGAAAAACCTGCTGCTCCCGATGTTTTTGGATGCAGGAAAGTAGAGCATGTAGGAAATTTAATGAATGGCAAGCTTAGTATGGTCATTGGCTTTCAAATCCGATATGCAACACCCTATGTTGAAATGGTAAAACGTATACAAAGAGGTGATCTGGGTGAAATCCTGAATGCCCATCTTTGTTACCTGTCAACCGAGGGTGGTGTTAAGGATATTACCGGCATGTCATACGATGAAGCCCGCATCCGTAACCAGTATAATTTCCATGCACTTTCCGGAGGTACCATGCTTGATCAGAGCATCCATATGATAGACGTCTGCAACTGGGCACTTCAAAAAGTTCCCATCAGGGCTATGGGTACAGGAGGAAAGGATGAATCCCATAAATTCGGGGACACATGGAAACATTTCCAGATCCTTTATCAATATCCGGGAATTAATGTAAGTGTGCTTGCAACTCAGTTCGGAACCCACTTTGGTGACGTTTGTGCCAAGTTCATCGGAACGAAAGGTACAGCCGAAGCACATTATTCAGGAGGTGTTTTCATAAGCGGAGATAATCCATGGGATTCCGGAGTACCCCGTTGTGCAAATACAAAGCTGACAGAGGAACAAAGAAATGCCGGGCAATTTCAGTCTGCACTTCAGGATGCTGATGCAAACAAGGAAATAGCTTTTATAAAAAGTATTGAAACAGGGAATTTCCTGAATGAGACACGTTCGGGAGCAGAGTCTGCCCTCACAGCCATCCTTGGAAGAGAAGCTGCTATTTCGGGAGACAGCCTGGGATGGGATGAACTGAGAAATTCAAATCTCAGGCTCGATCCGATGCTTAACCTTTCACAGTTTGATAAATACTAATTATCTGATTATGAATTCACTGCAAAGAACACAGGATTTTATCAACGGGTTGACTGTTGATCGTCCGCCATTTCATCCTATATTGATGCGTCTTGCCGCAAAATATGCCGGTGTTAAATACAAGGATTTTTGCCTGAGCTACAAGCATAAATGTGATACTAACATTCGTTGCGCCACCGATTTTGCATACGACTGGGTAAATGTTATGTCTGATCCCTATTCAGAGGCTTCCGCTTATGGCACCAAACTTCACTACCCCGAGGATAATCTCCCCCAGGTGACGGAGTTTGTGGTAAAGGAAATATCTGATGTTGATAAGCTCAGGGTCGTCAGGGTTCAGGATCATGACAGGCTTAAAGGGCGTGTTGCAGAAATAAGGGAATTCAACAGGCAGGTTGGTCAGAAACAGTTCATATGCGGATGGGTGGAAGGTCCTCTTGCAGCTTACTGTGATGTAAGGGATGTGTCGCTGGCATGCATGGACCTGTATGAGGAACCTGAAAAAATCAGGAAAGCACTTGAGATAATGACTGAGAGTGCACTTGGTTTCATAACAGAGCAGGTGAAGGCTGGAGCACATTGCATTGGAATTGGCGACGCAGTATGTTCTCTTATCTCTCCCGAATTATATAAAGAGTTCGTATTTCCTCTTGAAAAAGCTTTGATTGACCACACCCATTCACTTAATGCAAAGGTTAAGCTTCATATTTGCGGAAACACTACGGCAATCCTTCCCGATATGATTAAAACTGGAGCTGATATTGTTGATATTGACCATCTAGTTGAGTCTTTAGGTGATTTTATTGACCTGTTTTCAGCGAAACAGGTACCATCAGGAAACAGTGATCCTGTAACAATTATCCGCGATGGCAACAAAAAGACTATTGAGAACAGTGTGCTTCAATGCTATAAAGCTACAAAAGGGCGTGGAATTGTATCAGCCGGATGTGAAGTCCCTCCTGATACAACTGTTGAAAACATGAAGATTTATAAAGAAGCTGCACACGGTTTGGCAAAGTTTTATATTTAAGCGCAAAGTACACAAGAATAACCGCAAAGGACGAATTGAGGCCTTTGCGGTTATTGGATCTGGTTAATTGGTTTCTATTGCATTGTTCAGCTTTCTGCTCTCATCAGCCTTCGGCAGGAAAGATACAATTATAGCTCCCGTCAGTGCCAGACAAATAAGAACAATAAAACCCGGAGTATAACTTGTTGCTTTGTCATATAATGCGCCTACAAGCATTGGGAAAGTCGATTCTGCTATACCATCGGCAACCAGAATTATACCCATAGTCCTGCCAAGTGCCCTGATGCCAAAAAGATCCCCGGCCATTAGCGGTATGATCATATAATCACCTCCCAGACCTATGCCGAAAATAACGGCAAAGATGTAGATACGTCCAGGAAAATCAGGCACTAACAGAAGGGGTATTGCAGATGCTACAATCAAATAGATAAGGATCATAACATATTTGCGTCTGATCAAGTCAGCCAGCCATCCCATAATGACCCTTCCTGCAAGACTGGATAATAATATGAAGGACATTACATGAGCCGCTTCTGACTGAGTATAGTTAAGATCACGCAAATAAAGCTTCATATGTTGTCCTACGCCGCCAACTGCGCCAATGGAACACATGCTTCCAATTGCAAGCAGGTAAAAGTTACGGTTCGAAAGTATATTTTTAATAGGTATTGCCGGAGGTGTTTTATCCGATTCTGCAGGCTTAACGGAAGCTCCCTTGATAAAATAGGCCATAGGCAAAGTAATAAAAATGATCAGAAAGCCCAGGGTAGCCAGTGCAATGTGCCATCCGAAATTCTTTTCAAGTCCTGCTGAAATCAAAGGAACAAGGGCTCCACCGGCTCCTATTCCAAGGTAAGCTATCCCCATTGCCTTACCCCTGTTTTTATCAAACCATCTGGAAATCAAAACCTGGCATGGAAGAGGTCCTCCACATACATATCCTAATGCATTGAAAATATAAAATGTGTAGAACATGGCCAGGGAATCAGAAAAAGCAAGTCCGATAAGAGCTGTGCCCATCATTAATGCACCTGACATCATAAGTCTTCTGGGGCCATATTTATCAATCAGCCAGCCAGCAATAAAGCCAAATAAAGGCCCGACGATGAGTTTAGCCACAGCATTTCCGGATGTCACAATTGTTCTTGACCATCCGTGTTCCTTTATCATAAAATCATAGAAAAACGGGAGGCCGTAATAAGCAAATCCCACAATACCAAAAAGAGCAAGGAAAGTTGTTGCAACTA
Organism: Bacteroidales bacterium; assembly: GCA_038325595.1. Classification (GTDB taxonomy): domain Bacteria; phylum Bacteroidota; class Bacteroidia; order Bacteroidales; family VadinHA17; genus LD21. Next base: position 10,908 of record JBBQJD010000074.1, on the reverse strand, counting down.
TATATGTCTGGGAGCTACGCTTTGGCAAGCTGATAGTTGCTGTGTTGAAGTTATTTTCCATGACGAGAATTAAATAATAAAGAAAAGGCAGCAACAAAAATAACTTTATTTACAAATAATTCTGCATCATAAATTTAAAAGTTATCATTCGCCCCGTCAAATATTTTAATTACTTTGCAGAAGATTATTTATGAGGTATTTATGATTGATAAAGTAAGGGAAATATTTAATAATGAAGCAACTGCCATCCAAAATATTCCGGTAACAACCAGTTTTGAAGAAGCTGTCAGAATAATTCATCATCATGTTCATGAAAAACACGGGAAGCTTGTTACAAGCGGAATGGGAAAAGCTGGCCAGATTGCACATAATATAGCTACTACATTCAGTTCCACCGGAACTCCCGCAGCTTATCTCCATCCAAGTGAAGCTCAGCACGGCGATCTTGGAATCCTGCAAGAGAATGATGTGCTGCTGGTCATATCCAATTCAGGAAAAACACGGGAGATACTTGAGCTTATCGATTTGAAAAATAACCTTTATCCTGAAATTCCTGTTATTGTAATTACCGGTAATGAAAATAGTTCTTTAGCTCAAAAAGCTGATTGCTACATACTTACAGGCACACCAGCTGAAGTTTGTCCTTTAGGCCTTACTCCTACTACCTCAACAACTGTAATGACAGTAATCGGAGATACGCTTGTGGTTCTTCTGATGGGAAAGATCGGGTTCAATTCCGGTGATTACGCAAAAAGACATCATGGTGGTTACCTTGGGATAATATCAAGGGAAAATTCAGCAAAAGAATAGGAAAATGAATCTGTATTCTTTTCAACATTTTATCTGATATTGAAGGTAGTTCTTGGTTCCATCAGATAAAAAGATTAGTTTTGGTACCTTTAATGCAAAAGAGCAAAAAATTAAAGATTAACATTGACAAAATCCCTGCAAACATTTAAAAATCAATAATAACCTAATCTATAATTATCTCCAGCTATGACAACATCAGGTTCTTCAAGTGCCTTAAGCAGAAAGGATTATATTTTTGCGATTTCAATAATCGGTGTGTTTTATTTCATATTTGGTTTCGTTACCTGGTTAAACGGGATTCTTATCCCCTTTCTCAGAACAGCCTGTGAATTAAACGATTTCCAGGCTTATTTTGTCACTTTGGCTTTCTACATTTCTTACCTGGTAATGGCTTTGCCTTCGTCATACGTCCTGAAAAAAGTGGGATTCAAGAACGGAATGTCTGTCGGATTATGGGTAATGGCAGTGGGGGCACTGATTTTTATACCTGCAGCAATGACAAGAACTTATGGTCTCTTCCTGCTGGGCTTATTTGTTGAAGGAACAGGAATGGCTCTTCTGCAAACTGCTTCAAATCCTTATATTACCATTATCGGACCTCCTGAAAGTGCAGCAAAGCGTATGAGCATAATGGGAATTGCAAATAAGTTTGCAGGTGCGATTGCCCCGATCATTCTTGCCAGTATCATATTAAAAGATTCCCACATAATTGAAGAGAAAATTGCCCAGGCAGCCGATGCAGTAACCAGAACAGGTCTGCTCGATGAATTAGCCAGCCGCGTTATAGGCCCATACATTGTAATGTCCGTTTCCCTGGTATTACTTGGAATGCTGCTGAAATTTGCACATCTGCCTGAGGTTGACACTGATGCTGAAGATGAATCAGTTGGTGAATCAAATGTTAAAAAGACCAGTGTCTGGCAGTTTCCACATCTTATACTTGGTGTAGTTACTTTGTTTTTTTATGTCGGAGTGGAAGTAATAGCAGGTGATACTATAATAAGGTATGGTCAGTCGATAGGTATCGGAATGGAATCTGCAAAATATTATACATCCCTTACTCTCTTCGGAATGATAGCAGGATACCTGCTTGGAATTGCATTTATCCCAAAAGTATTTTCCCAGGTTACAGCTCTGAGATTCTCTACCGTCATTGGAGTGCTTCTCTCGCTTGGGGCAATTTTTATTCCTGCAAGCAAAGTATTATCATTCCCATTCATTGATATTATGACATTGAAACCTATTGAGATGGTTATTCCGGTAACTGTTCTTATGGTTGCATTACTGGGGTTTGCCAATGCTCTGGTATGGCCGGCAATGTGGCCTCTTGCCCTGAATGGACTCGGAAGATTTACAAAAACAGGATCTGCCCTGCTGGTCATGTCAATAGCCGGCGGTGCAATCCTTCCTCTGGTTTATGGTAAACTTGCAGTGGAATTCTCCACACAATCAGCTTATTGGATTTGTGTTCCAGCGTACCTGATTATAATGTATTACGCTTTTATAGGATATAAAGCAGGAAAAAAATAGAAATGGATAACAACTTAAAGGAAATATTCGAAAGTTTTACCGCTGAAGGTACATTTTTGAAAGGTGAACCTTATGGCAGCGGACACATTCACGATACCTTCCGTATAGAAACGAAGGAAAAAGACAAGGACGATTATATTGTTCAGCGGCTTAATAATAAGATTTTCAAGAACATACCAGAGTTACAACAGAATATTGAAAGGGTTACAGTGCATCTTCAGAACAAACTGAAGGCTATACCCGGTTCAAATATAAAGCGTGAATGCCTGATACTGATTCCCGCTCATGATGGTAAAAGCTGGATAGTGGATAAGGAAGGAAGTTTCTGGAGAATGTATATCTTCATTTCCAATCACCGTTCATACAACATTGTCGACAGCCCCGACAAGGCATTCCAGGGAGGAAAAGCCATCGGCCGTTTCCAGGCAATGCTGGCAGATATGCCGGGGGGGCCATTGCATGAAACGATCCCTTCGTTCCATGATATCGAAAAAAGGCTGAAAACGCTCAATAACAAAATTGCCGAAAATCCTGCAGGAAGAGTAGAATCTGTTAGGTCTGAAATTTCTGAAGTCCTCAAAAGAGCTGAGGAAATGAAAATCATACTCAGATTAGGCAGGGAAGGAAAAATACCCTCAAGGATAACGCATAACGACACAAAGTTCAATAACATATTGCTTGATGAAAATGACAAGGCACTTTGTGTCATTGATCTCGATACGGTGATGCCGGGTTATGTACATTATGACTTTGGAGATGCTATAAGGACGGTCACAAATACTGCTGCCGAGGATGAGAAGGATCTCTCAAAGGTTAATATGAATATCAACCTTTTCAAGGCCTATGCAGAAGGATACCTTTCAGAAACAGGTAAAACTCTGAATGAGGTTGAAAAGGAATATCTTGCTTTTGCCCCAAGGTTAATCACATATACAATCGGGACACGTTTCCTCACAGATTATATAGATGGTGATAATTATTTTAAAATTCACCACGAGTTTCATAATATCCAGAGGGCCAGGGCACAGCTTAAGCTTGTTATGAGCATGGAGGAGCAATACGCTGATATGCAGGAGATTATCAGGAAACTGGTATAACAAAGTGATGTTGAAGGAAAATGAATTCCTCAGAAGATGGAATGGACAAAAGATGAAACTGAATTCTTTAAAACTTTAAGCAATCCTGATAAAATCCAAAGTTTCCTGGATTCAACTGATTATAACCCTTCCTATGAATGCAGGTCGCCAATGCACGTCATAAGAAAACGGTCTGCACATTGTTTTGAAGGAGCCTTGTTTGCTGCCGCAGCATTGCAGTTTATCGGACATTCTCCTCTAATTGTCGATATGAAAGCCTATAATGATGACGATCATGTCATTGCAGTCTTCAAAGAGAATAATCACTGGGGGGCTGTAGCAAAATCGAATTTCACGACACTCAGGTTCAGGGAACCGGTTTACAGGACTATCCGCGAGCTGGTAATGTCATATTTCGATTTTTACTTCAATACTGCCGGAGACAAATCACTCAGATCATTCTCTCTTCCGCTTAATCTTACAATTTTCGATAAGCGAAACTGGACTACTACTGGTGATGACCTTGAGTATATTGGTGATAAGCTGGAAAATACAAGGCATTTTCAGGTTGTTAACAGTATAATGATCAAAAATCTAAAAAAAGCCAGCGATTCAATGCTAAAAGCGGGTATGCTGGGTTCAAATGCCGAGGGTCTTTTTAAACCTGTTTAGATTCTTTTACTAAAATCACGGTGATGATTGGTCAGGATGTCCGTTCGATGATATTTAAATGCTACCTGATTGCTTATCTTTATTTTACAATCAGGAGCTAAGTTGCGGTCGAAGGATAATTTGGAATTAACCTGATATTGACTATTTTTGAAACAGTAAAAAAAATGGTAATGGATTTATCACGGAAACCTTATAAAGCTTTTGTTGAACGACAGGAGGCACTGAAAAAGCAGTATAGCCCAAAACAGGCTGAGAAGCAGCATACCAAGGGAAAACTGACAGCCAGGGAGCGGATAAATCTGCTTTTTGACAAAGGAACATTTGAAGAGATTGACGCATTTGTAACACCTGCAGATCAACCGGTTGAATTTGGCAAGGTTGACAGATCATACGGTGACGGCGTAATAGTAGGACACGGAAAGGTGAATGGACGGCTTGTTTTTTCTTATGCACAGGATTTCACAATCATGGGAGGTTCTTTAGGGATTGTCCACGCAAGAAAAATTGCAAAAATCCAGGAAATGGCTCTTAAGATGGGCTCGCCTATCATTGCCCTCATAGACTCAGGCGGGGCCAGAATACAGGAAGGAGTTGCCAGTCTGAGCGGATATGCATCTATCTTTCATAATATAATTCATTCGTCGGGCATAATCCCGCAGATATCAATTATCATGGGACCTGCCGCCGGTGGAGCAGTATATTCTCCGGCTCTGACTGATTTCGTATTCATGGTGAATCATACGAGCTATATGTTCGTAACAGGTCCGAACGTTGTGAAAGAAGTTCTTAATGAGGATGTTACTCTTGAGGAACTTGGCGGTGCTGAAGTCCATGCAAGAAAAAGCGGAGTGGCTCATATGATTTATGATGACGAGGAAAATACAATCCTCGCTCTTAAAAAATTTCTGGCTTATCTCCCATCCAATAATGTAGAGAATGCACCAACAGTTGCAGACGATGGCTCATGCAGTGACATTAATGAAAAACTGAGAGACATAGTCCCTGACGATCCAAATAAGGCATATGATGTCAGGGATGTCATAAATAATATAGTTGACAGGAACAGCTTCTTTGAAACATCAGAATTGTTCGGAGCCAATCTTGTAACAGGGTTTTCAAGACTAAAAGGAAAAACCATGGGCATTGTGGCAAATCAGCCAAAGGTGCTGGCAGGAGTTCTGGATATTGATTCTTCTACAAAAGGAGCAAGATTTATACGTTTCTGCGATGCTTTCAATATTCCAATTCTGACCCTTGAGGACGTTCCGGGATTTTTGCCGGGTGTTGATCAGGAGCATGCAGGAATAATCAGGCACGGCGCAAAAATGCTTTTCGCATACGCAGAGGCAACAGTTCCTAAAATAACTATTATTCTGAGGAAAGCATATGGCGGAGCATTCATCGTAATGAACAGCAAGATGCTTGGAGGAGATTTCAACTACGCATGGCCTTCAGCTGAGATAGCTGTTATGGGGCCCGATGGTGCAGTCGCAATCCTCTACAGGAGAGAACTTGCAGAATCGAAGAATCCGGTTGAACTTAAAAAAGAGCTGGTTAAAAAATACAGGGATAAGATTGCGAATCCATTCATTGCAGATGAAAGCGGGTATATCGATGAAGTAATTGATCCGGCAGTTACAAGAAAGAAGATCATATCCGCTCTTGATGCGCTAAACAATAAATGGGTGAAGGTGCCGGCAAGAAAGCATGGCAATATGCCGTTGTAAGAAAAGAGTTGAAAAGTTGAAAAGTTGAAAAGTTGAAAGGTTGAAAGGTTGATACGTTGATAAGTTGATACGTTGATAGGTTGATAAGTATGATTAATCTAATTTCTAATAAACGCATAAACGTATAAACGTATAAACGTATAAACAACTGATTTATACAGTTTTCACAATTAATATTATGAAGATAAAAAGGATATTGATTGCAAATCGTGGCGAGATTGCAGTAAGGATAATGAAGACAGCCCGTCTGATGCGCGTTGAAACCGTAGCTGTAAAAACAGCTGTGGAACAGAATGCCATGTACCTGTCATTTGCCGATGTAATTTACGATAATACCGAGGATGTTTCTGAAATTCCTGTTTTCCTCGATATCGAAAAACTTATTGCAATAGCTCTAAAAACAGATGCTGATGCAATCCACCCAGGTTATGGCTTTCTGGCCGAAAATGCATATTTTGCCCAGAAGTGTATTGATAATAAAATCAATTTTATAGGTCCCTCCCCCGATGCAATTTATAAAATGGGGAACAAAACCATTGCAAGGAAAATAGCCCTGGCTGGCGGAATACCAATGGCAATGGGAAGTGAAGGCAATATAGCCAATGAGGAAGAAGCAATTGCCATTGCGGAGAAAATAGGTTATCCCGTAATTATCAAGGCTGCTTCCGGAGGCGGAGGAAGGGGAATGAGGATAGTCAGGAAATCTGAAGAAATGGAAAAGATGTTCCTGATTGCAAGTAAGGAAGCTGAAAAAGCATTCAATGACCCTTCCGTATTTGTTGAAAAATACATAGAAAATCCTAAACATATTGAATTTCAAATACTTGGCGATAAGAAGGGAAATGTAATACATCTTGGAGAAAGGGAATGTTCGATTCAAAGAAAACACCAGAAGCTTCTCGAAGAGGCTCCTTCATGCGCCCTTGATGATAAACTCCGTAAAAAGATGGGTGCGATGGCAGTGCAGATTGCAAAAGCAGTCAATTATCATTCGGCAGGTACAGTTGAATTCCTTCTTGATTCAGACAGGAATTTCTACTTTATGGAAATGAACACCAGAATACAGGTCGAACATCCTGTTACTGAAGCTATTACCGGAATTGATCTGATCGAACAGCAGATCAGGATCGCCAATGGAGAAGAGATAAAATTCAGGCAGGAAGACATAAAACTCAAAGGCTGGGCAATAGAGTGCCGGATTAATGCCGAAGATGTTCAGGCAGGATTTGCTCCCGATCCGGGGAAAATAATAAGTCTAAGCATGCCAACCGATTCCTTTGTGCGAGTAGACACCGGTGTTCAGGCCGGCTCCTCAATCGTTGCCAGCTACGATTCAATGATCGTGAAATTGATTGTCAGTGGCAAAGACAGGAAAGATGCAATCAAGAATTGCAAAATGGCTCTTGATAAAGTGTGGATTAAAGGCACAAAAACCACCCTGCCGTTTTTCAGAATGCTGGTACGCCATCAAAAATTCCAGGATGGTAGCTTCACCACAGCATTTATTGAAAAGGATCTTGAAAAATACTACTTCAACAGTGAATATGAGGAAATGCTTGCCGCATGGCTGGCAACAAAATTATTCGTGGAAGAAAACCTGAATGATGACAGCATTAGTCTCGATTATAAGAACGGTAAAGAAATGAGCCCCTGGTTGTTAAATAAGAGAATCAATCAATTTTAAACTGCTTTTGAAATGCCAGACAATAAACCCCAGATCAAAAAACTTTACGCACTTTCATCTGAAAACAGGAAATTCAGTTTTACTCTTCCATTGAAGCATTCCATTAAAATCGGAGAAAGGGAATATGAGGTCAAACTTAAGTCCGATGATAAGTTAGGCACCTATATTCTTTGGAAAAACCGTAAGTATCCTGTCGAGATTATCCGGTCGCGCCAGAATAAATATGAGATCCTTTTTAACGATATAAGCTATACTTTCACTGTAGAAACTCCATTCTCGCTTCAGAGAATGAAAGTCCTCAATTCAAGCCGGGGAAAAGTAGAAAAAGAATTCATCAAGGCTCCCATGCCGGGGAAAGTGATCGATGTAATGGTAAGGGAAGGAGCAGCAGTACTGCGTGGAGAACCGCTTGTGATCCTGGAAGCTATGAAAATGCAGAATGAGATCATCTCGCCTGTAAACGGAACAATAACTAAAGTCTCAGTAAAAGCCAACACCAATGTAATGAAGGGCGACCTTCTGGTTGAAATAAAACTCTGACAATAAAAATAATATCTTCAGACTTAGGCTTATTACCAATTAGTTAGCCTTCCTACACCGCTCACCATCACCGAAGCGGGTAAGCCTTCATATCACTTTCACTGGCAAACCTGAGGAGCTATTCATGGTTTTATGTTTTGAATCAGCGTAAAATCCTGGTATCAAAACACCTCAAGGAATTTCAGGACCTTCTGAATGACAGTAATTTCTTCCGGCCTCATAATTCGCACCTTATCAACCTCAACTATGTTAAAAAATTCGTAAGGCAAGATGGTGGTTACATAGAAATGGTCGATGGTTCGCAGGTACCAATATCAAGAACCAGGAAAGATCTTTTCCTGGCTCATATGTCGAGGTACACTGCCCGCTAAAATTTATATTTTTAATTTTTTACGGGAATATTCTTCAGGGTTTCAATAATGAAGTTCCAGAATTTACCTACTGATGCAATATTGACTTTTTCATCCGGAGAATGAGGAAATTTGATTGTCGGTCCAAAGGAAACCATATCAAGGTTCGGATATACGCCACCTATAATTGCACATTCGAGTCCTGCGTGAATTGCTTTGACATCAGCCTCCTCACCGAACATATTTTTGTACACCTGCGACAGCACCTTTAATATTGGTGACTGCATATTCGGTTTCCATCCGGGGTAACCTCCTGTCATTGATATCTCTGCTCCTATCAGATGAAATACAGCTGCTATTTCCCATGCAGTTGCTTCTTTGGATGTATCAACAGAGCTTCGAGTCAGATTATGGCATTCGAACTTACCTCCTGAACATTTTACAATTGCCATATTATTGGAAGTCTCGACCAGATCCTTAATAGACTGGCTCATACGTTGCACACCATTCGGGCATGCAAATATTGCACGTATTATTTTATATTGATCTGCTTCATTCATAACTTTGGCCGGAAGTTCTGCTTTTTCAAATTTAAATGACAGATCAGGCTCTGTATCAGAATATTCATTTTTATACATCTTCTCATATTTCTGTACAAAGCTCTCAAAATCTTTCGCAAGTCGCTCCTGCAGAACAACTACTGAATACGATTCACGAGGAATAGCATTACGTAAATTTCCGCCGGTTGATTCAGCGATCCTTATCCTGAAATCAGATTCAGCCTGCATCAGGAATCTGAACATGATTTTATTTGAATTAGCTCTGCCCAGCGCTATATCAACTCCTGAATGGCCGCCCTTCAGTCCCGATGCTGTAATTTTATATGCAACTGATCCTTGCGGAGTATTTTCCTCTCCGTAATTTTTTTTCGCACTTACATCTATACCACCGGCGCAGCCAACGCATATTTCATTTTCATCTTCAGAATCAAGGTTAAGGAGAATATCTCCTTTCAGCAAGCCTTGCTTCAGACCAAATGCTCCTGTCATTCCGGTCTCTTCATCAATTGTAAAGAGAGCTTCGACCGGTCCGTGCTCTATTGTTGTTGATACAAGAACTGCCATTGCAGCTGCCACTCCTATTCCATTATCTGAACCCAGGGTTGTGCCATTGGCTTTCACCCAATCAGCATCTATAATTGTTTCAATAGGATCTTTTTCAAAGTCGTGCTTCTTTGCAGTATTTTTCTGAGGTACCATATCCAGATGTGTCTGAAAAATGACACCTTTCCTGTTTTCCATACCCTTTGTTGCCGGTTTTCTTATAACCACATTCCCAACACTGTCAACTATTGTCTCAAGGTTATTCTTTTCCCCGAATGCCTTCATATACTCAACAATTTTCTGCTCTTTTTTTGAGGGTCTTGGAATCTGGGTCAACTCATGGAAAAAATTCCATAGTTTTTTTGGTTCAAGATTGCGTATATCATTCATATTCAGATAGTTTTATATTTAATTCAGAAACAATAAAATTAAAACAAATTGCTGATATAAACAATGACTGTGATCCTGTCAGAAAGAATTTCAACTTAATAAGTCGAATATATTTTATTTTCAGACGAATTATCTTAATTTCAATGCGTGATTAATATAACAGATTCATTCTTGCAAGTACTTAATCTTAAGGCATATTACTTAAGAATGCTAATCTTTTTCGTGTCCTTCAGAATGAAAAGGTCTATTTTACTGTTCACTCAATTTTTATTTATAATCATAAGTTATACATCATATTAAACACCATTGCAATTGAAATGGATTTTTAACCCTCCTCTGGCGAGTCCAGCTCAGCCAAAATCAATTAATCCCTTTAGGGTCGGGGCTCAATCATCAAAATTTTATATGCATGATCCCCGATAGCCATTTTACTTTATTAATTCACACTAGATGACTTTTTTATACATTGTTATAGCTCTTGTAATTATTTTTGACTTCATAAACGGGTTCCATGATTCCGCGAATTCCATAGCAACCGTTGTCTCAACAAAAGTACTGTCACCTTTTTCTGCTGTTTTACTTGCAGCAACTTTTAATTTTGTTGCTTTCCTGGTATTTCCCCTGAAAGTTGCCGCAACTATGGGTAAGGGTGTTATCAACCCTGATGTTATAAATCTGACAGTAATTGCAGCAGCCCTTGTTGCTGCTATAACATGGAATTTATTGACATGGTGGTGGGGACTGCCTTCGAGTTCTTCTCATACTCTGGTTGGAGGTCTTGTTGGAGCTGCAATAGCAAGTTCCGGAGTTGGTTCAGTAGTCATAAGCGGGGTACTTAAAATTGTTGTATTCATTGTTATTGCGCCATTACTGGGATTAGTAATTTCATTTCTGATTTCAGCCCTGGTGATACAGATTGTTAAGAAACAATCCCCTTCGGGAGTCGACAAATATTTCAGAAGATTCCAGCTTGTTTCTGCAGCAGCATTCAGTCTTGGACACGGAGGCAATGATGCTCAGAAATCT
>JBBQJD010000073.1:0-19375 GCA_038325595.1 Bacteroidales bacterium | reverse complement strand
TTACAAACAAACTGTTACACTATCTTTTACTGCAGCCAGCAATAATTTCGAGCTTGCAATAGCAGTTGCAATAGCAGTGTTCGGGATAAATTCAGGTGAAGCATTTGCTGCAGTCATAGGACCACTGGTTGAGGTACCGGTGATGATAAGCCTTGTGAATGTTGCTTTTTATTTTAAAAGAAAATATTTCGCAGAGGAAGCGAATACTCCTGTTGCTGCCTGAGTAGAAGCATTAGGCCTTTTGTATAGCCACTTCACCCCAACCTCCATTGCCGTCAACCTAAGAGGCTTTTTAAATCATAATATTTATATATAGCAGAATAACAAGGTGTTAGTTTCCCCCCGCTTTTGCGGGGGGAAAGTTAAATAACAGAATATCACATCGATACTGCATCTTAAATGATATCCTAATAGCTTAGGTTGACGGCCTTTTGAACCTACCCCCTTTCCCGTTTCCCTCAGGGAAAGGCTACTGTAGTAATTTTCTTTCATTAAAAAACATTAAATTGTAAAATTCCAGGAAAACAAACCTTTATAGACAAGGGTTATCTTATCTGGATTGTGATTTATGATTGAAAGCATCATAACGATATCAATTGCCGGATTGCTGGCTGGTTTTATTTTCGCCATGCCCATAGCAGGGCCTATCAGCATTCTGATCACTTCAAATGCCTTGAAAGGCAATCTCCGTTATTGCAATCTGGTTAGTCTGGGCGCTTCGCTGGTTGATTTTGCACTTATTTTTATTTCTGTATATGGCATAACAAAACTTTATTCATTATATGCTCCTGCAATACCCTATATGTTTGCGGCAGGGTCAATATTTTTTCTTTATCAGGGCTATAAAATTTACATAACAAAAATGGATATTGAACATCTGGAGGATATTGAAGATCTGGAAGATAAGAGCAAACTCATTCAAAAAATTGAAAAGAGGGAGAAGGGTGGTTTTTATACGGGATTCATGATCAATTTCCTTAATCCGACATTATTCATCGGGGCTATCACATCATCATTTTTTGTGATATCACTGATTGCTGCTCTCGGCTTTCATACAGGAGGCCTTGCAACCAGATTAGACCAGCATTTTGAGGAAATTAATAAAATAGAAAATGGTTATCTGGATAATTCAAAACCATTATCGATTGAAAAATTCGAGAATCTTCAAATAGACAGAAGGAAAGATAATACTCCCGAACCCTCTGAATTCCCCAAAAATTTTCATTTGGCCATCAGCATCTGTTATGCTTTCTTCCTGTCAGTTGGCAGTATTCTGTGGTTTTTTCTGCTTGCTTATATGCTGGTAAGATTCAGGCGGCGTATCAATGTTAAAGTAATATCGGTTATTATTAAAAGCCTTGGTATCCTATTGGGTTTTCTGGGAATATTTTTCGGGTACAGGTCAATAATGATGTTTATTACTTAAGAATTCTCCTGCATTGGCTTTGCCGAGCTCGCTACCGCTCGGTTCCCCCTCTGTGTAAGTCTTCCCTGTGTATTTTTTGTTACACAAAGTTTCACAGAGAAGGCACAGAGTAATTTATTTTTTTATCCCCGGCCGGTGAAGCAAAATGGCTGTTTCTTCAACTGTTATCAGATGACCTTTTCCGCTTTTATCAAAATAAGTCTTTACAGATTCAAAGAAAGCATCGATTTTGGACGATTCGTCGATAATCTCCACTATTAATGGCACTTTTTCGGTTAATTCCCAGAGCTTTGTGCTGTAAATTTCGCTGCTGGCTCCATAACCCATTATACCTTTTATTACTGTAACGCCGGAAATACCGTTCCTCTTTGCTGCATAAACCAAAACTTCATAAAGAGGTGAATGTTCGAATTTATCAGTTGAACTGATATAGATCCGTAACCTTTTTGCTTTGGCATCAGTATTCATTTTATTTAGATTTTCGTTACCATAACTCCGATAAAAGTTGCAGTCAACCCAAGGAATATACTTAAACCTGTATATATTATAAAGTGAAAGAAATCACCATCTCTCAGCAGGGCAAGATTCTCATTGGCAAAAGCAGAAAAAGTTGTGAATCCGCCACAAAAACCAACAGCCAGAAACATTTTCCATTCCGTGGTGATCAGGGAACTTCTTTCAGATGCCCCGTATATCAGACCGATTAATAGACAACCTGTTATATTCACGATGAAGGTTCCGAAAGGAAATGCCGAAGGGAAATTATTCTGCATGTAATGTGAAGTCAGATACCTGGAAATACTCCCGAGAAATCCTCCGGTTCCAATCAGCAGCAATGTTTTGATCATGACATTGTATTAATCTATGAATCCGACAAAAATACGATATATCTGTAATTTATTGATTTCAACAGTTGAAATCTTGTTAAATTTGAACCGGGACTGAATAAATTCATTTAATTATATTTTATGAGTATCGATAATTATAAAAAAATTAATATGGCGCTTGAAAATCAATTATTTGCCCCATCAATAGAGGGAGTAATTGATTTTGACTTTGTCGGTTCTTCGTTGGCCCCTGTCCCTAAAGGGAGTAATTGATTTTGACTTTGTCGGTTCTTCGTTGGCCCCTGTCCCTAAAGGGAGTAATTGATTTTGACTTTGTCGGTTCTTCGTTGGCCCCTGTCCCTAAAGGGAGCGAAGAACCGACGATTCGAAGTGGAGGAGTTCGACGAAGTCAAAATCAATAAAAAGCATGTTATTGAATCCAGATACGCATTAATTATATTACGTACTATAAAAAATATTATGAGAAGCAATATTAAAATCGGACTTTTTGGAATTGGACTGGATACATACTGGCCTCAGTTTGACGGGCTGCTGGATAAGTTAAATTCATTTCAAAACCGGATAAAAGTGCGCCTCGAAAAAACCGGATCGGAAGTTATTGATGCAGGTATGGTTGATAATCCTGAAAAGGCACTTTCAGTTGCAGAATTATTTCAAAAAGAAGTAGTTGATATTGTTTTTCTCAACATTTCCACTTATGCCCTCTCTCATAATGTATTACCTTTAATTCAGAGATTGAATTGTCCGGTCATTGTATTGAATCTTCAGCCTTCGGAAGCTATAGATTATGAAAAATTCAATGCATTGGTCGACCGGGGAAAAATGACCGGTGAATGGTTATCATATTGCCAGAGTTGTGTAACTCCTGAACTGGCAAGTGTTTTTAACAGGGCAGGCATAAAATACCATCTTATAACAGGTTATCTTGAGGAAGCTTATGTATGGAATGAGATTCAGGAATGGATTGATGCGTGTGCTGTAATGAATGTAATGAAAAATAACAGGGTTGGTGTTATGGGGCACTATTATAATGGTATGCTGGATGTTTACAGTGACGTCACTATGCTAGCCGCTGCTTTCGGCAGTCATTTCGAAATACTGGAGTTCGGTGTTCTTAAAGATCTTTTTGGGAAAGTGTCGGACAGGGAGATTGCCACAAAAAAAGAACAATTCAGTAACTGGTTCAACATATCTGTGGAATGTTCTGCTGAAGATCTGGAAAGCTCGGCAAGATGCTCAGTTGCCCTTGATAAGCTGGCAGAAAATTACCGCCTGAATTCTCTTGCCTACTATTATGAAGGTGAAGGCGATGCTGAATATGAAAAGATTGTCACAACTTTGATCCCGGGAATGACACTTCTGACAGGGCAGAATATTCCTGTTGCAGGAGAATGCGAAGTTAAAAACGTGCTGGCTATGAAAATTATGGATACATTCCATGCGGGCGGATCTTTTTCAGAATTTTATGGTATGGATTTTAACGAAGATATTCTCCTCATGGGTCATGACGGACCTGCACATTTTAAAATTGCTGAAGGAAAAGTCGGACTTGTGCCCCTGCCAGTATTTCACGGCAAACCGGGTAAAGGATTATCAATACAAATGAAGGTTGCCAACGGACCTGTGACTATTCTTTCAGTTTGTCAGGGTGGTGACGGAAAAACAACTCTGCTTGTTGCTGAAGGGGAATCAGTGCCCGGGCCTACTTTACAGATCGGTAATACCAACAGCAGGTATAAATTTCCCCTTTCAGCCAGGGATTTTATTAACAGATGGTCAGAGGCAGGTCCTTCACATCATTGTTCCATAGGTATCGGGAAGAAGGCGTCGGCCATAAAGAAACTTGCACAGCTCCTGAACATTGGATTTCATCAGATTTGCTGACAAGGTTTGTTTACTCGGTTCAGGGTAATAGGATGGGCGCCTCACCCCAAACTCCTCTCCCAGGTGAGAGGGGCTTAAGATAGTCAGGAGAGAGACTGCCCCGATCCATCGGGGGAAATAAGGGTTGAGGTCGGGAGAAACATTTTTCAGGACGAGACAATATATGACGATAGTAATAACAGAATATTTGTATGAGCAATAAAAAACCAGATATTATTTTAAGATCAGTCCATAATTTCAGGGACCTTGGTGGAATGACGACTGACGGAAACAAAAGAATCAGGAAAGGGATTATTTATCGTTCAGCTAATACTGATAAAATAAATAAAACGGACCTTCAAATCCTTCAGAACCTTAAAATAAGATCGATTGTCGATCTTCGTGCACCCGGCGAACGGGCAAAGAGAAAAAGGCATTTATCAGATATTGATGTTATATCATTACCGCTTGATTTTGACCAATCTACGCGGGAAAAGCTAAGGCCATACCTGAAGAAAAAAGGTTCTGAAGATATAATTGCAGATATATCAAACGCACTTTACATCGATATCCTTGATGCTTCTGTTCCTGTAATGAAAGAGGTAATGGAGATTTTGCTTTCTCCCGAACGTTGTCCGGTATTAATACATTGCCAGGCAGGCAAAGACAGGACAGGAATAATTTCGGCACTTGTACTTCATGCATTAGGTGTGGATAGGCAGCTGATAATTGAGGATTTCATGAAATCAAATGAAGCTCTGCTTCCTTTTTTTAAAAAGATGTTGCTGAGGAAGAAAATTACATCTTTCGGATTTTTCCCGTCCGACCGGGTACTGTTTGCCATAACTGTCAGACAAAGAAATATAGAGTCGATTCTTAACCGGGTTGAAAATCATTACGAAGGTATCGAAAATTATCTTGCCAAAGCAGGGTTCGACATTTCCCGCTTACCTGAATTAAAGGAAAAACTGGTTGATGATGAGCCGGAGAAAGAGAAGAAAATTTCTTAAATTTGGGATATAAACAAGATCATGGTACTGACACTGTTTCTTCTGGCATTGTTTGGAATTGCAATGGCTCACCTTGAAGGAGTTGTTGTTGTTTACCTGAGGCATGCACTTGGCCTGCCTGATTCAGAATCCAACAAGGAATCTATAGATAAATTCCCCAAAAAATATCTTAGAATCGAAATAACCAGGGAAGCAGCAACGATTGTAATGCTTGCTACCCTGGCTCTTCTGACAGGCACGACATGGATTGAAAAAGGTATTTTCTTCCTTTGGACATTTGCCTTCTGGGATCTGTTTTATTACGTTTCGCTGTATATCCTTATCAAGTGGCCGCCAACATTCAAAACCATTGATGTTCTGTTTCTTATACCGGTGCCATGGATTGCTCCGGTATGGTTCCCCATCGGAGTGTCATCGGTTACAATAGTGGTGATCTTTTTACTTTATTTTCTTAAGATTTTATAGGCTCAAAATCATTGTTAATTTATTAACACATCCTGCGATCCGCAGGAGTGAGGCAGGCTCTTCGCTTAGGTTGACGGCCCGGAGATGGTTTCATATTCCTGAATTTTAATCAGTAGGAGACGTTGGGTTAAATTTTCTGATTCCCCGAATAACTAATACTCAAAAGGACTAATTTTGAACTCTTCGAGAATCCTGCAAAGTGAATTATAAACCTAACATCTCTGCCAGGTATAAAATAGTATTCAGATCGCTGAAATACAGGAATTACAGACTGTTTTTCAGCGGACAAAGTATTTCGCTTATCGGAACCTGGATGCAACGCATTGCAATGCCATGGCTGGTATACAATATGACAGGCTCAGTACTTCTGCTTGGTATAGTGGGTTTTGCAGGGCAGATACCTGCATTTTTACTATCGCCGGTCGCAGGTGTATTTACCGACCGCTGGAACAGATATCATCTGTTGGTTGTTTCACAGATCTTATTAATGATACAGGCTGTTATACTGGCATGGCTCAGTCTGGCAGGGATAATCGAGGTTTGGCATATTATGGCTCTGAGTGTATTTCTTGGTTGCATAGGTTCCTTTGACGTTCCCGCCCGCCACTCCTTTGTAATAGATATGGTTGAGAAAAAAGAAGACCTTGGAAATGCGATTGCATTGAATTCTCTCATGTTCAACGGAGCCAGGCTCATAGGACCTTCTGTTGCAGGAATGATACTTGTTACTGCAGGTGAGGGCATTTGTTTTCTTTTGAATGCAATCAGCTATCTCTTTGTGATCTTTTCTTTACTGATGATGAAGATCAAAATAAGGGGAGCCCGGAGTAAAAAATCAGAAATATTGAAAGAGCTCAAGGTAGGACTTAAGTATACGTTTGGTTTTCCTCCGATTAAGCATATAATACTGTTATTGGGATTAGTAAGCCTTATGGGTATGTCCTATTCAGTACTGATGCCTGTTTTTGCAAAGGAAATACTTCATGGTGAATCAAATACATATGGCTTTTTAATGGGAGCTTCCGGACTGGGTGCATTAATGGGTGCTCTTTTCCTCGCATCCCGTGAGTCAGTTCTGAAATTGGGAAGGCTTATCCCTGCTGCTGCAATATTATTTGGATCAGGACTTATACTCTTATCTTTTACCAGGTACTTCCCTCTGGCTATGCTACTAATGATTTTCATTGGTCTGGGAATGATGCTTCAGGCTGCTGCAAGCAATACTGTTATTCAAACCATTACAGATGATGATAAACGGGGGAGAGTAATGAGCTTCTATACTATGGCAATTATGGGAACCGCCCCGTTTGGCAGTCTTCTCGCCGGTGCAGTAGCAAAGAGCATCGGAACACCGGGGACAATATTCGCCGGCGGTATTGCAACTGTAATAGGTGGTTTGTTCTTCCTTAGAAAACTGCCCGAATTGAAAGTGCTTGTCAGGCCTGTATATATCAAACTTGGAGTTATTCCGGAAGTTGCAACAGGTATTCAAAAAGCTTCGGAACCCGAAATAACATAATCCGGGGAAGGCGTGAAGGCGTTTTAAGAGGTATAAGGGTTGATGTTCCTGTATTTTCATCAGATGGGAGCCTATGCCTTCAGTGGATTTATTTTTTTTCAATTATTATTCTATTTTTGGAATAAATTCATCTGAAATGTCATTAGCTCGAAAAATGAAGGGACCATTTTCCATCCGGATTGCTTTATTATTATTACTTACTTTTTTACCTGGTCCATATTCATTATACTCCTCAGTTCCCGGTGATTCTCTCAAATATCAGGATACAATTCAGAGATCCACTTCACCTAAACAGCCTGTATACTATACTACCCGTCTTTCGACAGCAAGGCCCGTCATTGATGGAAAACTCGATGATGAATGCTGGAAAACCGGAACCTGGGCAGGTGATTTCACCCAATATATGCCCGATGAAGGGGCAAAACCTTCTTATCCTACTGAAATGAATATACTTTATGATGATAAGTATGTTTATGTCGCAATGCGTGGATATGATGGAGAACCTCAAAAAATGCAAAAGCTGGCTGGTTCACGGGATGAGTTTGCCGGTGATATTATGGGGGTGAACTTTGACAGTTATCACGATCATCGTACAGGATTTGAATTTTCTATTACTTCATGGGGTCAGAAAATCGATCTGATACTTTTTAATCCTGAAAACTGGGACTTTAACTGGAATGCCGTGTGGAAAGGAAAAACAGGAGTGGAGGATTCTGCTTGGGTAGCTGAAATTGAAGTACCATTAAGCCAGCTGCGATATAGTAAAGAGGATGAACAGGTGTGGGGTCTCCATGTATGGCGCTGGATTAACAGGTACCAGGAAGAGAGCGACTGGGAGATCCAGTCAAAAACGGGTCCCGGGGTAATGTATAATTTTGGTGAATTAAGAGGAATAAAGGGATTAAAGAAATCACAACGTCTGGAAATAATGCCATATTCACTTGGTGATCTCCGGACTATTAAGAAAGAACCGGGTAATCCTTTTGCATCTAAAGGAAGAGCATGGGGTGGAAATGTTGGTCTCGATGCGAAAATAGGCATATCCAGCAACTTCACAATTGACATGACTGTTAATCCTGATTTCGGACAGGTCGAATCTGATCCTTCCGTAATGAATCTTACTGCATTCGAAACATTTTATCAGGAGAAAAGACCTTTCTTTCTTGAAGGATTAACCATTTTTAATTACAAATTCGATAACCAGAGCCTTTTTTATTCAAGGAGGATCGGGCATTCACCATCACTTACAATAGGACCCGAAGGGAATTTTTACGTTAAATCTCCTGAGAAAACTTCCATATTAAGTGCAGTCAAATTCAGCGGGACAACTTCCAAAGGTCTCTCAGTCGGACTTATCCAAAGTGTTACTGCCAACGAATATGCAAGGCTCCGCGACAGTGAAGGCAACAAGAGCAGCAGGCTTGTTGAGCCTCTTACCAATTATATGGTGGCCAGGGTACAAAAGGGATACAAGGAAGGTAATACTGTGGTTGGCGGTATACTCACCTCAACCAATCGCTTCATCGAGGATCCTAACCTGGAATTTCTTGGTAATGATGCATATACAGGAGGTCTGGATCTGCTGCACCATTGGAGAGACAAGGAATTTTTTATAGATGCCCGTCTGATAGGAAGTTACTTAAACGGGAGCAGGGAGGCGATAACCCTCTTACAGCAATCTTCAGCAAGGTATTTCCATCGGCCCGGGGCAAACTACCTGGACTTTGATACTTCACGAACCAGTCTTAGCGGTTATGGAGGGAAAATACATATCGGCAAAGGATCGAAGGGCTTCTGGAGATATTCCACAGGTATTACCTGGCTTTCTCCGGGTCTGGAGCTGAATGATCTGGGCTATATGAACACTGCTGATGAAATAAGAAATGAAAATGAAGTTGCTTATTTTGTTAACAAACCTGTTTCCATATTCCGGACTTACAGGATTACCCTGGAGCAATTCAATACATGGAATTTTAACGGCACTTATCTTGGTTCGGGCAATCACCTGGCGTTCAATTCCGAATTTAAAAACCAATGGGCTTTCGATGCAAACTTTATTTATCATTCCAATCCTGTGGATACTAAAATTCTGAGAGGAGGTTATGATATGAAGATGCCGTATGATTATATGGTATTTGGAAATTTGAGAACCGATTACTCCAAAAAAATTATGCTTTCACTGGAATACAGTTATGAATTTACCGGCAACAATTCGGCAAGCAGTTATCAGCTGCATCCCGGAATTTCAATAAGACCTGTTAATAACCTGAAAGTTACCATGTCTGCCAATTATGAGGATAATCATAATGATTTGCAATATGTTGCCCGGCGTAATTATCTCACTGAAGAAAGATATATCCTGGCAACAATAGATCAGGAAACTCTGGGATTGACCTTCAGGGTTGATCTTAACCTTACTCCCGAATTTTCTGTCCAGTATTATGGAAGTCCATTTATTTCCAAAGGAAGTTATTCGGAATTCAAACATATTACTGATCCGAAAGCGAAAAAATTTGATGACAGATTTCTTTTATTTGAGGATGCAGTGCTATCGGGAGGAAACTATTTGCTTGATGAGAATCAAGACTTTACACCTGACTATTTAATAGCTGATCCTGATTTTAATTTTCACCAGTTCAGGTCAAATTTTGTGGCTAAATGGGAATACAGGCTTGGCTCATTTGTTTATTTTGTCTGGTCAACAGAAAGGACGGGGAATAGTAACCAGTCAAAGGCTTCCTTCGGAGACTCTTACAGACAAATGGGGAAAACTTTTCCAAATAATATCTTTCTGATTAAACTTAGTTACTGGTTTTCATTATAATGGAAGATTCAAATATCACCTTCAGACTTATAGAAAAGCGTGATAACAAGGAAATTGCGGAAGTTATCCGTAAAGTTTTCAGGGAATTCGGGATTGATAAACCGGGTACAGTATATTACGACCCTACTACTGATGATCTTTACACTTTTTTTCAAAAGCCCGGTTGTTTGTACTGGATTGCCGAGGATGATGGTATGATTATAGGAGGATGTGGCATTTATGCAACTCCAGAGTTGCCTGAAGGCTGTGCTGAACTTGTTAAATTATATCTCCTGCCAACAATAAGAGGAAAAGGAATTGGCAGGATGTTGTTTGAAAAAAGCATTGAATCAGCGAAGCAGCTTGACTATAATAAATTGTACCTCGAATCGATGCCCGAATTGACAAAAGCGATTAGCTTGTATGAAAAATCAGGTTTCAGATTTATACCTGGTCCAATGGGAAATTCAGGACATTATCATTGCACGATCTGGATGGTTAAGGATTTGTAGAGGAAGGTTGAAAAGTTGAAAAGTTGAAAAGTTGAAGAAGTTGAAGAAGTTTAAAAGTTGAAGAATTCAACCTGCTTCAACCCATCAACTTTTCAATTTAATCAGAATAGAAACCCTAACCCGATATAAGTACCTCTTTTCCCATCACGCGGATCATCAGCCCATCCGTAATCCATCGTTATAACAAAGTTGTCATTTACAGCAAAATGGGCACCGGCTCCATAGCCTATATGAGGTTTTTCCTTTCCCCCCAATTCCAGCCATTCAGCACCTTCGATAGCATTTGGCTGAGGAAGTTTATATTTTCCTGTGATCATTCCGGCATCAGCAAATCCTGCCAGTGCAGCATAAAAATTTTGATTAAGGATAATAGCCCTGAATACTTTCCACCTGATTTCGGCATTGGCATAAACGAAATCTTCACCGACAACCCTGTTCCTGAGTATTCCCCTCATTGTTTTTCCTCCTCCCAATCCGCTCATAGTCACCTGTGGGGCTGAGTTATAAACCAGGGCAAGCATATAGAAAGGCATTTCCCCGGTTAGTTTAGCCTGATATGAAATCCTGTAACCAAAATTTACTTTCTTAGGTACAAGAGTGAAATATTGCCTGTGGGTGAATGCAATTCTTGTGTAAGTATAGCCATCGCTAAGAAATCCGGGTGAAAATAATAGCTGTGCTTCAGTCCATAACCCGGTCATTGGATTCGGTTCATTGTCGCGGGTATCGAATTTTACTCCGATCTTAAATACACTTGTTTGTCCACCATTAGCCTGATCCTGAGATATTAGGCCCCATTTTATATAATCACCATAAAGTCCGCCGCCGATTGAAGGAAGATAATTTTCCGGACTTCTGCCCTTATTCAGATTATTTATGTCGACCGTATCAAGCTTATTGTTTAAATACTCGTAACCTCCGAACCATTTCAGGTTATCACCCTTAAGCTTTCCAATGAATTCCAGCTTCAGTTTTAGCATTCCACGCTCCATTCTGTAGAAAACCGGAGAACGGTACAGGGGATCAGTCTTTGAAGAGAACCCCGGATCATAGTAAGCATTATATCCGTTGAAACCATAAAAATCAAGCACTTTCTCTGTAAGATAACTGGCTTCGGCCATTATACGAATTCCGGGAATAATTATACGTGTGTCATAAATAAGCTGATTCACGCCCGATCCTCTTGTTGTTCTTGACAATTCAAAATGGATACTCTGATCATACCTTGGATAAGACACTCCATCTCCATAATCATATAATTTTAATATTCCCCCGTATTTTGTCCCGGTATTTGAATCATACCCGAATGCCGGAAAAAATCCCGGCGACCAGCCTTTTTTCATTTTTTCTTTTTCTCTCTCCTGTCCAAAAATAAATTGGCCTGGTATTAGTAACAACGCAATAAGTATAATAAATGTATTCCTCATCAATAAAGCAGGTTTGTGATTTGAACACAATATTAAGTATATAAATTAAAATGAGCATAGGTAATCAATAATAAAATGTTAGCGATTGAAAATCAATTATTTGCCCCCGTCATAAAGGGAGTAATTGATTTTGACCATGTCTGGCTCCTCCACTTCGTGTCGTCGGTTCTTCGCACCCTTTAGGGTCAGGGGCAGACGAAGAACCGGAGCGAAGCGGAGCTCGACAAAGTCAAAATCAATAAAAGCATATTATTCATTCCAGACACTCATTTTAAATTCAAAAATTTTAAGTATCAGTCCGAATTATAAATATATTTGTTTTTCAGCAAATGGAAGACAGGATACTTGTTATCCCAACCCATATTCTGATTCCAACTAAAAGATGATCATTATGAGAAAAAGAAGACTACTGCTGATAATTTTTACCTTGCTGTTTGCAGGCATGTCACAGGCTCAGGAAAATCAACTCAGAGTAATTGTTTTTGGAGCCCATCCCGATGATTGTGATCTTACCACAGGTGGTACCGCAATCAAATATGTGAAGCTTGGACATAAGGTAAAATTTGTTTCGATGACTAATGGTGATGCCGGTCACCAGTCAGAAGGAGGAGGTGCTCTGGCAAAGAGGCGTATGGCAGAAGCAAAGGAAGCCGGCAAAAGGTTTGGTGTTGAATATACAGTGCTCGATAACCATGATGGGGAACTTATGCCAACACTTGAAAACCGGTTAAAAGTCATTCGGGAAATCCGGAAATGGGACGCTGATATAGTAATAACTCACCGTTCGGATGATTATCATCCTGACCATCGGTACACAAGTATTCTTGTTCAGGATGCATCCTTTATGGTTATTGTTCCGAATATTGCTCCCGATACACCACCTCTGAAGACAAATCCTGTTTTCTTTTATCCAAACACAATGCAGCCTGATGTAGCAATAGATATTGATAATGAACTGACTCAGAAGATTTATGCTGTATCTGCACATGAATCCCAGTTTTTTGAATGGCTGCCATATATAAACGGTACCCTGGATAAAGTACCTGCAGGAAAAGAGGACCGGTTGAAATTTTTAGGTGGCAGGTTCAATCCTCCGAATGATGCTGTAAGAAGTTGTCTGAAAAAATGGTACGATGAGCCTCGTGCTTCGAAAATAATGAATGCAGAAGCTTTCCAGATCGCTGGTTTCAGTCGTCAGCCGGATAAAGAAGAATTACTGAAGTTATTTCCAATGCTGAAGAAGTGAAATTTCAGAAGACTGTGAAGGAGTCTTGAGTTTTGAAAGTTTGATGTTTTTATGGGCAAAGCAAGGAATATTTCACACTCCTTCCCCGCGTGGGGGAAGGCTGGGATAGGGGTGTTAAGAGTTATAAGGTTTTTGAATTGTAAGGGTAACTTTTCGCTTAATATCATATTTAAAACTATATTTGATTTTCGGGAGTATTGAATAAATTATTAAATTTTCTTTTTATGCAAATCAAATCTTTTACTGTTATTTTATTAACAGCACTTCTCTCAGCTTCATGTGGTCCAAGAGCTGCAAAACAAGATCAGGAAAAACACGGACTGGAAGTTGTGTTCAACAGCAAGCAAGCTGAAAAGCAGGTGGAAGTCATAATTGACGACAAACTGTTCACCACATTCATGTGGCCTGATAGTGTATATAAACCAATACTTTACCCTGTATATACCTCTGAAGGCACCGAAATTACAAGAGGATTTCCCTTGAAACCACGGGAAGGAGAAAGCACCGATCACCATCATCAGGTTGGCATATGGCTTAATTATGGCAATGTAAATGGTTTTGATTTCTGGGGTAATGGCTCAGAAGGTAAAAAGAGTCCCAATGGTGGAGTGATAAAGCATCTGAGCATAAAAAAAATTACGGAAGGATCAGGTGAAGGATCACTGGTAAGCAATGAAAGCTGGGTTGGTCCTGATGGAAAAGAGCTTCTTTCTGAAAAAACAGAATATCATTTTCTGGCTGAAGGTTCAGTCCGCATCATAGATCGCATAACAACCCTTACCGCAACCGCAGGAACTGTAAATTTTAAAGATACAAAGGAAGGAATGTTTGGTATCAGGGTTGCACGTCAGCTTCAACTGCCAACAAAAGAAGATATTGTTCTGAAAGAAGCATCCGGAGGAACAACAACTGTAAAGCCATCACCCGGAGGAGATATAACCGGAAATTACAGAAGCAGCGAAGGAATCACAGGAGTGGGAGTATGGGGAACACGCGCAAGGTGGATGGACCTTTTCGGAAGCATTGGTAATGAAAAAATCTCGCTAATAGTATGCGATCATCCTGAGAATATAAGCTATCCAACATACTGGCATGCAAGAGAATATGGGTTGTTTTCTGCAAATCCACTGGGAGCAAAGGACTTTACAGAAGGAAAGGAGGAGGTGAATTTCTCCATTCCTGACGGTAAGTCTGTGACATTCAGATACAGGGTAATAGTAAATTCCGGAGAATATTTACCGGATGCAGAAATAAATAAGTATGCTGATGCTTTTGCTGAGAAGTATTGAAAACTAAAGACAAAAGGGAAAAGGTAAAGACAAAAGATAAAAGGATAAAGACAAAATGGGAAAATATAAAAGACAAAAGATAAAACTTTTATCTTCTTCCTTTAAATCTTTTTACTTTTGTTTTTTATCTTCTGAAGAATGCTGATTTAGATTTATTAAAACGACTATCAAAATGACAAAACGACGCGAATTTATTAAGAAAAGTGTTCTGGGTACAGCCGGAATTGCTATCGGAGGTATGGGATTAAGTTCCAGGTCATATGCCTCAATTATCGGTGCAAATGAACGGATCAATGTTGCTGTTATTGGCATCCGTAATCAGGGCAGCGTACATATCGAAAGCTTCTGCAAAATTAAAGACACTCATAATGTGCAGTTAAAAACCCTGTGCGATACTGATGAAGGGTTATTTCCATCGCGTACAAAAATGGTCATTGACCAGACCGGAGCCAAACCATTAACTGAATGGGACCTTCATAAGGTACTGGAAGATAAGGAAATTGACGCAGTCTCTATAGCTGTTCCGAATCACTGGCATGCACTTGCAACTATATGGGCTTGTCAGGCCGGAAAGCATGTTTATGTTGAAAAACCGGCTTCACATAATATATGGGAAGGACGGAAAATGGTTGAAGCTGCTCGTAAGTATAATGTCAGGGTACAGTGTGGCCTGAATAACCGTTCTTCTGAAAATGTTATCGAAGCAATTAAGTTCATCCATGAAGGCGGAATAGGTGAAGTATTTGCCGCCCGCGGGCTTTGCTATAAAGCGCGTGACTCCTATGGCGTTGCAAAAGAAGGTACTCCTCCTGCGACCTTCCATTACGATCAGTGGCTCGGACCGGCTTCATGGAGGCCTTACAGCGAGAAACGCAATCATTATAGCTGGCACTGGTATTGGGATACTGGTAACGGTGACACCGGAAATACAGGACCTCATCAGCTTGATATTGCCCGCTGGGGACTTAATAAAAATGAACATCCTGTTACTGTTTATTCAACAGGAGGTCTGTACGGACTTAGTAAAACCGATAGTTCAACGCCAGGCAAAATGGTTTATGGTGATGTTGAGGCATACGGGAAAGACAAAACAACTCAGGAAACTCCAAATACCCAGACAGTTGCATTTAAATACAGCGATGGTACATTACTTGAGTTCGAAACACGGGGACGCTTTACAAATCAAGAAGGCAGCAAGGGGCAGGAAGTAGGTAACCTGTTCTATGGCAGTGATGGCTGGCTTGAAATCTATGGAGATCAGTGGAATGCCTTCCGGGGAAGGGAACGTGAACGTTTTGCCGGATCAAAAGAGGGAGAGCGTGAGCAGGCTGGGAATCATTATACCAATTTTATAGATGCAATCCGTTCAGGGAAAAATGAAACCCTTCATTGCGATATTAATGAAGGTTATCTCTCATCATGCCTGCCTCATCTTGCAAATATATCTTACCGGGTTGGTCACAATCTGACGTTTAACGGCAAAGATGAAAAATTTATTAATGATCAGAAAGCTGATGAGCTTCTGACAAGAAAAGAATACCGCAAACCTTATGTTGTGCCGGATAAGGTGTAGGATATAAAGGAGAGAGGGAGAAAAGGAGAAGTGGAGAGGGGGAGAAGTGTTCCAAGTCACCCCCTCCACTTCTCCCAGTCACCCTCTCACATAAAATTAGGTATAAGAAATAGTAATAATCAAATATGGAGTTGACCCCCAAAACCGGGAACTACCGTTACCGGATACTTGCACTTGTGTTTATGGCAACTACGATCAATTACTTTGACCGTAGCATTGTGGGAGTAATGGCTCCTACGCTACAGACTCTTTTCAACTGGACAAATAAGGACTATGCGGCAATCATGGTTTCATTTAAAATTGCCTATGGGATCGGATTACTCTTCATGGGCGGAATCATTGATAAGTTTGGAACAAAAATCGGATACACCATATCAATTGCAATCTGGAGCATATTCGGAATGCTGCATGCTGTTATCAAACCGGCTTTCAGCCTGATCGGCTTCATTACTGTGCGATTTGGTCTTGGCTTTGGTGAATCAGGTAATTTTCCTGCCGCAATCAAGACTGTTGCTGAATGGTTTCCTAAGAAAGACAGGGCTTTTGCCACCGGCATTTTTGATGCATCAACAAGCGTCGGGGCAATATTGGCCCCATTCATTGTCGGAGCAATTGTTACGGTTGAAGGAAAAAACTGGCAGATCCCTTTTCTTTTCACCGGAGTTCTGAGCAGCATCTGGGTGTACCTCTGGCTGAAGA
The DNA here is from genome assembly GCA_038325595.1 of Bacteroidales bacterium. GTDB lineage: Bacteria > Bacteroidota > Bacteroidia > Bacteroidales > VadinHA17 > LD21. The sequence goes on along the minus strand of JBBQJD010000073.1, from coordinate 2,695 downwards.
CTTACAGAAAGCCTGAGGAGCATCCGAAATTATCAAAAGCAGAATTAGCTTATATCAACAGTGATTCTGAGCCGGAGAATACAGAAAAGATCCCATGGATTAAACTTCTGCCTAAAAGGGAAACCTGGGCCTTCTCTTTAACAACCATAACTGACGGGGTATGGTGGTTTTATCTTTTCTGGGGAGCAAAGTTTCTTGCCGTTCAATTTGACGTGGATATCAAAAATATAGGATTGCCATTCCTAATTATTTTTATTATGGCTGATGCCGGAAGTCTTCTTGGCGGGCTGGCATCCGGTGCATTGATAAAAAGAGGATGGTCGATTAACAAGGCAAGAAAAATTACATTGCTTGTTTGTGCAATCATTATCCTGCCGGTAAGTTTTGTTCCGGTAGTCACAAGCAAGTGGCTGGCTGTTTTTCTGATAGGTTTGGGAGCTGCCGGACATCAGTCATGGTCTATTAACAGTTATACACTGGTTCCTGACGTTTTTCCGAAAAAAGCAACTGCTTCGGTCATTGGCATAGGCAAGATGGTTGGTGTAGCTGTTGCTATTGTTGCTGATATTGCTCTTGGCGCAGTTCTGGATACCGCAGGTAATTCAGGTTACTTCTGGGCATTCATCATTGCAGGCTTTTCATACATTGCAATATTGGGATTTGTTCACCTTCTGATGCCGAAAATGACTCCTCTCGATGATAACCTGAATTATGTGAAGAACTAACTTTACATTTTGATAAATAGACTGAAGTCTCTGAATATTAACCTTGTGTAAGTTTTTATTTTGTTTTTACACGGAGTATCACCAGTACGAAGATTAGAAACTTTGTTGATAATGGATTATTAAGATTTAAAAAATATATCATGGGTAAGAATGGACTTTCACGCAGAAACTTTATCGGCAAGACAGCAGCCGGTATAGCCGGAGTTGCTGTTTCTTCAGGAGCTTCATCAATGAGCGCTGCTTCATACAGGAGAATCCCCGGGGCCAACGACCGCATCAACATTGGATTCCTTGGTTGTGGAGCCCGCAGTGGTGGTCATCAGAACATGGTTAAGATGTCAGAAAAAGAAAAGAATCTTGCTGTTACAGCTGTTTGTGATATCTGGAAGAACAATAAAGAAAAAGCTGCAGCAAATTGCAAAAAGCTGTTTGGAACAGAAGTAAAGCAATTCAAGTATTCAGAAGAAATGTTAAACATGCCTGATCTTGACGGTGTGATGATTGGTACAGGCGATTTTCAGCATGCCAGGCTACTGGCTGAAGTTGTCAAAGCAGGTAAGGATTGTTATTGCGAAAAGCCGATGGCAACTGACCTGGAAGATGCAAAGCTTGCCAGGAATACAGTACTCTCTTCAAAACAGGTCGTTCAGCTGGGTTCACAATGGGTAAGCGATCCTATGCAGCTAAAAGTCCGCGATATTGTCAGATCGGGTAAACTCGGGCAGATCACGAAAATTGAACAAGTATGGAATGATAATAATCCAAGATGGCATGTTCAGGATGACCCTGATGTTGCAGCAATCAGAGAGGCAGATACTGACTGGAACAGGTGGCTCCTGGGCAAACCCTATGTGCCTTTTGATCCCTGGAAGTATTTCGAATTCAGGATATTCCGTGATTACTCGGGCGGAATAACATCACAATGGCTTAGTCATGCGGCCGGGTTAGTCCATTTTTATACCGATACCGCCATACCTGATTCAATGGTTGCAAATGGAGGAATTTTCGGCTGGCCCGATATCAGGCAGAATCCCGATACCTTTCAGTCGCTGTCTACTTATGACGATTCAAAATTCCTTCATTCCTATGCTTCAAACTATGCAAGTATGTTTGGTGATTATAGCTGCATCAGGGGAAAAGAAGCAACCTTGTTCGCCCATGGAGGCGAAGGCAGTCCCCGATGGTTTCTTATACCCGAACATCAGAAGCTTCCGGGAGGCTTTGATTTCTACGAAGGAATGAAAGATGCTGTAAAAAACGGGAAAGCGGAAATCGTTACTGCAGAAGAATATGGATCGAAACTGGCGCCGGTATCTCTGAGCGACGACAGCAAATATCATCTCGATAACTGGATCGATTGCATGAGAAGCAGAAATTTAATGCCAAATGGTCATATTCATACCGGATTCTGGCACTCTGTTGCATGCGTAATGGCTGATAAAGCCTACAGGGAAGGTAAAAAAGTATACTGGGACCGGACAAAAGAAGAAATAGTTGATCATCCTGTAATCATCTGAAAAATAGTTTATTAATTTTTCTTTTATTAAATCCATAGTAGAATGAAATTAAGATACCTTATTATAACTGCTTTAACGGTTCTGTTTACCGGATGCAATCAGGACAGTTCTGAACCAAACTATACAGTACCGCCTTTTATCATTGATTCGCATATGCATTATTCTCCAACAGATGAGTGGGAGAAGTCTTTTATAGAAATATACACAGATTATAATGCGATGGCTTGCCTGATGATAGACATTCAGGATATTGACCGTGGAATTACATTTGCAAAAGCCAATCCGGAAAGAGTTATTCCATATGCCGCAGTTGATATTGAAAGCCCTACGCTGCTTCAGGATGTTCAAATGGTATATGATCTTGGCTTTAAAGGTTTGGGGGAATTATTTGCTACAGGAGACTTTGATTATAATGACCCCAAATACGAACCTTTCTGGGCACTGGCAGAAAAA
>JBBQJD010000072.1:0-19408 GCA_038325595.1 Bacteroidales bacterium | reverse complement strand
TATATCTACTATTTTGAGTTCGAATCGCCGCTTCTTCCTCCTATGTACCCAAAAATACCCTGTCATCCTGAATTCCGACAAACCGAAGCTTGCGGAGGTTTGGAGGAATGAAGGATCCCCCTCTCGCATCAAGGAATCTATATTATAAAGATGTGTATAAAGATTAGTTTTTGAAGGAGGGCCTGCCCCGACCGAAGCGTCGGGGGTGACCAGGCAACAGAAATGCTAAGTCACCTAAATGGTATGTTTTGCCTGGTCGGGGTGGTTGGTTTGTTCTTAGGTTTGAACACAGGTTTGTTTACCGGTAACTGAGTTGAGTGAAATAAGGAAAACATTCAATAGAAAAGATTCGTATTCCTGATGTTTGAATCAACCACCCCGGTCTGACCTAAAACACCGGGAGAAGGGCCTGCCCCGATCGACGAAGGAGCATCGGGGGTTGGGGTGAGGCGGGTTATAACAAAAGACCGAGATAACATCATGGTGATCTCACCGAAGAGCGGGAGCCTGCCCCGCAAAAGCGGGGGGAAATTTATATGATTGAATAACAGTGTCTTACAAGCAATATAGACTCAAATAATCAGTATAAAATTTCCTGGGTTGATGGCCTTTGAGGCCGGGGGATGTGTTCATTATAAGCAGAAGAGGATATAGCCTTAGGGGGTTAAATCTCTATATCGAAGCCTGCATTACCTCCAATAATTCTTTTACCTCAACAGTTTTATCTGTTTCTTTTTTGGTAACCAGCACCGGACTTGAACCGCCCTTCAGAATAGACTGATACCCGGTTTTATCATTTAATATTTCAACAGCTTTTGAAATCTGCTTATCTTTTTTGACTTCCCATTCAATTGCTCCGGGACCATAGAAATAACGGCTGATGATTTCATCTTCAATGAGATCAGTTATTTCCTCCTTGAATATGGTCAGATCATGATCAAGGCTGTGAGTAACATTCTTTTCGAGCTCGGCGAAAAGATCTTTATGTATATCGTAATATTTTTCCCTTTTAGCGCTTGTAATAAGTTCATTCAGCGACTCTTCTGTTCCCGTGTTATAACTGAAGTTCCTTTTTGTCAGAAATTCTTTGAAATCAGCGTAGTCTCGTTCGTTAAGTGAAAATTGCTCCGGTGTTTTGATTTCAGGATGTGCCCAGTAGTAGCTGGTAGCATAATCGAAAATATAGTTTCTCAGATACAGCTCGGTTGCAACCTGGCTCAAAGGTTCAGGGGAAATTTCTATGTCCGGGGCAATACCGCCGCCATCTTTGACCAGCCGGCCATTTTTTGTCTTGAATTCTGAGATAAGGCTATCGGGGATCATTCCGACACTGCCGTCTTCATTCGGATGAGAGAAGTCCTGTGCCTGGATGCATCTTCCGCTGGGAATGTAATATTTTGCCGTCGTTACTTTTAGCTGAGTATTGTAGCTCAGTGGTCTTGTTATCTGAACTAATCCTTTGCCATAAGAGCGCTGGCCGACAATTATTCCACGGTCAAGATCCTGGATAGCTCCGGCAACAATCTCCGAGGCAGAAGCAGAACCTCTGTTAATTAATACAGCCAAAGGTGTTTTTTCATCTATTGCCGGCTTTGTGGTTTTGAAGCTTTCGTCGAATTGTTTTACTTTTCCTTTGGTTGAAACTACCTCATTCCCCGGTCCGACAAAAAGATTTACTATTTCCACAGCCTCTGAAAGCAACCCGCCCGGATTTCCCCTTAAATCAAGAATGATTTGTTGCGGATTCCTGGTCTTCAGGTCATTCAATGCCGATTTGACATCCTGAATACAATTCTGTGTGAAATTAGTGAAACGTATATAGCCGGTTCTGGAATCGATCATTCCGTAAAATGGAACAGGCGGTATCACAATCTTTTCCCTCTTAAGGTTAAAATCTGATTCTTTCCCGGCTCTTTCGACTGTTATTGTTATGGGTGTCCCGGGATTACCCTTCAGCTTTTCACTTACCTTATCAGTTGTATAGCCTTTAAGAGATATTCCGTCAACTTTTCTGAGAATGTCACCTGGTTTAATACCAGCCAGATCAGCAGGAAATCCCTTGTATACTTCACTTACAACAATTGATGATCCGTTATTCCTCACCATTGATCCTATACCTCCGTATTTACCGGTTGTCATAAAGGTGAATTCATCAACTTCCGATTCCGGATAGTAAACGGTGTAAGGATCAAGAACTTTTAACATATTATCGATACCGGCTTTTATTACTTTATCCGGATCAACTTCATCCACATAGAAAGTATTCAGCTCCCTGTAAAGTGAGAAGAAAATATCAAGATTTTTGGCTATCCTGAAATCCCTTGTTTCCTGATTGATGAAGAATGCTGTACTTATACCTGCTGTAAGGAGAAGTATCAGAATTATATAAATCTTTGCGGAACGTATTTTTTTCATAATGTGAATTTTTGATTTCTTAATCGGCAAAATTAAGAAGAATATCAAGGAAAGACTTTGACAGATAAATAATTAATGAAACTTTAACATATTCATTTTTCATTGGAGATAATGTTCAGTTTATTCATCATTTCTTTCATTGATTTTTCCACCTTCCGGTAATCGGGCACTTCATTTCCCCGCAGGATGATCATGAATACTATCTGGGTATTTACAAGTTTTAAATGTTCATAAAGGTTATGTTTGCTTTTACGGTAAGCCTCCCTCATCCTTCTTTTAATAAGGTTCCTCGTTACTGCGAGCCTGAACCCCCTCTTTGATACACTGAATGTTACCTGGGCGGGATACGGAAGGGAAACCGGGCTTTTAGCCCAGACGACTTTAAACAGGGAGGTGTAAAAAATACTTCCATTCTCAAACAGGTTCTCGATGATTTTCCTGCTGCAGAGTTTTTCCTGCTTGCCGAATGTCTCCCTGACAATATTCATAAAAAAATAATTACCTGAAAGCATTTACCGGATAAAAACGGAGCTTTCAGGCAAATGAGTATAAATTGAAAAATTATTTTAAATTTTTATTATGCTCTTTAAGAAAATCGTCCAGGGCCATGGTCATTGATGGCGCTTTTTGATTTGGGGCACAAATATCGAGCCTTAAGCCTTCCTGTTCAACAGCACATGCCGTTGTTGGTCCGAATGCAGCGATTTTTATATCGCCCTGAACAAATGCCGGAAAATTTTCTTTCAGGGATTTTATTCCGGAAGGACTGTAAAAAACAATTATATCGTAATCAAACTCATTGAGGTCAGTGAAATTTGCACTTTTTGTTTTATATAACGTTCCGATTGAATAAGTTATCCCGTTTTTATCGAGCAAATCAGGAATCTCAGCATTGTGGGGTTCAGAAAGAGGAACGAAGAAGTTATCCTCCTTGTGTTTAATGATTACATCAATAAGATCCTGGAATTTGGCCTTACCGTGAAAGATCTTGCGTTTTCTGTAAACGATATATTTCTGCAGGTAGAAAGCAACGTTTTCAGTTACGCAAAAATATTTCATGGTATCGGGAACCACTGCACGCATTTCATTACAGATTCTGAAAAAATGATCTATTCCGGTCTTGCTTGTAAAAATTACCGCGGAAAAATCAAGAATATTAACCTTTTGTTGTCTGAAATCTTTAGCAGGAATTCCTTCAATTTCAATAAAAGGTTTAAATTCTACTTTAAGATTGTATTTTTTAGCCAGTTCGAAATATGGAGATTTCGGATTCATCGGCTCTGGCTGTGATACAAGAATCTTCCTTATTTTCAACTCTTTACAGTTTAAATGTTACCTTCAACCTAACCCGGACCAAACTTAAATAACGCCTGTAAAATACTTAAATGTTATTAAAACAGGTAGAATTTCCAGCGCACAAAGGTATAAAATCAAATAGAATATTGAAATTTTCCTGTTTAGAAAAATAACAAGAAGCCTTGTTAATCGTATGAGATACATCAATCCAAGTACAAAAATCCCCATAAAATACCATGTAGTTGAAGAGAAAAAAACAGTATATGATGCCATTATTATAAATACAAAGAGAAACAGAGCACTGAACCTGTAGGATTGGTAAACTGCAAGCAAATATTCCCTGAATGCCTCATCCTGACCACTTACATTGCCTGTCATGATACTTACTATATGACGGAGGGTAACAGCCAGCATTATTATTCCAAGTATGATAAGCCACAGAAGTATTCCATTTTTATTTAATGGAACCAAACCATAATATTCCACTGCAGAGTATGCGAAAAGGCTTATCACAAGAAAAGAAATGAAATTTATTATTGTTGATTGCCAATGAAATAAACCACCTATGTCGCGTGATGCCGGATCATTGATTCCCCTGAAAAGAAAAAATCTGGTCACACCGGGCATCAGGTTTTTTGAATTTGAACTTACAATGGAGAAAAGAAGGGCGGCCAGAAGGATAATTCCAATTATCCAGTCCCCCTGGAATGAACGAGCGGGCATTTCCTCTCCTTCTTTCAGATGATTTGCAACAGCTGCTCTGGTCTCAGCCTGCAAATTCTTATTTTTCTCAGTAAAAAGAAATGGGAATTTGTTTAGAGCATTGGCATTAGAAACTAAAACAATATTGCCTGAATCCGAGAATGTTATATCGATGATGCTGTTTCTGCTGCATACCGGTATGCTGTCATTTTGTTCCATGTTCTGCCTGGGGAAAACCATCATTTTAATATTCAGGGCTCAAAAGTAATGATAATTCCAGGAGATGAATGATTATATTCCGAATGCTTTTTACTCGAAATGATTGATTATGCAACCTGAAATTTCTGAAAGAATGTTATTGGCAAGCCTGCTTGCACCGATTCTGAACAGATTGTTATTCAGCCATTCATCACCAAGACAATGTTTAACAATATGATAATAAAGTACAGCATCCGAGGGTTTTACGATTCCTCCGGCAGCTTTGAAGCCTACCTTTATTCCTGTTTCAGAATAAAAGTCTGCAATTGCCTGACACATTACAAAGGCTGTTTCGGGAGTTGCTGATACTGTTGTTTTTCCCGTTGATGTCTTTATAAAGTCGGCTCCTGCATCCATTACTATCATGGAAGCCATGAAGATATGGTCATAATCACCCAGCAAACCAGATTCAATTATTACTTTAAGAAGATGTTTTTCTCCGATAGCAATTTTGACATCCCTTATTTCATCAGCCACCTGAGCAAAGTCATTTTCCAGGAGAGCGCCTACCGGAATAACTATATCTATTTCATCAGCTCCCGCTTCGATTGCCAGCTTCGATTCAGTGACCTTAATGCTGCGGAATGTTTGTGATGCCGGAAAGCCTCCCGCTACAGCTGCTATTCTTACATTTTTAGCAGATAGTTTGTCTTTAACCACTGAAATGAAATTCGGAAAAACGCAGATGGCAGCTACATTCGGAATATTTGAATACCTGCTGGAAAAGCTGTTTACTTTGTTTGTAAAGCGTATAATTTGTCTTTTATTGTCGGTGGTATTCAGGCTCGTCAGATCAATAAGATTCAGAATACTCATCAAAAGATGCTTGTCGGGTATTGCCGGAATAGAAGATGATACTTTTTTGAGTCCCTTTTTTATTTCTGTTTCTGAGGGGCATGATTTGATGAGTTTTTGATATAATTTTGTCATGAATTATTTTTTAATTAAAAACCAATTCGGGAACAATATGAATAAAAAGTACGGGGTCAATATAATGCATTTTGTTTTCATAATCATTTTTTGTGTGATATTAAGTTGTGGTGATAACAGAAGAAATTTTTCCGCCGGTGACCTTTTGCAGGCTGACAGAGCTTTCTCAGAAATGTCTGTTAATAAGGGAATGTACGAAGCTTTCCTGGCACGGAACCAGGAAGTTCGTGCTTGATACAGGTACACAGGGATTGCCAGTTAATCAGGAATAAGTGCCTGGAGTACTCAAGATTTTAGGCCACTTCCGAAATTTGGAGTTATTCAAAAATTCCAAGTTCCAGGTTCAAGGTTAATTAACCGGAACCTGGAACCTGAAACCTGAAACCTGGAATTCTGCCCCCCCCAATTTTAGCTCACTTCAAACTTCCTTTATTTCTTGCAAGAGATGCAAATATTCCAAAGACAGAGAGTATTGAAAAGATAATAAATCCTGTTCTCATTGCTGAAATCAGGCCGGGATATGTTTCCGGATTAATTGTATTCTTACCTATATATACTGCTATCAGCATCATTGCTATCCCCATGCTCATCATCTGTCCTATCATTCTCATAGTACCGACAACACCCGAGGCCACCCCAAGGTGACGCTTCTCGACCGAACTCATTATTGCATTTGAATTAGGCGATGAGAATAATCCAAAGCCTATTCCCATCATAAGCAGCAACAGTACTATCAGATATGTTGGTGTAGTGCTATTTATGAAACATAGCATAATGAGTCCGGTTGCTGTAAGACCCATGCCTGCTGAGGCAATCACACCTGGATTAATCCTGTCTGAAAGCTTTCCGGCAATGGGAGATAGTATGGTCATGGCAACAGGCTGTGAAATCATTATTAGTCCGGCACTCCTGGCATCAAGATCCTTCAGATACTGAAGATACAGGCTGATGAAAAACCCTGTGGCGCTTGTAGCTGAATAATGTATAAGTGCGGCCATCCCTGAAAATGCAAAAACCCTGTTTCTTAATATTAGCCGCACATCAAAAACCGGATTATCAGTTTTTTTCTCAATAAGCAAAAAGATTCCTGCCAGAATAACACCGCCTGAAAGGAAGATCCATCCCGATGCCGAAGGAAGCTTTGAAAAGCCATACATAAAAGAAAATAGGGATACTCCATAAACCAGCGATCCCTTCCAGTCAAATTTTTCGCCATGTGCTTCTGCCCACTCTGTTTTCATTTTCTTAAAAATCAGATAAAGCGATAATAAACCGAAAGGAACCAGAAAGGCAAAAATACTCCTCCATCCGAAGTATTGTGTAAGCACGCCTCCTATGATCGGCCCGCTTGATAATCCAAAATAAACTGCCGTAATATTTATTCCCATTGCTCGTCCACGTTCTCCCTGAGGAAAAACAGAAGTTATGATTGCCAGGCTTGTTCCAAAGATCATAGCACTCGAGATGCCCTGACATACCCTGAAAACTATCAGGGAGGTGATGCTTCCTGTAAATATTATCAGGAATGTTGAAAGAGTAAACAGTATAATTCCTGCAGTAAAGATCTTTTTCCTTCCAATAATATCCGCAAGCTTTCCAAAAGGCAAAAGAAAAATGGCTGAAGAAAGAATAAAGCTGCTTATAACCCATCCAAGGCTTATTGCATCGGCGTTCAGATCCTTGCCTATGGCTGGAAGAGCAAGGTTTACTGCCGATCCCATGAAAGGTGTCAGGAAAGCAGCAAAAGTGGCAACCAGTAAAACGGATTTTTTAAGTGAGTTTGATTCATGATCAGGATTTTGACCGGTCAGTTCAAGTTTTTTCTCATCAGTAGTTCTCTTCATTCCTTTATTCTTGTGTCTATCAGAATTGTAACAGGGCCATCGTTTATAAGTTCAACATCCATCATTTCTCCAAACTCTCCGGTTGCAATATTTTTGCCCGACAGTTTTGCGAGAGTTTCATTAAAGTAGTTATACAATGGAATTGCTGTCTCCTTACTGGCCGCATTAATATAGGATGGCCTGTTTCCTTTTTTTGTTTTGGCATGAAGCGTAAATTGACTTACAGACATAATACTTCCGCCCTTTTCAGCAATTGACAGATTCATTATTCCTTCATTGTCGTCAAATATTCTGAGTTGTATAATTTTATTGCAAAGCCATTCAACATCATTGTTGTTATCCTGTTCACCGATTCCCACAAACACCAGCAATCCCTGATCTATTTCGGATTTAAGGATGCCTCTGATTGTTACGGAAGCCCTTTTTACACGTTGAATTACAACCCTCATGATTGCTGAATTTTTGTTCAAATATATGAATCAATTACGGAACCGCTGAAATGATGTTTTATATTATATTTGCCGATTGATTGCAAGCTATGGATTATATAACAATTTTGGCAATAGCGCTTGGTTTGTCATTTGATACTTTTGCCGTGTCGCTCTCATATGGTGTCATTCAGAATAAAATTCTGATCAGACAGGCCTCAGGTATTGCTTTTATATTTGCTGTCTTTCAGGGTGGAATGACAGTTACCGGTTATTTTATGGGTACGATTTTTTCCGACCTCCTGAAAACAGCAGATCATTGGGTTGCCCTGGCATTATTGTCTTTCGCCGGAACCAAGATGGTAATAGAAGGATTCAGGAATAAGAATGAAAATGAAGTAAGGGATTACAGGAATTTTATGAGCCTTGTCACCATTGCTATCGGCACGAGTATTGATGCCCTCGCAGTGGGAATAAGCTTTGCACTTTTAAATATTCAGATATGGGAACTGGGTATTATCATAGGAATAATAACATTTCTGGCATCAATGACAGCTATCAGGATAGGCAAGGCAGCCAGTGCAAAGCTGGGTCAGAGATTTGAAATCATTGGAGGACTGATACTCATAGCGATCGGAATCAGAATTTTTGTGCAGCATATGCTGGTTCTGTAAGGAAATTTTCGAGTTTTCAGCCTTATTCATTACAGGAAATTTCATTACTAAAGATTTTATGCGTTAATTTACAGTTTATTTGCAGAAACCATGCTTCCTTTCGGTTCATTTTTGTCAAATATACCTTTGATTATTATTGCAGTCGCCTACTTGCTTTATTTTGGCGCGAGCGCTGTCAGTAAACCTAAATCCGAGGAGGATCCCGGCTCGCCTGAAAAGGTTCAGATTGCCAGGATTGCGACATTACATGAAAATGGCAGCTCAATTAATTACATCAAGCTGGTACAAGGCAAAACAGTTACTTGCAAGACCAAAGAAATAATTGTATTTTCCGACCTGCCTGTACCTGTACACTTCTTAATTGCCAACAGGAAAATTTTTTCCTACTCTGGAGGATTCAATCTTTTCTCCCGTCCTCCACCTCTGGTGGCTTAGACAAAACTAAACGGAATTTAGTCCGTGTACGTTCAGCATCCTTCTGATTCCGGAATATATTAACCGATTTCAGAATATCTGCTTGCTCTGAAGTGTCCTGTTAACCTGAATCTACCTCTAAATCATTAATAAAAGTAATTATGAATTATCATTTTATATATAGTCTGACTTTTCTGACGTTGTTTGCTATTAACCTCAAAGCACAGGATAGGGATCCTTATCCTGACAGCACGAGCATAAAATCGGTCGAGCTGGGAGAAATTGTGATCAAGGCATCCAAGGATAATGTGACATATAAGTCGATGCCAGCTTCCGTTTCAGTTATAACCTCAAGCCTTATTGAAGATAATGAAATAAATACGCTTGATGATCTCTCCGGAACTGCTCCCAACTTCTATATGCCCGATTATGGTTCCAAACTGACATCTCCGGTTTATATCAGAGGTATCGGATCAAGAATTAATGCTCCTTCAGTTGGATTGTATGTTGATTATGTGCCCTATTTTGAAAAAGCTGCATTCAATTTTGATTTTTTCGATATCAAGCGTATTGAAGTTCTTCGCGGACCACAGGGAACACTATTTGGCAGGAATACCATGGGGGGAATTGTGAATGTTGTTACAATCTCTCCAATGGATTACCAGGGCACTCATATTAATCTTTCAGCAGGCAACTATGGAACCTATACTGTGAATGGTGGTTATTACGGCAGGCTTAACGAAAAATTCGGCTATTCAATAGCGCTGAATTATCTCCATAATGACGGTTTTTATACAAATCATTTCTCAGGTAACAAAGTCGACAGGCTTAATTCCTATGGTTTCCGAAACAGGCTTATTTATGAGATATCTGACAGGTGGTCCGTTGAGAATATTGCCGGATTTGAATCCAGTCGTCAGGGAGGTTATCCTTATGCTATCTACAATGATTCACTTAATGTTGCAGAGGATATTAATTATAATGAATATAGTTCTTATGACAGGCGAATGTTTTCAGATGCAATGCTTATCAGGTATTCAGGAAATAATTTTGAACTGGTATCTACATCATCTTATCAATATCTGAATGATTCACAAGGCATTGACCAGGATTTTACACCGGCATCACTATATTTTATTAAACAAAAGCAGGATCAGAATATGTTCTCCCAGGAAATAGTTGCGCGTTCACCAGGTAAAACCAATTATAACTGGCTTGTGGGAGGTTATACTTTTTATCAGGGATTTGACAATTCTGTTGAGGCAGATGTATATGCCCAGAATATGAACTATATAAAAACCTATGATCATAAAATAAATGGCTATGCATTGTTTCATCAGTCATCTTTAAACAATTTTATTATCCGGAATCTTACCATAACGGGCGGAATCAGGATTGATGCGGAGAAGGACATTCTTTATTATAATTACGACAGAACTCTTAATGGAACATTTGCCAACCTTGCTGATACTACCTATCCGTCATTAAATTCGTTGGAAGTAATTCCCCGTGCAGCCCTTAACTACAAGCTGAGTAATACCAATTTCTATGTTGTAGTTGCCAGGGGATACAAAACAGGCGGCTTTAATTCCACTTTTGAGCGGCCCGAAGACCTGACATTTAATCCCGAATACAGCTGGAACTATGAAGCCGGTATAAAAACACCTTTGATTAAGAATTTTTTGTATGCCGATGTAGCTGTTTTCTACATCGATTGGAGGAATCAACAGATCTATCAGACAGTGCCAAGCGGCAGGGGATCAATGCTTAAGAATGCAGGCCATTCCGTAAGCAAAGGGGCTGAAATTTCTTTGAAAACAGCACCTTTCAGTGGTTTTGAGTTTATGGCTGCCTATGGTTATACAAATGCAACTTTCATTTCAAATGTAGTTAACGAGACAACAAATTATAACGATAACTACCTGCCTTATGTTCCCCGTCATACCTTTGCATTTCAGGGAACCAAAACATTCGATATTCAGAATTCCAATATTATAGACAATATTAAACTTAGTGCATTGTACCGGGGAGCGGGAGAAATCTACTGGAATGAAGTGAACTCCCATAAACAGCCATATTATGGGTTGGTGGATGCCAAGATTTCATTAATCCGGAAATTCCTTCAGTTCGATATCTGGACCAAAAACATGTTTAATACAGATTATGCATCATTCTATTTTGAAGCACTTGGAAATAAATATGTCCAGACAGGAAAGCCAATGCAAATTGGTATGAATTTATCTGTAAAATTCTGATGATGGACGAAACAAAAAGCTGGCATAAATTTCCTGTACTTTTCAGTCTGTACATTGCACAATCAATACCAATGAGTTTTTTCTCGACAGTTGTTCCGGTAATTATGAGGCAGGAGAAATATTCGCTCGAATCCATTGGACTTCTTCAGCTGGTCAAGCTTCCATGGATATTTAAGTTTCTATGGGCACCTCTTGTTGATGACAAGGCAAGGACTACAAAGCAGTTAAGAGGGCTTATAATATTGTCAGAAATTTTTTATGCGATTGTAATTCTTAGTATAGGTTTGTTTGATCTTCAGACAGATTTCAGGCTGATAGTATTTATGATGATAATTGCCTTTATAGCTTCTGCCACACAGGATATTGCAGTGGATATTTTTGCGATACTTCATCTGAAACCTGAAGAAAGAAGCTTGGGCAACAGCATGCAATCCTCCGGAAGTTTTATAGGAAGCCTGTTTGGAACAGGTGTATTGTTAATTGCTTATTATTATTTTGGATGGACCAATATTTTAATTCTGCTTGCAATTTTTGTATTGTTTGCAGTTACTCCTCTGCTATTATACAGGAAACCTGTTTACAATGACAACCTGACAAAACCGAGAGTTTCATTCCTGGATATTTACAGGTTCTTTGCCGAAAAAGGAAAACATAAAAGAGTTCTGATCCTGATTTTCTACTATTCAGGAATAATCGGAATTCTGACCCTTCTTAAACCTTTTCTGGTTGATCTTGGCTATAATGTGAAACAGATTGGCTTAATGTCAGGGGTTTTTGGAACATCCACGGCTGCTTTATCAGCTTTTGCGGGTGGATTCATTGTCAGGAAGGCCGGAAGAAAAATTTCCATGTACCTTTTTCTTTTTATGAGTTTTCTTGCAGCTTCGTGGTTCTGGATTATATCGGCCACAGATCCTTCATTAACAGCCATATACACAGGTATCTTATTATTATGGGGATCATATGGATTATCGACAGTTGCAGTTTATACGACTTCCATGGATATAGTCAGGAAAGGACGTGAAGGGACTGATTTCACGATTCAGATAGTGATTACCCACCTGAGCAGTCTGATCATAGCTGTTTTCAGCGGCAAGGTCGGCGACATTATAGGCTACAGGGGCGTTTTTGGGATCGAGGCGTTATTGTGTCTGTTTACTTTCCTGATTTTGTTTTA
This sequence comes from Bacteroidales bacterium, assembly GCA_038325595.1. Taxonomy (GTDB): domain Bacteria; phylum Bacteroidota; class Bacteroidia; order Bacteroidales; family VadinHA17; genus LD21. The sequence continues at coordinate 7,015 of JBBQJD010000072.1, read as the reverse complement.
TTCACTGCCAAAAAAAATGTAAATGAAAATATCTGATAAACTGCTTGAAAAGTATAATGTGCCAGTTCCCCGGTATACAAGTTATCCGCCGGCGAACCATTTCACTGACGCATTTTCTGAGCAGAATTACATTAATCTGTTGAAAGATTCAAATCAGGGAAAACCCGAAAACATTGCCATTTATATTCATATTCCATTCTGCAAAAAGATATGTTTCTATTGCGGGTGCAATGCCTGTTCAATAGGGAATGGCAATCTGGTAGTTCCTTACATGACGGCATTGAAAAAGGAGATAGATCTTGTTCTGAAATTTGTCGACAAAAGCCGTAGGGTTTCGCAGATTCATTATGGAGGTGGTACCCCGAATTCAATACCTGTAAGTTTTTTATCAGACCTGAATGAATATCTGTTTTCGCAGTTTTCTTTGATTGAAAATCCTGAAATTGCAATTGAGTGCAATCCTGCTTATCTTGATTTTAAATACATTGACTCATTAAAGGGTGCAGGCTTTAACCGGGTTAGTCTCGGAATACAGGATTTTGATGAAGCAGTGCTCAATGGTGTAAACAGGCAGCCCTCTGCCATACCTGTTGAGGAATTATTCAGATACCTGAAAAAAGATGCGGGGAATATTAATGTCAACCTTGATTTTATTTATGGATTGCCGGGGCAAACAGCAGATTCTTTTGCAAGAACCATTGATGAAGCGATAAAGATCAGACCCGACCGGCTGGTAACTTTCTCATATGCGCATGTCCCCTGGGTAAAAAAGCACCAGTTAATTCTTGAGAAAAAAGGACTTCCCTCACCGGGTGATAAAATGGAAATGTTCCTTACATCGCGCGACCTGCTGGAGGCTGCAGATTACAAATCTATCGGGCTTGATCATTATGTTCTGCCGACGGATGATCTTTTCATTGCACTTAATGAGAATACTCTTCACAGGAACTTCCAGGGATACTGCACAAGGCGGACAACAGGACAGGTTTATGCGTTCGGTGTAACGGCAATAAGTCAGCTTGAGAAGGGATATTCTCAGAATTTAAAGGGAACTGAAGAATATATTGAGTCTGTTGAAAAAGGTGATTTGCCGGTAGAACGTGGTTATACCCTGAGTAATGAACAGATTTTTATAAGGGAATTAATTACCCGCCTGATGTGCAATAAGAAAATTAATTTTGCCGGAATCGCGGAAGAATTCCATTTGTCATTGACAGAGTTAAAGAAAATTGTTTCCTTTGATGAAAATATTCTGAAAGGCTTTGAAAAAGATGGACTTATACAATATAAATCCGAAGAGCTTCAGGTAACAGAAACAGGAATATTATTTATACGAAACATCGCAGCATCGTTCGACAGGGAGTATAAAGAAAAAGTACAAACATATTCCAAACCGGTATAAACATGAATACTAAAACTCCGGATATAGTGATTGTCGGTGCAGGCCTGACAGGCCTGACCATGGCATATTACCTGCAGAAACTGGGTAAAAAAATTATTGTTCTGGAGAAGGATAAAAAGGTCGGAGGTGTAATCCATACAGTTGCTGAAAATGATTTTATTTACGAATCCGGACCAAATACTGGGGTGCTTTCCACTCCCGAGATAGCCGCTTTATTCAGGGATATTGAAGATTATTGCACTCTTGAAACTGCAAACCCGAAATCTGAAAAGCGTTATATTCTGAAAAGAGGGAAATGGCAGCCTTTACCATCGGGGCTTATATCTGCCATCAGAACTCCACTCTTCAGATTCAGTGACAAATTAAGGATTCTTGGTGAACCATTCCGTAAACCAGGTTCAGACCCTGATGAATCTGTAGCTCAGATGGTTATAAGACGTTTGGGCCGTAGTTTTCTGGAATATGCAGTTGATCCCTTTGTTTCAGGTATTTACGCCGGAGATCCTGAAAAACTTATTACCCGTTATGCTCTTCCGAAATTATATGCCCTTGAACATAACTACGGAAGCTTTATTAAGGGAACTATAAAAAAAGCACGGGAACCAAAAACCGAGGACGAAAAAAGGGCAACACGTGAAGTATTTTCTGTTAAGGGAGGTCTTGGGAATCTGATTAAAGCACTCTCAGATCGCATTGAAAGTGAAAATATTCTCACCGGGGTCAGCGGGACTGTTATCAAACCGAACGATAAAGGTTTTCTGGTCTCATTTGTTAATAGTTCAGGTGAAAAGAGTAAGGTACAGGCTCCTGTTGTTGTTACCACAATAGGTGGTTACGATCTTCCTTCTCTTCTCCCTTTTATTCCTGAGGAAAGCTTAAACCCATTTACAGATTTGAAGTATGCAGCCATTGTACAGGTTGCATTAGGTTACAGTGAATGGAAGGGTCCGAAACCAGATGCTTTCGGTGGACTTATACCCTCACAGGAAAATCGCGATATCCTTGGAATTTTATTTCCGTCCGCAATCTTTGAAGGAAGATCTCCGGAAAAAGGCACCTTGCTGTCTGTTTTTCTCGGGGGAGTCAAAAAACCGGAAATGATAAGCAAAACAGATAATGAAATTGAGGCAATAGTTCTCAGGGAGATCCGTTCAATTATATCTAAATTAAACATCCCGGATCTTGTGAAGATTCACCGGTATTCACATGCAATACCTCAATATGAGATAAGTACAGGAGAAAGGCTCGCACGGATAAGGAGTATTCAGGAGCAATATCCGGGGCTTATTCTTGCAGGTAACATCCGTGATGGTATAGGTATGGCCGACAGGGTGAAGCAGGCCAGGCAAATAGCTGAATTTCTCGCCTCACAAAGATGAAAAAGACGGTCATCATCCTTGTTAACACCGGGACACCTGATAAACCCGAAAAAAAATATGTACGCAGGTTTCTGTCACAGTTTCTGAATGATCACAGGGTAATTGACCTGCCATGGCTGTTCAGAAAAATCCTTGTAAATGTTATCATCGTACCTTTCCGGGCACCAAAGTCGACCGCCCTTTACAGGAAACTCTGGACCAATAAAGGATCTCCGCTGCTGATCAACCTTGGAAACCTCGTTTCCAAACTCCAAAGGAATGCAGATAATAATTACACGGTGATTGGAGCCATGCGATATGGAAATCCTTCTTTAAAAAAAATACTTAGGAGATTAGAAAAAGATACTCCGCAAAAATTAATCATATTTCCCTTATTTCCTCAGTACTCTTCATCAACTACCGGATCAGTTAATGAATTGATAATGAGCGAGATAAAAACATGGAATACTTTACCGGCATTAAAATTTGTGAGTCAATTCTATTCTCATCCTTCGTTTATCCAGGCATGGGTTACGCAGATCAGGAAATATAATCCGGAAAACTATGATCATGTTCTGTTTTCATATCATGGCCTTCCTTTAAGTCATGTCCAAAGATCTCATCCGGAAATTGAGTCCTCAGGCTGTAGTTGCGAAAATCATATGCCTGCACATGGGACCTTATGTTATAAGGCTTCCTGCTTTGAAACTACCCGGTTAATCAGTGATAAGCTCAACCTGCAGGCAGATAGCTTTTCAACATCATTCCAATCCAGGTTGACCAAGAAATGGCTTACCCCGTTTACAGATCAGGTTTTATCCGATCTGATTAAGAAGAATAAAAAAAAGGTGCTTGTTGTGGCGCCATCATTTGTAGCTGATTGTCTTGAAACGATTGTAGAAATCAGTGATGATTATAAGACAGCTTTTCAGCGCTCAGGAGGAGAGGAGCTCGTTCTTGTTGAAAGTCTTAATGATAATGATGAATGGATTGATTCAATAATGGCAATTGCAGGAATCCGGCTTCAGACTTAAAAAGGAATCATGGTCCTTACCCGTTTGTCAAAGACTGCCATTTCGGAAAATCCGACATACCTCAGTAGTTCATACGCTTCATCAAAGTATTGTGCTACCCTTGATGGCATATGTGCATCCGAATTGACACATACCGGTACATTTTCTTCTTTAAAAATATTCAAAAACTGACGGTCGGGATAGAAATCAGCCAGCGGTCTGTTCCTTCCATTTGTATTAAGTTCAAAAGCCACATTGCATGCTTTCATGGTCCTGGCAAGTTTACGGTAATAAGGCTCAGGGTTGGTTGATGGCTTATACCCGTAAATCCTGATCAGATCACAATGTCCTATAATATCAAATATTCGTGATTCAACTGCAACACAAACAGAATCAAAATATGCTTCGAATAGATTATCAATGCTTTTCCCTTCATAAAATTCCGGACCAAAGTCAACTGTTTTTTCTCCGAGGTAATGAACAGAACCTATTATATAATCCAGAGGAAGGGGATCCAGGTATTCGCGTATTTCTTTTTCTTTTCCTGCAAAAAAATCGACTTCCAACCCTATTTTGACTTTAATTCTGCTTGTTTTTTTCTGCAATGCCTGCAAATGATCAATATATGGCGCAATATTAACCGGATTCATATTCCAGTCTTCAAGATCTTTAAAAAGGGTAAGATGTTCCGAAAAGCCTATTTCACTGAGTCCTGCAACTATTGCGGGACCGATATAGTCATCAGGAATCGTCCGTCCGTCGCTATAGTTTGAATGCATATGGTAATCAGTACGATAGACCATTATTTAGATAATATATTGAATCAGGAATTATTGCATTGCAAAATAGGCTGAAATTTGGCAATAAAACAAATTGAATTTTGATGATATGATCAGGAAAATGGTATTTTTGTGAAAAACTATAAATAAGTGAACGAGAAGAAAGGTATGTGTGTCTGCGCGGATTGCGAGTTCAGGGATGTCGTCTTTTCATATCTTGATGACGATTCCATAGCGGAATTATGCAAAAATAAGGAAGAACAATTCTTTCATAAGGGAGAGATAATCAATCACGAAGGAGAAAAGATAAGTACATTTAAATATCTGAAGAGTGGTCTTGTCAAACTATACAGGAGATCAGCAAGGGGAGAAGAGCAGGTAATAACAGTTACACGGCCATTTGAATTTGTGAGCAACATGAGTATTTTTTCAGAAGAGTGTTATAAATACTCTGTTTCAGCTCTTGAGGATTCTGTCGTATGCATGGTAAAGCTTGATTTTATAAAAGACCTATTTTTAAAAAACGGTGCTTTTGCCATGGGTCTGCTTACCAAAATTTCTTTGATCAATGACAAGATCATCAGTCAGACTCTGGATATCAGGCAAAAAAACCTGATTGGCAGAGTGGCTTTTGTGTTATTATACTTCACAAAGGAAATATATAAATCAAAGGTTTTCGATCTTCCGGTTTCAAGGAAAGAGATAGCCGATTATATCGGAATGAGCACAGCAAATGTTATAAGGACATTATCTGACTTTAAGCGGGAAGGTATAATAAAAGTATTTGGAAAGACAATTGAAGTAGTTGAAATCGAGAAACTTGAGATAATTTCAAAAAGAGGATAGTTCAATAAACAGATTCATTTTAAGATATTTAACAAATACAATTGTACTCATGTCTCACAGAGAGTACTATGTATTTAGCCTCGTGAATAAACACAGCCTGCTATGAAAAAATTCTTACTGTTTGCCGCTATGGCATTGATCACCATTATGATAAATGGGCAATCCTCTTCGCCACAATCACCAGAAACTGCCAAAGGAAAGGAATCAAAAAATTATACTTTGTCAGGATTCAGGCATGGGGTTAATTACTTTCCGGCAGTCAGATATTCACAGGTACAATACGAAGCAGGTGATAGCCTGATGTTTGACACGTATCATTCTGCTGATGTTATTAATTCATGGTTGAAGAAATGGGCGAAACAATTTCCGGAGCTTGTGGATCTTTACCAGGAAGGAGAAAGCTTTGAAGGAAGACCTATTTACCAGATCACTCTTACCAACAAAAAGACAGGAAAGGACACTGATAAGCCTGCCGCGTTCTTTGAAGGCGGAAGACACAGCGGAGAGGTCACGGCTTCAGAATCTGTTATCTGGCTTATTAAGTATCTCCTTGACAACTATGGAAAGGATCCCGGTATTACTCACCTTATAGATACAAAAACAATATACCTGAAACCAATCAATAATCCTGATGGTCATAATCTGTACATGAAAACAGCTCAGAGTAACCGGAGCACTGTACGTCCTGATGATTCTGATGATGATGGTATGCTTGACGAGGATGCTCCGGAAGATCTTGACAGTAATGGAGTAATTCTTACCATGAGATGGAAGGATGAGAAAAAAGGAAATCTTGTTTCCGATACAGCGGACTTAACAGGCAGGACCATGAAAAGCGTTGATGCAGGTAAGGGCATGTATGTATCAGCATCTGAGGGATTTGACAATGATAATGACGGAAAGATTAATGAAGATGGCATTGGCGGACTTGATCTCCATAGAAATTATCCCGAAAACTGGAGGCCGAAAAAAGAAGTAACGGGCCGCGGGTTTACTCAGGGCGGCTCAGGAGAATTCCCTCTCAGCGAATCAGAGACAAGGGCAGTTTTTGCTTTTCTTCTAACACATCCAAATATTTATATTGTCAATTCAATGGATACAAGTGTCCCCATGCATCTCAGACCGCCTTCAACATCCGGTTCAGATGAAAGGATGTATGCTGAAGATTTACAATGGTATAAAATATTTGATGAGATCGGTAAAAAGATCACAGGGTATGCCAAAGCAGGAGATGTTTATAATGATCTCGGCAGTGGAAATCCACTCTTTGGTCATGGTCCCGATTTTGGTTACTGGTATTTTGGTTCAATCTGGTATGGCGATGAATTATGGAACGGTGCAAAGAATAAGGACTATAATAAAGACGGCACAATTGACGAAATTGAAATGATCAGATGGGATGATGAAGAAAATGACAGTCTTGGTTTTTTTGAATGGAAGCCTGAAAAGCATCCTGTTTATGGTGATATTGAAATAGGCGGCTTCGATCCGAAATTTTTCCTGCAGAATCCACCGGTAAAACATCTGGAACCATGGGTAAGAAATGAAGCGATGTTCAATCTTGAGATGATAAAACATCTTCCGGAACTGGAATGGTCAGGAATTGAGGTAAAAAAA
>JBBQJD010000071.1:0-19492 GCA_038325595.1 Bacteroidales bacterium | reverse complement strand
ATTCAGTGAAATCCGCGTAATCCGCGGTGAATCAATTGGGGGGAATCATTTTTGCGACCTCTGCGGTTAATGGATTTACCTTTTGAGACACCCTCGTTCCTGTCTCAGCCTCTGTAATTACTGATTATTTCATCCGGTCCGGAATTAGCTGAAATATCGTCAAAATCGCCTCTCAGCACTCTTAATGCATAAATTTCCTCATCGATCTCCCGCCTGGTCCGAACACCAAGAGCCCTGAAAAAAGGTATTGGCGGTGACCATCCCTGTAAGCCATGCTGCAAAAGAAATACTGCCACAACACCCGTCAGGGCGTACCATCTTCTGCCGGCCAGCCTGCCAAGCATTAAACCTGTCAATGCAATAGCTGAAGCATTCACTTCAAGTGTTTTTTCAATATCCCATTCCTTTTGCAGCTTATCAAGACGCTTGGTTATTTCTTCAGATGGAAGGTTATAATAATGTGTTAAATTATTAATTACCTTCTGATCAATTTCGGAATTTATTTCCTCACGTGTGTTTTTCCTTCCCCGATCCTGTACGTACTGTTCTTTTAATTCCATAGCATTTTAATTTAAGTTTTGGAATTGTATCAACTTCTGTTAAAAATAAAACAAAATTGATATCAGAATGTTAACCTTTTCAGCATAAAAAGTTAGTAATTAATTGATTAATTTAATTTTCCAAAATAGTATAACATTCTAAGATTGAGTTCACTCCGGAAAATCGAAAAACAAAAAATGCCACCAGGCACAAAGACACCAAGGTCACCAAGAGTTTAATATCAGTGATATAACCTTGGTGTAATTTGGAGCCTTGGAGTCTCCTAACTCTTTTATGGAACTTCATATATTTGCATCTTTTAAACTCCCTTTCCTGTTTCCCCCAGGGGGCAAGCTAAGAGCATTCTGAAAGATTGATAAGATGCACTCCTTCACCCGGGGGAAGGCTGGGATGGGGGTCTTAAGAGTTATAAGGTTTGATGTTCCAGAATTTTCAAATCGGGAGGGTCACTTGGTGGCATGAAATATTTTTTGGAGTGGACTCAAGATTCCTGCTGTTAATTATAAATCATTTATTACGAACAAAAGGCAACCGGAGGTGTTAGTTTTTTAATATATAACCTTTAAAATAAGATATTATGAGCCACGAAGAATATCAGAGTTGCATCGAGGCTTGTTACGAGTGTGCAACAGAATGTTTGCATTGTGAAAATGCGTGTCTTGATGAAAAAAATGTAAAAGAGCTTGTCCATTGCATAAAATTGAACAGAGATTGTGCAGATGTATGTTTACTTACAGCCAGAATAATGTCTTCAGGAAGCGCTTTCGCAAATGAGATCTGCGGTTTGTGTGCGAGTGTATGCGATTCCTGTGCTGAGGAATGTGAAAAGCATTCTCATATGGAACATTGCAGAAAGTGTGCTGAAGTATGCAGGAAATGTGCTGAGGAATGCAGGGCAATGAGTAACGTGGGAGAACTGGATATTCCATAAGCTTGAATCCCTTCCTGCACTTACTAGTTCCCATTTTTCTGCCAGGCGATGGCTTCCGCGAAGCTAAATGGTATTTTAATTGTCCTCCTAAAGGAAGCAGCCGCAAATTTTAAAATGGATCATTCAAGAAGCCAGTCCTGCAGCAATTGAACATCATTCCGCTGATTGTTCTTTATTTTTCCGGCTATTGCTTTTAATCCAGCGGAAATACCAAATTGAATTTCAAGATCAATCAGATCGAGTGCTCCTAAATGATGCTGTATCAGTAAAATAGCAAAATCATGATCCATATTTCCTGTTAACAGCTGCAGGTCCGCATTATTGCTCATAATCTCCATTGCTGTTTCAGCCTGTTCGCGGTACCGTGAATCACTAACCACAGGCCGACGGATAACAAGAAAGGAATCAAGGCTCACAATATCTTTCTGATTCTGAGTGATCATTTGACTGGCCAGTTCAATTAAAAACGGATCATTCCCTTTTTCCATTTCAAGATTTCCCATTGCCACGCCTCCATTCAGATGAACTTTCATCATACTTGCAAAATCATTATCAGGATCGTTTGTCAATGTAAGGCTATCCATGCTTCGCATCATTGAATGCAGAATTGACATCATCTCACTGTCATCGTGATTCTGAATTAATATGCCATCGCCATCATCCTTGCTGCAGGAGATCATAATAGTAACCATCAATACACCTGTCAGGTATATTCTTCCCGTCAGAAAAATATTTATTTTCATTTTCGCTATTTTACAGTATTCCGAAGTGTATCTTAAAGAAGTTTCTTAAAAAGAGACAGTATCATATTACAAAGTTGGTAAGACAATTGTTCGCTAAGGTTATATAATAATTAAAATAGGTTATTTCTTAGGTACTTCCGCATCATCATTTACCTCCGAATAAGCAGCAATCATACTTTTCGATCTGAAAATGTAATATCTTTGAGCCATAATACATTGAAAAAAATAAGACCTGAAATGGAACTTCTGATTTTAAGTGTACTGATCCTCCTTAACGGGTTTTTTGCATTATCGGAAATTGCATTGGTCTCAAGTAAAAAATCAAGACTGGAACAATTCAAAATTGAAGGCAGAAAAGGTGCTAAAACAGCTTTAAGGTTGCTTACCAATTCAGAAAATTTTTTATCAGCCGTCCAGGTGGGAATAACTTTTATTGGAATTCTTACAGGTGTCTACGGAGGTATCAGTATTGCCGACAATATTACTCCATTTCTTCAGAAATATGAATTATTCAGGTATTCTGCTCATGAAGTAGCTCTTGCCATAACTATCCTTACTATAACCTATTTTTCGATCGTAATAGGGGAGCTGGTACCTAAAACAATTGCCCTCAGTAATCCTGAAAAAATTGCAATCAAAATAGCCCCGGTAATTTATTATTTCAGCACGATTTTCTATCCGGTAGTAAAATTCCTGTCTTTTTCAACATCGTTGATTAACAGCTTTCTTGGAATTAAAAGACACAGTGAACAATTAACTGAGGCCGAGCTGAGACAAATGATAAAGTTTGCCTCAAGGGAGGGAGTAATAGAGAATGATCAGAACATGATACATGAGAAGGTATTTTACTTTTCTGATAAAAAAGCCAAGCACATCATGACACACAGGACGGAAGTGGAATGGATAGATCTCAACCTGTCTCCCGAACAGATTAAGGAATCAATTTTCAAAACCAACCACAGTAAACTGATATGTGCCAGGGATAACCTCGACAACTTCACAGGAGTTCTTTTGATACGGGACTTCCTCATGGCTCTTCCAAATGAAAAAAATGTCAACATCACAAGGTTACTTACACAGCCACTGATTATACCGGAAAATGTTGAAGCCCATAAGGTCCTTGATATGCTGAAAAAAAGCCAGAAGCATTTTTGTGTTGTTGTAAATGAGTATGGAAGCTTTGAAGGGATTATAACCCTTCATGACATAATGGAAAATATCATTGGCGATATCCCTGAGGAAGGAGAATCAAATGAACCCGATATTTTTGTACGTGAAGATAAATCGTACCTGATCAGCGGTGATGCTACCGTGGAAGTTCTTGACGGAATTTTCGAAAATTATGTAACAGATTTCGAAAATATAGATTACTCAACCGTAGCAGGATTTGTTCTTTCTAATATAAAAAAAATACCTCAGATCGGTGATAAATTCGAATATGAGGGATATGTAATAGAAATCGTCGATATTGACGGAAAAAGAGTGGATAAGATCATGATTAAGCAAAAGGATTCAGCTCCTGCAACGCTTCCCTATAAACCCTAGGTTTACCTGGCGCAGCCATCCGGCCACTTCCCTTTTTTGTCCGTGTTAGCTGCTCGCCGTTTTTAAATAATCTCCCGGAGTCATAACTGGGATATCAGATTTTTTGTAATCTTTAATATTCCGGGTAATAATTACATCAATTTTTTTGCTGTCAAGTGCACTGTAATATTGAATACTATCCTCAAAGTCAGGAAAATCAGAAGCAAGAGCATCTTTAATTGTTTGTTCCTCTACTTTAAGAATTCCGATAATTTGTGACAAACTTCCAAGCTTTGATTTGACTTTATTATGAGATTCAATTTTTCGTAAAACGTAGTATAAATTACCAAATGTAAGGGACGAAGCATATCCTCTAATCTTCTTTTGTTCGATTAAAGTAAAAATTACGGCAGCTTTTCTGGAATGAGGTTTTCGATCAATTAGAAAATCTATAATGACATCTGTATCAATGAATAAATCTGTCATTCTTAGAGGTATTTTTTTGTAAGGTAATCAGAGATCTCAATTTTATAATCTAAGTCCTCAGGAAGTCTAATGCATCCAAGTAAAGATTTAACTCTAGGAGTGAATTCAGATTCTTCTATCGAAGCATTTTTTGTAAGGAGCTTAAGATAATTCTCAACAAGATCTGATAAACTCCTTCCTTCGCTTTTTGCGTAGGATTTTGCTTTACGTGCAACATCCTTATCTATATTTAAAGTAAGTTTTGCATCCATGTCACGTACACTATTTGTTGCAAATATACGTAATATTCTCGAGCTATTGAGATCTGGAATGAAGATTTTTCTCGGTTATGTCAGGGCTTCGATCGATTGTGCAGAGTTTAGCGAGGAGCCAGCCTGCAGGGCAGTTGTTACCTGGTGAAGCCATCCGGCCACTTCCCGATAGCTATATGCATCGGGAGGTTTGGGGAGAGGTTTTAATAGCCTGGCCGGGATCGTTAATTCATTTTTGTTACCTTTATTGTTATGACTAACAAACAAATCTTCAATAACAGTCTCAAATTTGTAAAAATAAATTTCAATGTCTAAATCTGATATACATAAGATCAGGCATCTTATCGAATTATTGATATCAATGGCCGGATATGTTCCCAAAAATGCTACTGTAATGAGAACTATTATCATAATCTTTTCTCTGTTGCTAGCCCTTTTTTTTGCACATTATCATCCTTATAACACAGATATTGCATTCTCCTATTTTATCATTAGTGAGGTTTTATATATAGGTTTCATTTCTGCTGTCCTCTCTGAAAACGGGCTGCGGCATTTTTTCTTTGCTAAATGGAGCAACGAGAATGACGCATACAAGGCTTTTGAAGCAATCCTGGGCTTTTTATTTTTCCATAATGCTGTGAGTATAGGGTATATAGCTTCATCAACTCCCGGAAACTTACTGGACTTCCTGAACAAGGATTTGTTGTTTGTGATCGTAACAGTAATGTTCCTGGCAGGTTTTTTAGTGAAAATTTTGGCAGCAAATGTTGTTTCGATAGAAATCTATTATTGGAAAGACATGTTTCTGGGAAGGAAAATTACAGACTTTGTTGTTTCCGGTCCTTATAAATATCTAAATAATCCAATGTACGGGATTGGGCAGCTTCAGGCTTATGCAGTTGCCATATGGTACGGATCAGTCTATGGATTAATGGCAGCTGTACTAAACCAGATCCTGATTTTTTCATTTTACTATTTTATAGAGAGAAAATTTATAAAAAGGGTCTATATGAGTTCATAAAACTCTGCATGTACTTGATTTTTATTTCAATGATTTTGCGATACTTAAAGACATTATGGTTTGGAGCCCTGATTAACCAGGCAAAAAGTTGTTTTAATATTTTTCATTAGGGCTAAGATTTCCTAAATTTGTAGTTATTGATTAAAAATATTAATCATCCTATAATACAGTTTGTTGTATTGGTTTCAGTTATTTATAAATTAACTTATTCAAGGGAGAATGAAAGGTGAATTGAAATCTGCAAATAATTCTTTAAAAAAATCCCTCACAGGAATACACGGTTTGGATGAAATCACTTTCGGTGGTTTACCATCAGGCCGCCCGACTCTGATCTGCGGATCAGCCGGCTGTGGCAAGACGTTGCTTGCAATGGAATTTCTCGTACACGGGGCATTAAAATACAATGAACCCGGTGTATTCATCGCTTTTGAAGAGACTGAACAGGAACTCACGGTGAATGTTGCCTCGCTTGGCTTTAATCTTGATAAATTAGTCGCACAAAATAAAATCCTTGTCGATCATATTTATGTGGAAAAAAGTGAAATGGAAGAAACCGGCGAGTATGATCTCGAAGGATTATTCATAAGAATCGGATATGCAATTGACAAAATCGGAGCGAAAAGAATTGTACTCGATACTATAGAATCTATTTTTTCCAGTTTCCTGAATCAGAATGTTTTGCGGGCAGAAATACGCAGGCTTTTCAGGTTTCTGAAAGATAAGGGGGTCACTGCCATTATAACCGGTGAAAGGGGCGATGGTGCTCTTACCCGCCAGGGTCTGGAGGAATATGTTTCAGATTGCGTCATTGTACTTGATCACCGTGTTTCGGAACAAGCATCAACCCGGCGCCTCAGGATCGTTAAATACAGGGGGTCACAGCATGGGACAAACGAATATCCGTTCCTGATAGATGAAGCGGGTTTCTCAGTATTGCCTATTACTTCCCTGGGGCTTTCACATCAGGTGTCCTCTGAAAGAATATCCTCCGGCATACCCGAACTTGATGAAATGCTTGGTAATAAAGGCTTTTTCCAGGGCAGCAGCATTCTTGTCTCAGGAACTGCCGGTACGGGAAAGAGCAGCATTTCATGTCATCTTGCCGATTCAGCTTGCAGAAATGGTGAAAGGGTTCTTTATTTTTCCTTTGAAGAATCACCTGCCCAGATCATCCGCAATATGAGATCGATAGGTCTCAATCTCGAACCATGGGTAAAAAAAGGGCTGCTGCATTTTCATTCTATGCGTCCTACCTTTTCGGGAATTGAAATGCACCTGATCACGATGCATAAGATTATTGAAAAAATCAAGCCTTCAGTAGTCATTGTTGATCCGATCAACAGCTTTGTAACCGGCAATAATCAGTTGGAAGCACAGGCTTTAGCAATGCGGCTTATCGATTACCTTAAGGTCAGCCGGATAACATCTTTCTTTACTAATCTGACCAATGATACCAGTAACCTTGAACAAACAGATATATTCATTTCTTCTCTGATTGACACCTGGTTATTACTGCGCGACATTGAAACAGGCCGCAGGCGAATCCGTGGTCTTTATGTCCTTAAATCACGCGGTATGGCTCACTCAAACGAAATACGTGAATTCCTGCTTACCAATGATGGAATAGAACTGCGTGATTTTTATGAAGATATTAATAAACCCTCTTATTCGGCAGCAAATAATAAAGCAATCTGAAAGTAATTTTTCAGAAATGATGTTTATTTCTTTTCACTTTAATCTTATATGCGAATGAAATCTGATAAACCAAAGCCACCGGGATCAAAACCATACAATATAGTCCCTGAAAAGTGGATTTTACGTTTATATATAGCAGGGCAGACTCCGAAGTGCAGGACTGCTCTTAATAACCTGCGGGCAATTTGTGAAAATAAACTTGAGGGTAAATATCAGATAGAGATAATAGATCTTCTGGAAAACCCGCAACTGAGCCGTGAACATCAGATCCTGGCTATCCCAACCCTGGTACGGAAATTGCCGGTGCCGGTAAGGAAGATAATCGGAGATTTATCAGATACTGAACGGGTACTTGTAGGATTGGAACTGAAACCTGATAAATAGTATGGAGGAAGTATATGAAAAAGAAAATAAACGAAAAACATGATCCGGTAAAGCAGGAAGAGACAGAAAATAATGACAGTCAGATCTACACACTGAGATTATATGTAACAGGAATGACTCCCAATTCAGCCAGAGCCATTTCGAATATTAAAAAGATATGCGATGAATATCTTAAAGGAAGATATGATCTTGAAGTCATTGATCTTTATCAGCATCCGGGTCTGGCAAAGGGAGAACAAATTATAGCTGCACCGACACTTATAAAAAAATTGCCTCTTCCATTGCGTCGCGTAATAGGTGATATGTCAAGCACCGACCGTGTTCTCGTAGGACTCGATATCTCAGAAAAAGAGAAAATGTAGATATTATAATGTCCTCATTAACAACTCCTTTAACTATTGAACAACTCCTGAATGACAATAAGGAGTTGCGGTTGCGCCTACAGGAGACAGAAGAGACCCTTGACGCTATCCGCAGTGGAGAAGTCGATGCAATTATTGTTACAGGGAAGAACGGAGAGAAGGTTTTTTCAATTACTTCATCTGAAACACCCTACAGGATCATACTCGAGGAAATGGATGAAGGAGCTGTAACAGTGACAGATAATGGTACTATACTTTACCATAATCATCGATTTTCAGATCTGGTCTCCCATCCATCCGAACAGATAGCCGGAACGAACATTTCAAGATTTATTGACCCTTCCGAAAGAACTAAATTTAATAAACTCCTGGAGGATAGTCTGAAAGGCAAAATAAGGGATATCGTTAAGGGAGGTTCATTATACCTGCAGTTGTCATTCTTTCCACTGCCTTCCAACATTGAAGGAGCTGTATGTATTGTTGTTTCAGACGTAACGGAGATTAAAAAATACCAGGACTCCCTGGAAGAAATGGTTAAAGAGCGTTCTTCTGAGTTGAAAATTGCCAATAAGAAGCTGACTGAAGACCTGGTACGGCTTAAAAGAGCTGATACCGAACTGAGGGAGAGTGAAAAAAGGTTCAAGCTTTTAGCCAATTCTATTCCTCAGATGGCATGGATCGCAAAATCTGATGGCCGCAGAACGTGGTTTAACAAGCGATGGTATGAATACACGGGATGCACATTTGACCAAATGAAGGGATTCGGATGGCACACAGTGCATGACCCTGTTATACTTCCAACAGTAATAAAACGCTGGAAAACTGCTGTTGAAGAGAAGAAACCTTTTGAAATGGTATTCCCATTATTGGGGAAAGACGGACTTTATCGTGAATTTCTCACACGGGGCATCCCAATGAGAAATAACAAAGGTGAAATTATACAATGGTTTGGAACCAATACCGACATATCTGAATTAAAGAAAGTTGAAAAAGAACTTGAAACCTCAAGTAAGAAACTTTCACTCGCCCTTGAAAACGGGAATATCGGAACCTGGGAGTGGCATTTGGAATCAAATAAAATGAATTGGGATCAAAGGATGCATGATATGCTCGGTATTGATCATACCCATTTTACTTTCAATTATCCCACCTTTGAAAAATATATCAATGATGAAGATATTCCCCATTTCAGGGAAGCTGTTACTGAGACGCTGAAGCATAATAAACCTTTTGAAACAGTATTCCGTACTATTCCTGTAAATGAAGAATCGAAATATATCTCAACCAAAGCCATTTTAAACAAAGACATAAATGCTAAGCCTGTGAGCCTGAATGGCGTATGTTTCGATATAACAAGCATGAAAAAAGGGTCAGAGCAGGTTCTTTTAAAACTTAATGAAGATCTCATGCGATCCAACCGTGACCTTCAGCAATTCGCATATGTCGCCTCCCATGACCTGCAGGAGCCCTTGCGCATGGTATCAAGTTTTACACAATTGCTGGCTCATCGCTATAAGGATAAACTTGATCAGGATGCAATGGAATTTATAGGATATGCAGTTGATGGAGCCAAGCGTATGTACGATCTGCTTAATAGCCTTCTGGCTTACTCAAGGGTACAGACAGGAGGAAAGGAATTTTCAAGGGTTAATATGAACGATGTACTGAAGAAAGTAATGCAGAATTTAACCCTGAAAATTGAAGAAAGGCAAGCCGTTGTCAAAGGAGAAAAACTGCCTTTAATTTTAGCAGATGAAAATCAGATGATACAACTCATTCAGAACCTTATTGAAAACAGCCTCAAATTCAATACTGATTCTCCTGTAATTTCGATCTCATCCAAAATTGAAAATAAATATTATATTTTTTCCGTGAATGATAATGGAATGGGAATCGAGCCACAGTACTTTGAAAGAATTTTCCAGATATTTCAGAGACTGCTGCCCAAAGGAACTTATGAAGGTACAGGTATCGGACTTGCTATATGCAAAAGGATAATTGAACGTCATAAAGGTAAAATATGGCTTGAATCCCAACCCGGAAAAGGCTCAACATTTTATTTTTCTATTCCGGTATAATTTGTTGATAAGGTATTTGACTTATTCTTTTAGACTCTTTGATCTGTTAAAATCCAACATGATGAGCTATGGATATGAATGAATTACCTGAAGAATACAGAATAGAACTTCCGGATCTTAAGAAACAACTCACCGAAGAAGTTCAAAAGCGCGAGTCGTGCGAAAAAACCCTGCAACAAAAAGAACATCTCTTCAATTCCTTCCTTGGAAATGTAAGCACGGGACTTGCTCTTATCGATGAATCAGGAAGATTTACATTATTTAATCATGCATTTTTGAAATTATTCGGTCTTCCAAAAGAAAGTACAATTAAAAATGTAAATGATCAGGACTGGAGTCAATGGCATGTATTTAATGCAGACTGTGAATTGCTGCATGTTGATGAACATCCTGTGAAAAAAGCTTTAATCACCTCAAAGCCGGTAAAAGATCAACTCGTCGGAGTAATATTGCCAGCACAAAGTGATTTAAAGTGGATGCTTGTCAGTGCAGAACCACTGTTTACAGAAAAAGGGGAAATTGACAAAATTATCTGCACATATAATGACATAACTGAATTTAAACTCACAGAAGCAAAATTAATTAAAAGCGAACAAGCACTTTCATCGCTTTACGATTCTATGAGGGAAGGATTTGCTGTTTATGAAACTATTTACAATAATGCTTTCAAAGCTGTCGATTACATGATAACGGAAATCAATCCGGCTTTTGAAGAAATATCAGGATTGAAGAAATCCGGCATTATCGGAAAGAAATTGTCAGAGTTGTATAGTCTTGAAAGTAAACAATTTTCAGGGCTATTTGAAAAAATTTCAGAGTCAGGAATGTCAGAATCATTTGAGAGCTACTTTGGCAATATTCAGAAATATCTGAAGATAACAGCCTTTTCTGCAACTAAAGGTAAATTTATAACCTTTATTGAGGATATATCAGAACGTAAAAAAGATGAAGATGCACTCAGGCAAAGTGAGGCACGTTTCCGGTCCGTACTCGATAATTCAAGGGATGTAATCTACAGTGTGAACATGCAGACAGGAAAATACCAGTATATAAGTCCATCTTTTCAGGCCCTCTTTGGATATACGGCAGAAGAAATGGAAGCTATAGATGAAAGTACTGCCGCATCTCTCATTCATCCTGATGATATTCCTGTAATCACTGACAAGTTCAATCTGATACACAAAACAGGCAAAGCAGAACTTCAATTTCGTGTCAGGTCCAAAAATGGAGAGTATCGCTGGGTTTCCGATCATACCTCAACTGTAAAAGACAAAGAGGGTCGCCAATATCTTAGAAATGGAAATATTCGGGACATAACTGAACAGAAACGTGCAGAGATTGAATTGCGGATCAGTCAGGAACGGTTCAGAACGGCATTTGAAGACGGAGCAATTGCAATGTCGATTGGCACTATTGAAGGTGACCTGCTAAGTGTAAATAATGCTTTCTGTGCATTGACAGGATATTCAAAGTCCGAATTATTACATTTTAATTTTCAGGATTTTACTCATCCTGATGATCTGAAAATCAATCTCAGAGAGTTAAAAAGAATAGAAAGAGGTGAAATATCTTCCTTCGGAATGGAAAAACGTTATATCCGGAAGGATGGCAATATAATCTGGGGAGAGATGAGCACTGCCGGAATAATAAATCAGGATGGAAGAATAGAATACCTGATTACCCATGTACAGAATATCAATGAAAGGAAGAGAGCTGAAATAGAATTAAGGAAAAATGAAGAAAAATACAAAGAGCTGGTTGATAATGCCCGCAGCATTATTATTAAGCAGGATACCTCAGGAGTAATTTCATTCTTCAATGAATATGCCCAGAAAATATTTGGATTCACAGAGAAAGAAATAATCGGTAAATCAGTATATGGTACAATAGTTCCGGAATTTGATTTAAAAGGACATCAGATGATCCAGATGCTCGAAAAGATCCATAAAGATCCTGATAAGTATGAGGTAAATATTAATGAAAATATTAAAAAAAATGGTGAACGTTTAATCGTCGAATGGCATAATAAGGCTTTGTTTGATGAAAATGGAGAAAGAACCGGCCATATGGCTGTCGGAGTTGACATAACCTCACGCGTCAGAGCTGAGCAGGAGCTTAAGGAATCAAAAGAGAAGCTCGATGTTGCACTCGATATAGGGCATATCGGCATTTGGGAATGGGACCTTCGAAGGAATCTGGTTATTTGCGATGAAAGAATAGAGAAGATGATGAATTGTAAAACCGGATCACAAATTCATAAATATCACGATTTTGAAAATTGTATAGATGAAGAAGATCTTCCTCATTTCAGGAAAGCTTTACACCAGGCATTAAAGTACAACCTTTCTCTTGAAACTGTTTTCAGAACAAAGCCTATAGATGGTGAAACCAGATTCATTTCAACCAAATCCTTAATCACCAGTAATAAATCCGGGAAACCTGTTGCAATGACCTTTGTTTGCTTTGATGTGACAGGGATGAAAAAAGGCACAGAGCAGGCTTTGATAAATCTGAATGAGGAACTGCTTCGGTCAAACAAGGATCTCAACCAGTTTGCCTATGTGGCATCGCACGATCTTCAGGAACCATTGCGGATGGTTTCAAGTTTTACACAAATGTTGCAGCAACGCTATAATGATAAGCTTGACAACGATGCAAAAGAATATATCAGATTTGCTGTTGACGGATCAAAAAGGATGTATGAACTGATCAATGGGCTTCTTGCCTATTCCAGGGTACAGACAAAAGGAAAAAATTTCACAAAAGTGAAGATGAATATTGTTCTTGAAAAGGTTATTGCGAACCTCAATTTTAAGATAGAAGAACGTAAGGCTGTTATAAATATCAGGAAACTTCCTGCTGTTTTTGCTGATGAAAACCAGATGATCCAGCTTTTGCAAAATCTCATTGAAAACAGCATTAAGTTCAGTAATGATCAGCCGGTAGTCTTAATTAACTCCAGACTCGAGGATGGAAATTATATTTTCTCTGTAAAGGACAACGGGATTGGAATTGAACCTCAATACTATGACAGAATATTCCAGATTTTTCAGAGATTGCATAAACGGGACGAATACGATGGCACCGGTATAGGACTTGCAATCTGCAAAAGAATTGTGGAGCGTCACAATGGCAGAATATGGCTTGAATCAAAGACAGGGAAAGGCTGCACATTTTTCTTCTCGCTTCCTAAAGATCAGATATTGTACACCTCATAAAGCTAATCTTTATACACAATGACTGGCCTCTCACCCTGCCCTCCCGATGCTCGGGACAGGCTCTCCCGAGCTCACACGTAACGTGCTAGGTTTGACACGCTCTATGGGTTCTGCCTCATAACCTTCCAAACAAATATGCCATTTTCCTGATCTTTTCAGCCGGGATATTCTTCAGATCTTCCTTTCTGAGTTTCCAGTCCCAGTTTTTTTGAGTTGTTGAGGGTTTATTCAGTCTGGCATTTTCATCCATACCCAGAAGATCCTGAACGGGAATAACAGCAATTCGTGCAACGGAACTGTATGCCATTCGTATAAATTCTTCATGGCATGATTCGCCGTCTATTTTGTGCCCGACATATTCTTCGGCTTCCTTCCTGTTCTTATCACTGAGCTCATTCCGATACCAGCCCTTCGTGGTATTATTATCGTGAGTACCTGTATAAACTATGCTGTTAACATTATAATTATGAGGGATATAACCTGATCTGGGAGTGTTATCGCCGAATGCAAACTGAAGAACAACCATTCCGGGTAAAGAAAAACTATCTCTGAGCTTATATACTTTATCATCGATAAACCCCAGATCTTCGGCAATAAAGGGCATATCCGGAAATTCATCCCTGACCTTTCCAAGGAAATCCATTCCCGGACCAGCGGTCCATTTTCCATTTTCAGCTGTTTTTCCCCCTGCAGGAACTTCCCAGTATTCAGAAAATCCTCTGAAATGATCAAACCTTACCAGGTCACAAAGCTCCATATTTCTTTTTATCCTGTTCATCCACCATTTATATCCGTCTTCCTTCATTAATTCCCAATTATAAACAGGCATATTCCATAGTTGACCTGTACTGCTGAAATAATCCGGAGGAACGCCGGCAACCTGTACTGGTTTTTTTTCATTATCAAGCTTGAAATAAGATGGATTAGCCCAAACTTCAGCACTGTCATAATTAACATAAATTGACATGTCGCCGATAATCTTAATACCAAGATTATTGCAATATTTTTTTAATGCGGTCCAGTGATCATTAAAAAGATACTGACCAAATTTCTCTTTTTCTATTTCACTATGATATTTTCTACGGAAACTGTTCAGGCTGACTGTATCCCTGTTTTTAAGCTTCTCAGGCCACTCATTCCAGGGAATTCTGTTATTTTCTTTTTTGAGATTGACAAAAAGAGCGTAATCATCGAGCCAGTAACGCTCCCGTTCACAAAAAACTTCGAATTCCTTAACTGTAAGAGGTCCCGGATAATTTTTAAAATTGCTGTAAGCTATATTCAGAAGGCTGTTTCTGAGGTCAATTGCCTTTTTAAAATCAGTTCTGTCTGATTCACGGAATTTCATTTTCCAGGTATCGGTTAAATCCAATAATCGGGCTTTTATCAGATAGTCAGGGCTTAAGAACATAAGATTGCCCGCGAAAGCAGATGTGGAGCTGTATGGCGAATAACCGTAGCCTTTACCGATAGGATTAAAAGGAAGAATCTGCCAGTAAGATTGTCCGGCCCGATTTAACAGTTTAGCAAATTCATAAGCTTCTTCACCAAGGTCCCCGGACCCGTATTTTCCCGGTAGTGAAGAGATATGGACCAGGATTCCTGCGGATCTTACCGGGGCTTCCATTCTGCCTTTTAAAAAAACCGGACAGGCATACTTCATAATATCTGAAAGCCTGAGCTCTCCTGCTGATTCCAATTCAGAGCCGCCATATGACGGAGTCCATTTTTCAGGCATAGTAACGGGCAATTTTACAATGGTATTCTCCCAGTTCAGATGATCTTTTCCTTTGATGAAATTTTTATCTTCCAGCTTTGCCATGAAAAGAGGAGCAATCACAATAATCCATCTGCTTCCATGGTTGCGTGCGAAAGCTAAAATATGGTCTTTGTATTTCCCTTTTACCTTTAATGGGATGTAAATTCCATGAAGGAACAACTCCGGATCTGATTTTCTCTCTTTCATAAGCTTCCAGGTCAGCCATAATTTAATACGTCCGTCAGATCTGTTTGCCCAGAGTTCATCAAATAAGTAATTTGTATTTTTTTCATCCTTTTCTATGATCTCCATGAGAGATTCCATCCTTTGCCTGTAATCAACAGCTCTTCTGTTATCAGGATCAACCATTGAGAGATCCCATAATTCAGTACCCTGATAAAAATCAGGCACACCCGGAGAAGTTGCTTTGAGCATTAGCTGAGCCAGGGAATTTACGATACCATAGGTTGATATTTTCTGCTGAAAAGGAATAAAACTATCTAAAAACCTGCTGCCTGATCCAAGTATTTGTCGTGTGAAATTAATAACAGCTCTTTCATGATCTTCATTGGGTTCGTTCCAGTTTGAATTAGTTTTTGCCTCACGCAACGACTTGACAATGTATTCATCCATCCTGTTAAAAAACATTTCACCGGGATTCCCTTCAAAAGGAAAAACACCTGTAAGTGTCTGATATAGAAAATATTCTTCATTATTTGTCGGGGAACTTACTCCATTGATTTTTTTCTTATGCTTTTTATTTATACTCATCCATTTCTCAACCATATACATCCACTCTCCGGCTATTTCACTGATAACATTCAATCTTGCACGTACGTCTTCTCCTCTTTTTGTATCGTGTGTTGAAGTGGTATTCATCGCCAATGGCCAGTATCTTTGCCGTTCGATCATCTTCTTGTGATACTCCTCTGCACTCATACCCTGTGATCCCGGCTGATCACCAACTTCATTATGGGCTATAAATGAATTATAGTGGTACATAACGGTATCTTCTACTCCTTTTGCCATAAGCGGACCGGTAAACTGCATGCACCGAAGGAAAAAATCAAGTGCTCTTCCCGATTTTTCAGGCTCATTTCCTATCGGAGACAGGAAAACATTTTCAAGAGCCTTAAGCGAACCTGACAATGAGGGATTTTTCAGGTTCGCTTTTTCAAGGACTCCCCTGACAATTTTTTCATCACCTGAAAAAAGCGGAAGATGATCTGAATAAACCTTATAGACAGGAAAAAATATCAAGAATTCACCTATTGCCTGCTTAATGCTTTCCCTGGTAATATCATCATCATATGTTAAAAAACCCGACTCATCGAACATCCTTGCCAGATTATCGAGTTCACCTTTCATCCTTTTTGTGAGGATGAACTTCTTCTTTTCGTAAATAATATCTTCAACATCTTCGTGAATACCCGTTATATCACGATAAAATTTATCCAGAAAAGGAAGATCATTCCTCCAGGTAAATAAGTTATTTACAATTCCCAGGTAATCATAGCCTGAAGTCCCCTGCACAGGAAGATTTCTCAAAAGCTTTTCGTCCTTTTTGAGAATTTTTTCTGCAACTATATATGATTCATCTCCAGCCAAAACACGCAGTTTTTCGAGATAATGAACAGGCATCCACAGACCATCGATATGGTCAATTCGCAGACCCTGGAATTTATTCTTTCTGATCTGCTCTTCAATAAATCTGTGATATTCGTCGAATACATGGTCATTTCCCATTTTCAGGCATAATAAACCATTTACAGTAAAAAAACGCCTGTAATTCAATGATTTGGTCGAATCAAGCCAGTAGCACAGCTGATAATTCTGCTGATTAAGAAGATCTTCAATGAGCTTACTGTCATTATTTATTGCCTCAAGAATTCCATTTATAAATTTTCTGAACGAAGGCAGCCGGATATGCAATTTTTCAATTTTGTTTCTGAGTTCAGGCCATACCTTCTCAAGGAATTCACTTTCACCTTCATGTGAGAACTCATACCAGATTTTATGAAATGCCCCTGGTGCAGCGGCCAGATGATTAACTAAAATCTGTCTGAAAGAGTCAAAGCTGAAAGGAAAAAAATAATCAAAGTATCTGAAAATCAAACTTCCCTTTAACCAATCAACTCTTATTTCATTGTCATTTATTGCTTCATTTAGTTTCTTTCCGAGGAAAGGCACCATTATTTTGCCTTCATAATCAGGATGTGAAAAATCAATATCAAAAAAATCAGCGAATTTCGATGATTTTCCATTTTCAAGTACATCCATCAGCCATGAATTATTCATATGATAAGCCATATGATTTGGCACAATATCCTGTATCCAACCGGTTTTAGAAGATCTCAGGGACTTTACGATCTCAACGAATTCCTTATAGGTCCCTATTTCATGATTAATCGAAAGCGGGTTGGTCACATCATAACCATGCATGCTTCCCGGGACAGCCTCAAAAAACGGACTGGAATATATCGATCCGGGGCTTAACAATAAAAAATACCCGAGGTCTTCCCTGAACTTCTTAAAGGGATAGTCTTTGTTAAATTGGATCCGGTAGGTGGAAACAGGATTATACATATCATTATTGAGTTATAAGAGTATCGGCAATTTTTCAGCTGATGGCGCCCACAAGCAAAATTCCGATGAGCCATCGTTCGAAAAATTCAAACCAATAGTTCTTTTCTCCAATAGATCCCAGATCACTTTTTAGATTTTTTCTTGTTCATCAGCAGCACAACAGATCTACCCTTGACTTCAATGGTTTCACCTGCATCCATTTTATATTTTCTGCAGTTGGCATCAATAAATCCATCATAAGTATCAAGTATTTTAAACCATATTTCAGACCATTTTATATCAGGAAGAGTAAATATTACAGACGCCTGATCGGAGTTGAACATAACGTAGAATGTATCATCAATGATCATCTCTCCCTGTTCATTTTTAGTATTCAGTTTTTCACCTGAAAGAAAAATTCCAAGTGATTTTGCCACTGTTGCATTCCAATGTTCCTCACTCATGGTAATCCCTTCAGGCAGGAACCATTCAATGTCAGTAATTCCCTCTCCCTTTATTGCTTTGTATTGAAACCATTTATTTCTGCAGAAAGCCGGATGCTGACGTCTGAAATGTATGAGCCTTGAAGTAAACCTGATCAGATCATCATCTTTATTTTTCCAGTCAAGCCATGAAATCTCATTATCCTGGCAATATGCATTATTATTCCCCAACTGAGTCCTGCCAGATTCGTCTCCTGCTACCAGCATAGGAACACCCTGTGAAAGAAAAAGAGTTGTAAGGAAATTCCTTACCTGCCGCTTTCTTAAGTTATTTATTTCAGGATCGTCAGTAGGACCTTCAACTCCGCAATTCCATGAACGGTTATTGTTTTCTCCGTCGTTGTTATTGTCTCCATTATTCTCATTATGCTTCTCATTGTAAGACACGAGGTCCATTAGTGTAAATCCATCATGGGCAGTAATAAAGTTAATGCTGGCGACAGGTGTTCGCCAGTTATCAAGATATAGATCTGAACTTCCTGTAAACCTGTAGGCAAATTCCGGCAATGTGGCATCGTCACCCTTCCAGAATTCACGCATGCAATCGCGGTATTTGGCATTCCATTCCATCCATTCGGCAGGAAAATTACCGACATGGAATCCATTTTCGCCGACATCCCATGGCTCAGCAATAAGCTTAACCTGCGAGAGCACCGGATCCTGATGAAGTACATCAAAGAAAGAACCCCATTTATCCACGTCATGAAATTCGCGTGCAAGCACCGTAGCCAGATCAAACCTGAATCCATCTACATGCATTTCAGTAACCCAATACCTGAGGCTGTCCATAATTAATCTCAGAACAGTAGGATGAATGGAATTCAGAGTATTACCTGTTCCTGTATAGTCTTTATAGTACCTTTTATTATCTTCCATCAATCTGTAATAGGAAAAATTATCTATTCCCCGGAAGCTTAGTGTTGGACCCATATGATTGCCTTCTGCAGTATGATTATAAACAACATCAAGAATAACCTCTATTCCTGCACGATGCAAAACTTTTACCATCTGTTTGAATTCTGATACCTGATCACCGGGAGAACTGGTGTACCTGGCATCCGGAGCAAAGAATCCGACTGTATTATAGCCCCAGTAATTAGTAAGGCCTCTGTCCACAAGGTGTCTGTCTGCAACAAAATGGTGAATGGGCATTAATTCAATGGCATTTATGCCAAGCTCGTTGAAATATCTGATCGATTCTTCATGAGATATACCTGCGTACTTCCCCCTGAGAGCTTCAGGTATATGTTGAGCAAGCTTTGTAAAGCCCTTAACATGGAGTTCATAGATAATTGTTTTATGTAGCGGTATCCTGAGCTGGGTATCACCCTGCCAGTCAAAAACTTTATCTATAACCACACTTTTTGGCAGGAATGGAGCACTATCTGCATCACTGAATGAATGATCCTCG
>JBBQJD010000070.1:0-20209 GCA_038325595.1 Bacteroidales bacterium | reverse complement strand
CAGCCCTGAGCATGTTGTAATGCCTGTACCTGTCTTCAGTCTCAGTGAACTCGTTTATCCCATGTTCCCATGTCAGATTGAAGGTCGGCCAGTCCGATCCCACGTTGATCTTATTTCCATTCTGGATTTTATACCTCATTTTTGGAGTATATGTAACTTTTGTTACAATTTCAAAATGCCTTTGATCACGTAGTGCATATAATGGATTTGAACCCGACTCCAGGTCTTTGTTCACAGGGATATTTTCTGTATATTCCCTGTCGGGTTTGAATATTGAAAAATTGGTGGTGTTCTGAAGAGTCCTCCGGTCTTCAAAGCCCGGACTAATATCCAGTTCAAGGCCGTTTGTTATTTCTGTTTTATACCCCAAAGTGATGTACCTCGATTCATACAGTTTCATGTAGTTTTTCCTGAGCAGCAGGGTATATGCAGTATTCAGCAAAGGATTAATACCAGGGCCGGTAACTATGTCTTTACTTGTTATTCCTGACCTTAAGTATATTTGTTTATGTTTCAGACCATTAACATTATAGTTTGCATTTACCCTCCACATCAGTTGCTCCCTGCTGAATGCCCAGCGGGCATCAGGAAAGATTGTAAGTGAATGCTTGTTTTTCCAGGTTTTTGAGAGGCGGAAATCAATCCCGTAAATAAAGCCATCTACCGTATTGAAGCTGAAGTTCTTCAAATCAATCAAGCCTCCATATGTAAAGCTAAAGCCTTTTTTACTGTTCCATGTATAACCCATCCCGATCTTCCTTAATGTCGGGAAAAACTTATTTTGGTTCCTGTCATCCTCTGTTTGTTTTGCTCCGGTTGTGTCATTCTTCATTTCAATCAGTGATGACACTATCTTTATGCTGTCATTAATCCTCAGGCTGCGTTTTTCAACTTCAGTCAGTGGAATAGGGCGTATCTCAGCCCAGTATGAGCTGTCTTTCTTCCCTGCATCTGTTTCAATTACATGCGTGGTTTTATCTCTTATTTCCAGGGTGGCGCTGTCGATCATACTCTTTTCAGATTCTTTTTCTATTAATCTTGACAATCTGACCATATCGCGGTTCGACAATTCGTCCTTTTCCAGAATCTTGTCAATCTGTTTCTTAGTCTTGTTTACAACCGTATCGGAAACAGCTTCAACCTGCCTGCCTGAAAAATCGGTGGAAATTGATTTTGGCTTCTGAAGGTTCAGATTGGGTTTGACTTCAAGATACCTGATCGAACTGCCATAACCGGCATCAGCTTTAAAGCCAACTATAGATATGTTGATTTCGAATTTGTGACTGACCGGGAGCCATATTTCATCCTGAACCGGGATATAAAGCTGCTGAACCATGATTTTCCCGACAAGATTTTCATTTGTAAGATCCACACTGTGAAGGCACCAGAGATCTTCAATAATATAAATTGTGCCTTCAAAAAGCTGCTGGCTCTTTCTTTTGGGAATTACACGGATCTTATTGATTGTGAAATTACCCTGCAGTGAAGCTCCCAGATATTTAAAGTTATAATGCGAGAAAGCAGACGGGGATAGAGGAGAGATGGCCATGTCTGCAATAAGAGGCTGATAGAAGCTTGCCTGAATGAACTCCATCGGAGATATTTCATTGCCTTCCTCAGGGAAAGTACTGTTATACGAAAGAACATTCTGATGGTATTTATCAGGCGCTGTAAACTCCATTTCATTGAATGATTCCATCATAAAGGAATCGCCTGCCTTTATGGTTCTTTCCTTTCCTTTTTTGCCATCGGGTCCGTCTCCGGATGTTTCAACTTTCATGGATTTCGCCAGGATTCTGGGAATCTTGTTGACAAGCAGATTACCCTTGAGATAAACCTCAGCCTTATAGTAACTTATGTTATTCAGGTAATAGGGAGCCAGTCCTATTACCTTTCGCATAACTATGTAAGCAGGATCCTCCCCTGAAGCAGTAATTCTTACTTCAGGAATTTCATAATACTGTAAAGGGAGTACAACATTCTTTGTAATTGTCTGGTCGGTCAGTGTAACATCGGTAAAAACCGGTGCAAAGCCAAGGCTCTGGTAAATAACTGTATATCTGCCCGTTGGAAGTCGGATCTCATAATCACCTTTTGTATTTGAGGTAGTTCCCTGCCTGAGTTCCTGAATATATACAGTGGCATACTGAACGGGATCACCTGATTCATTAGTGATCGTGCCTTTAAGTACCTGTGCCGGGCAAAAGGAATTTGAAATAAATACAAAGAAGAATATGTTGATTAAATATCTCATTTCTGCATCTGATTAGAGACAAATATTATTATCTCTTTCCCGAAACAACAATCACAATCTCTCCTTTTGGCGGTTTATTCGTATAATATTCTGAAAGAAATGGCAATGTGCCTCTGATGGTTTCCTCGAAAAGCTTGCTTAATTCGCGCGATACGCTGGCTTCTCTGTCGGGACCAAAATGTGCAGCCAGCTCATCCAGTGTTTTTACCAGCCGGTAAGGTGATTCATAAAATACCATGGTTCTTGTTTCTTCAGTCAGTGCAGTGATCCGTTTATTCCTTCCTTTTTTTGGAGGAAGGAATCCTTCAAAACAAAACCTGTCGCAGGGAAGGCCTGAATTCACAAGAGCTGGAATCAGTGCTGTGGGACCCGGAAGTGTCTCAACAGGAATTTCTTTTTCGATACATGTTCTTACCAATAAAAATCCGGGATCGGATATCCCGGGTGTTCCGGCATCTGAAATAAGTGCAATTGTGGTTCCCGACAGAATTTTGGTACATACTGCTTCCACATTCTTATGTTCATTGAACATGTGGTGCGATTGCAGTGGGGTATTTATATTATAATGGTTCAGAAGCTTTTTTGACATGCGGGTGTCTTCTGCCAGGATAAGATCGACGCTGCCAAGAATTTCAAGACACCTTAATGTAATATCCTTTAAGTTACCAATCGGTGTGGGAACAAGAAAAAGCTTACCCATGTAAAAGCAGTTTTCGTTTTACCAGATCCAGCAGCTGCAAACTTGCTTCATTATCTGCTTTTTGTCCTGTATAGCTCATTATTACTGACGTGGCATCTTTCAGGCTTTCTGCTTTTTCAAGTTTTAATAATGCTTCCGAATAAGTTACCTTATTTCCATTAAATATTTCTCTGATATAATAAAAGCTGTCGTTAATTCCAATGGCATCTGATAATGATGCTAATGGCCTGGTTTTCATAATGCCGGAAAAGTCATCTTCATCCTGCTTTCTGAAACGGTCAGCGATAATTGTTGATCTTTTTAATTCCACTTCGTTTATAAATTCCTGAGGTGCAAAGGGCTGAACAATATTAACCTCCTTTTCAGTTTTGCTTTCAATTTGCTGGAACTTTGCAGCTTCCGGATCAGGTTCCCAGCCAAAGGCTTTTATTCTTTCATCTTCAATCTCTTCAGCAAGTATGCGGGATCTGGCTCGTTTTACTGAGGATTCTTCCTTTTTAATTTCGGGTTTAAAATTTGGAAGGATTTCAGCATCATCACTCTCTGTTTCTAATGGAAATGCGATATTAACCTGTTCCGGTGGCTCCTGAACCTCTTCGGGTAATTGATGTTGTACTAAAGGCTGCTGAACTTCTTCCTTAAATAACTGTCTTACAGGAGGTGGCTCAGGAATTTTTTGTTCAGGAGTTTTTGATTCAGGAATATTTGCCTCAGAGTTTTTTTCCTTTTCCGGAGCCTGGCTGATGCTCATATTTTTAAGCAGAGCAATAATTTCAGCGGCACTTTTGCATTTACTTTTGGCAATCTCAACCTGCAACGCCGGAACATCCTTATATTTTTTCAGATCATCAATAATTTCCCTTGCTTCTTCGAGATCTTTAATTATTAAATCGATGGTTGCATTGAAATCCATACCCTTACATGTTAAATTAACAAACCATTTGCTTTATTTTGTAAAAGTAATTATAATTCAGAAGTCTTCAGTTTTAAAGATACATTTTGCATTAGATAAAAGACGCAATAAATAATGGACTTTCTTGAAAATCCTGCCAGGGCTGCTGCTAAACGCGGGTCAATTGAGGTGATAACCGGCTCGATGTTTTCCGGAAAAACTGAAGAACTGATAAGAAGGCTCAGGCGGGCTCAGTATGCAGGTTTGAAGGTGGAAATTTTTAAACCTTCCCTTGATAACAGGTATTCTGAGACGCTGGTTGTTTCACACGACGATAATTCCATCCATTCAACCGTTGTGGATAATCCCTCTTCAATATTGCTTCTCGCCGGAGGAGTCGATGTAGTCGGAATCGATGAGGCTCAATTCTTTGATTTATCTCTCACTGGTGTATGCAATCAGCTTGCTGATGAAGGAATCAGAATCATAGTTGCGGGACTTGATATGGATTTTCTGGGCAAGCCATTTGGCCCGATCCCTGCTCTGCTGGCAACATCTGAGTATATTACAAAAGTTCATGCAATCTGTATGCGATGCGGTAATCTTGCACAGTATTCTTACAGAAAATCTGATGAGTCCACTGTTGTACTTGTAGGTGAGAAAAACCTTTATGAGCCTCTCTGCAGGAAATGCTTCAGGGAAGCTTTAAGCAAATAGTATGAAAATCTTCTCTTCGGATATTGCTGAAATTGCTGATGGATCTTTATATGGGCCATATAATCTGTCAGTTAAGGATATAGTTACTGACAGCCGTCAGTTTATTTTTACCGAAGGCATTGTTTTCTTTGCCATCAGCGGCAAAAATCACAACGGACATAATTTTATTAGCAGTCTTTATGATAAAGGTGTCAGGATCTTTGTAGTCGAAAAACTTACTGATGAACCACAAAGATATAAGGATGCTGCCTTTATTATAACACCAGATACTATTGAAGCTTTACAGCTTCTTGCTGCTTACAGGAGGAGGGCTTATAAATCAACGGTAATAGCGGTAACAGGAAGTGCCGGTAAGACTATTGTAAAAGAATGGCTCGCAGGCATTCTTGGGATCAATGCAGCTGTTATCCGAAGTCCGAAAAGTTATAATTCTCAGGTCGGGGTTCCTCTGTCAGTCTGGAAGCTGGAGGAAAAATACAAGTATGGAATATTCGAAGCCGGCATTTCATTACCCGGAGAAATGGAGAAGCTCCGCAAGGTTATAGATCCCGATATTGGCATAATAACGAATATTGGTGATGCCCATCGTGAAAACTTTCCTGATGACCGGACCAAAGCTTCCGAAAAGCTCAGGCTATTCACAAATTGCTCATTAATAATATATTGCAGAGACCATGAGCTCATTCATCAGTTAATTCATGAGAAAGCGGATCTAAAAAGCAAAAAGCTTGCTGACTGGTCATTTGAAAATCGTGATGCAGCTGTTTTTGTCAGAAAGAGCCCTCTTTCAGGTGATTCCACTGCTCTTTATCTGAATTATAAAGGGATTGAAAATCTTTATGAGATCCCTTTCAGTGACAGGGCTTCAATTGAAAATGCAGTTACAGTGGCTACCGCCTGTCTCGCAATTGGGATAGACACCGGTATAATTGCAAAAGGCCTCAGGGAGCTTGTCTCCGTGGCAATGAGGATGGAGGTAAAGAAGGGAATCAATAATTGTCAGCTCATAGAAGATTACTATAATTCAGACCCCGGATCACTTGGAATGGCTCTTGAATATCTTAAATCAAAGAATAGTGTAAAAAATACACTTATTCTGTCTGATTTTGTGCAAAGCGGAAGAGACGAGGAGGAACTTTACAGCGAAGTTGCAGGGATTGTTAAGGCTACAGACATCGATAAATTCATAGGAATAGGGATCGCACTCGAAAGAAACAGGTCATTATTCAGATCCGGCTCAGAGTTCTATAATTCAACAGATGGTTTTGTGAAAAACTTTAATGGCAATGATTTCAAAAATGAAACCATTCTTCTGAAAGGAGCCAGGATATATGAATTTGAAAAAATCGGAAATTTGCTCGAACAACAGATCCATCAGACTGTTCTTGAGATCAATCTTGATGCCATAGCCCATAATATTAATGAATTCAGGAGGTTTTTAAATCCGGACACCAGAATTATGGCAATGGTAAAGGCATTTGCCTACGGAGCAGGACCAACCGAAATTGCAGCACTGCTCGAATATCACCGGGTTAGTTATCTCGCTGTTGCATATGCCGATGAAGGTGTTGAACTGAGAAACTCGGGGGTTACCCTGCCGGTTATGGTAATGAATCCTGATCCTTATGCAACCGATCTTCTGATAAGGTATAACCTTGAACCTGAAATATATAGTTTTTCTTCATTTGACAGGTTTATTGACGAAGCATCAAAGCATGGTTTGATTCACTATCCTGTTCATATTAAGATAGATACAGGCATGCACAGACTTGGTTTTATGCCTGAAGAAATAAATACTCTTGCTGACAGGATCAAATCAACCGATGTCATTAAAATAAGCTCCGTTTTTTCTCACCTTGCAGCAAGCGAGAACCCCGCTTTTGATGACTTCAGCAGAAAACAGGTTGAAGCTTTTCTGAAAGCCGCCGGAATTTTGCGTGAAGCTACAGAATATGATTTCCTTCGTCATATTCTGAATTCATCAGGGATAGTAAGAATGCCCGAATATCAGTTTGAAATGGTAAGACCGGGTATCGGAATTTATGGTGTGGGACACTTTGAGGGACTCGCAATGAAAACGGCTGGCCGGTTTAAAACCAGAATCTCGCAGGTCAAGAGGATACCTGCAGGAGAGCCGGTAGGTTATAGTCTTACAGATGTATCTGAATCAGAAAGGGACATAGCAATTCTGCCTGTAGGTTATGCTGATGGCTTAAGCCGCAAGCTTGGGAATAGGAATGGAAGTCTCTACATAAAGGAGACCAGAGTTCCCATAGTCGGAAACATTTGTATGGACATGTGTATGGCTGATATTACCGGTTTAAATGCTGAAGCAGGGGATGAGGCTGAGGTCTTCGGCGAACATATTACAATCGAAGAAATTGCCCAAAAATGTGATACAATCCCATACGAGATTCTTACTTCAATTCCGGTAAGGGTAAAAAGAATTTTTTTCAGGGATTAATCAATTCAGCCTGTCTTGCTGATCTCTTCCAGGACGCTGATATCGGGAATGCTGATCTTCCTTCCTCGAATTTTAATGATCCCTTCAGATGCCAGGCTTGAAAGAGTGCGGATTGCATTCGATGTAGTCATGTTTGAAAAATGTGCAATATCGTCCCTTGAAATAGCAGCGCGAATTGTTTTGCCATCATCTTCGCAACCATAAATATCAATAAGGTTCAATAATGATTCAACCAGTCTTCCTCTCACATGCTTCTGAGTGAGTGATATTATGCGGTTATAGGAATATATCAGCTCTTCACTGAGAACTTCAGTCAGCTTAAGTGTCAGATCCGCATTTTTTTTCAGTATACTCATCAGGGAATACTTGTCAAGAATACATATCACAGCATCAGTCATGGCTGCAGCAGAAAACAACCAGTTCTTTTCGGTTAACAGTGTTGTGTATCCTATTATTTCGCCCGGTTTAATCATTTTCAGGATCTGCTCCCTTCCTCCGGCACCTACTTTGTATAATTTAATCTTACCTGATGCCAGGAAGATTGCACCCTTCGATTTTTCACCTTCCCTGAATGCATAATCACCTTTCTTTATGAAATGCACGCTGTGATTTTCTTCAATAATTTCTTTTTCCTTCTGACTTAATTTTTTAAAGATGGAAGATGATCCTTCAAGACAAAATTCTATATGCGGATTCATTTGTAGCTATGTTAAAATAACGTGCTAAAATAAATAATAGAACATGATTTTGCAAAAGTCAATACCAGGCAACCAGAGGCATTCTCCTACCGGCACCAAAGGCTTTGGATGAAATTCTAAGTACAGGCGGCGCCTGGTATCTTTTATATTCATTAAGGTTTATCATCCTGATCACCCTGAGAACTGTATTCCTGTCTGAGCCTTCACTGATGATCCGTTCAGCCGGTTTTTGCAGTTCAATGTACTTATAAAGAATTTCATCAAGTATGTCATACAATGGAAGTGAGTCGGTATCAAACTGATCAGGCCTCAGCTCAGCAGATGGAAGTTTCCGTATAATATTTTCAGGAATTACTTCACTGTTTCTGTTTATAAACCCGGCCAGCTTGTAAACATCGGTTTTATAAACATCACCAATTACCGATAATCCTCCGGCCATATCTCCGTATAGGGTCCCGTACCCTACAGCAGCTTCACTTTTATTTGATGTATTCAATAAAATGCATCCGAATTTATTGGATACAGCCATAAGGAAGACAGCTCTTATCCTTGCCTGGATGTTTTCTTCAGTTACATCCCTGTTTCGTCCCTTGAAAAGAGGTTCGAGCTCTTCCTCGATTGCCATAAACGGGTTTTCAATATTTATTATATCATATTGTACTTTAAGATTATTGGCAAGTTCAACTGCATCGGTTATTGAATGTTCTGAGGAATAACGTGACGGCATAAGCAATGCTCTTACATTTTTACCACCCAGAGCTTCAGCCGCAAGGCAAAGGCAAACAGCAGAATCAATCCCTCCGGAGAGACCAATAATGCATGATTCAAAATTTGTTTTTATAAAATAATCGCGAATGCCTGTCACAAGAGCTTTGTGGATAAGGGGAATGGGTGGAGCCAATTCCATTGCCAGAGGAGTTTCTCCGTAAATATCAGTTAATGAGAACGTTTCAACAGCTTCTTCAAAAAACGGAAGCTGTTTTCTGATTTCTCCATTTTTGCTTATTGCTTTAGATGCACCATCGAAAATAAGCTCGGTGTTGGCTCCGGTCTGATTTACAGTTATTACAGGAATATTGTATTTTATGGCTTTAGATCTGAATATGTCGGCTTTAGATTCTATTTTTCTATAAGAAAATGGTGAAGCGGATATGTTGATTAATATATCGGGATGCTGCCTGGAGAGCTCCTCCATCGGAGAAACAGTGTAGAGCCTGCTTTTTTCAAATTCATTGTCAAAAGGCTGTTCATCCCACAGATCCTCACAAACCGTAAGAGCAATCCGCAAGCCTTCGAATTCAAACACACTGAATGTTTTTTCAGGTTCAAAATACCTGTATTCGTCAAAGATATCGTAAGTTGGCAGAAGAGCTTTATTTGCCTGAAATATGATCCTGCCCTCTGATAATACCAGTGCAGAGTTAAAAAGCTTTTTTCCTTCGGGTTTTTTGTTCAGGGTAGGAGAGCCGACAATTGCAGTTATCCCGGTACATTCTTTTGCTATCTCATTTACGGTCAGGTCACATTTTTCAATGAAATCAGGATGATCGAGCAGATCAAGCGGAGGGTACCCGGGTATACAGAGCTCAGAAAATATTATGAGCCTTGAACCTTCTTCTTTTGCTTTTTTGATAGCATTTAAAATCTGTAACTTATTGCTATTGAAGTTACCTATATGATAATTGAGCTGCGCAATGGTTATTTTCATCAGCCTCCGGTTAAAAAATAAGCCCAAGCCTGAAACTCAGGATCTTATGAGATATTCTATCAGTTAGCTGGCCTCTCCGGTCCTGTGTTATATCAAAGAAATTATTGTCAAAAGTGAGACCCAGCACCATTGCAGTGGTTCCTCCGAGCGAATAATCTATGCCGGCGGAAATATGATAGGAGAGATTAAACATGTTTAATTCACGGTTAGCCTTCTCACCTTTAATGTCAAGTGAAGGAATATCGGCTTTTCCTCCTATCACTATCTTGGGGTCCAATCCAAGATCAGTGAAGAAGGAAATATAGCCTATTTCATTTGTCTGCAGTTTCAAACCGATCGGAACTGAGAGATACTGAAGTTTATAAACGACGGGTTTTCCCGGAAGTACTTCTGAATTGAAATTTGTAAAATCCAGTATCAAAGTATCGCTGCTGACAAGTCTTCCGCCTGCATTGATGATATTCAGACCTGTTGAAAATGAATAGTTCTTTGTAAAATATTTATTTAAAGTCAGACCAAAGTTGAATCCCGGCCTTGCTCCCCTGTTTTTGATCTGGCTTACATCGGAAGAGAACCAGCTGATAACCGGATCGGCATGAATCCCCAGACGTATATTTTCCTGGGCATTGGTCAAAAATGGTATGAAAACCATAATAATTGAAACTATGATTGAGTTTCTTGCTGTGTATGAAATTTGCGGGTGCCTCATTTCGATATGGTGTTTCAGACTGGTTAATAATAGGAACCATTTCTGTATTTGAGATCATTTCGACCGCTAAATTAATAAATAATCAGGTAAGATACTGTATTGTATCCTCAGTTGTTTTATCAAAGGAAAAGTGGTTAATTTTGAGATCTAAAAGGATGAAAATGAAATTTGTTACTGCACTTGTTCTGATTTTGATAATTTTTGGCACTGCATTCACCTCATGCAAAAAAAATCAGTATAAGGTAAATGTATCATCCATTAAGGCAGACATCGATATAAAAAGACTCGAAACAGATCTTTTCTCCCTTAATCCCGATGAAATACCCGCTAATGTTCCTATGCTCAGGGAGAAGTACAGAGGATTTCTCCAGCTCTTCAGCTACGTAATCAATACTGGGGATGTCAATGATCCTTCGTTTGGAGATTTTCTTGTGAGGTTCTGCACTGACAGGCAGAATAATGATGTATATGCCCTTACTATGAATGTGTACCCTGATGTGGAAAAGATTGAGGAGGACCTTGAGCAGGCCTTCCGGCACTTCCTTTATTATTTCCCCGAACGAGCGATACCTGCTGTATTTACCTGTATTTCAGGGTTCAATAACAGTATTATAATAGGTGATTCCATTCTGGGCATTAGTCTCGACAGATATCTCGGCGCTGATTGTGAGTACTATCCGAGACTTGAAATATACAATTATCTGGCAGCCAGGATGACACCGGAATATATTGTTCCGGATTGCATGTACGCCTGGGCTGCTTCGGAATGGGGTCTTGCGTCGGTTAACTATCCTTCAGATAATGTCATTACTGAGATGATACACGAAGGCAAACTCAGGTATTTTGAAAAGAGTATGCTGCCTGATCTTCCTGATGAATTGATTTTCGGATTCACGACCGACCAGGTAAACTTCTGCAGGAATAACGAAGGTCAGATGTGGCAGTATCTTATTGAAAATGATCTTTTATTCAATACCGACCAGTTTACAATCAGGAAGCTGGTAGGAGAGGCCCCGTTTACGAGCTATTTTTCAAAAGAATCACCGGGTAGAGCTGCAGTATGGCTAGGATTCAGGATTGTAGAATCCTATATGATGAAAAATCCTGACACCGGAATTGAGAAGCTCATGAATATGGCTGATGTACAGGGGGTTCTTGAAATGGCGAGGTACAATCCTCAATAAGAAAAGGCTGCACTTTTCAGATACAGCCTGTATTCTTTTAATTGTCAGATTATGCAGGGTGAATAGCCTCAACAGGGCATACGTCTGCACAAGCACCACAATCGGTGCAAACATCCGGATCAATTTTATAGATATCGCCTTCAGATATCGCTTCTACCGGACATTCATCTATACATGTTCCGCATGCAGTGCAATCATCGTTAATTTTATAAGCCATTTCTTTTTTATTTAAGTTTTTTAATGCGACAAAAGTACCCTTATTTTTTTAAATGAAAAAAAAAGAAGATAATAAATGTTTTAAAAGGAAAGCTGATCTGATTTCATGGTTTGACACTATCACTAAAAATCGAGACTGAATGACAGGTAGAATATTTTCGGCAGGAGATAATTGTTTTCAATTCCCCATGCCCAGTCTGCCCTTACGAAATATCCGAGCAGCTGAATTCTTAAACCGGCTCCGAATCCTGCAACAATCGGATCCCTGTTTGAATCAAGCACCACCTTGACAGGACCATTTGTGAAGGTCTGGTTATCATATCCATTTTCACCTGACCATGGAGACTGACCTGACCATGCTGTTCCAATGTCTCCGAATCCGACTATCTGAAAACTGTTAAGAAAATTGGAACGCAGAGGATGCCCTGCAAAATATCTGATTACAGGCCATCTTATTTCGCTGTTTATCAGGGCAAAGCTGTTACCGTTTCTGATATTCTGAGTGAAACCTCTCATATTTGTTGCAATAGCCTGAAAACCGTAATTTACATTCGGAGTAACAGGCATCGTATTATCGAACATTGGGTATTTACTGAACAGATATCCCATCCAGTTATCAACACCTCCCAGGTAATAGATCAGTTTTGTAGGTCCGAATGATGTGCTGGCTGCAAATCTGTTAGCCCATATGAGTTCCCTGTGAATCCGGATATATTTTCTGAAATCAACTCCTAGAACGAACATGTCAGACTTATTGAATGTCAGCTCCTTGTAATACTCACCAAAGATCTTGAACCTTGTTCCGAAATAGATATTAATTGCTCTTTTCCGGGTATTATCATATATAACTTCACCTTTAAGACTGCCCCAGTGTTGAGAGAAATTGTCATAATTAAGTGAGGCTATATCGGTCGACAGGAAAACATGCCGGTCGTACCTGTATGAGAGTGTACCCTTGAGTGATAAAACAGGGGTAATCGGCTTTGCATATGAAAGATAGATGCTGTGTGTATGGGTCTTGAACAGGCTTGAATCATTTGAGCTGAAGAATGCCTGCCTGTGCAGTATCAGCTGTTTATCAAATTTGCCTTTCAGGGCTTCAACACTCAGCAGATACTCATTGCTGTCGAAGTTACCAGCGAATCTGAAGCCTCCTGTAACCCTGTAATCTTCAAACAGATCAAGAGTTCCGAACCTGGTTAATACATTTACCCCGGGATTGAAATAAGGTGCGCCTCCGCTATAAACCTGGTAATTATTGTTAAGAAAGCTGAAATCGATCTGATTAGCTATATAGCTATTATAAAAAGATGTTTCATAGATCCTGATGAGAGGAAGATCTATAATGCCGGTATCAAGATCAATATCCATGTATTCCTTTCGCCAGAGCTGGTCATAATAGTTCTGTTTCTCCTTCTCAAAGATGTAGTGACTTATATTAATAGGCTCATTCTGTGTATAATACTCATAAATGGGCTTTGTCAGTGTATCTCTTCTTTTCTTATCTTCAGCGATCAGCCATTGCCTTATTGCTTCTATACTGTCAGCTTTATGAAGGAATTCATTTTTCTCTTTTCTGAATGTGGTGGTAACAATTTGATCGGGAGGAATGGGTGGGGATTTGCTTAAAAGTCCTTTACGCAATACAAACTTCCTGTCCTTGAACAGTATTTCACCATACAGATCCGATCCATTTTCAACCGAATGGTCAAGAATATTGCGGTCGTAATTTGTAACAGGCACTGAATTGGTGAAATACCTGTAATGAGTGGTTGTGTCTATGTAGCTGATTGAACTGTCAAAGTTGGCAGTATATCTGTTAAGTATCCCATTCTGATCACCTATATAGGCAAATTTGCTTTTTGTAAGTCCTGATGACTGAAACCTGTCAGTATACTTGTCTTCTGAAAGTCTTGTAAGAACGTTGTTTTTTGAAGTGATATTATATGTAAACAGATCAAATGTAAGTGCCAGCTTTTCGAACGGATCAGCTGTGTTGGTAAGGGTGTCCGATAACCGGTTCGATGAAAATAATATTTCATCATTGGAACCACCCGGGAATGAGGGATTAAGGTCGTCTGCTATATCGCTGGTAATCTGTTCATTGGTGCCGGAAGAAATGGTATGAATATAGATATCCGTAACACCATCCTTTACTGCAGAAAACACAAGCCTGGATCCTTCGGGTGCATATGCAAAGTCGAGCACTTTGTCAAAATACAGAAGGTTTCTTTCTTCTGTTTTCTTTTCATCGATCCTGTAAAAATAAAGTTTCAAGGCTGCTCTTTCATCATTTATGAAGGTAAGAATCTTCCCGCTGGGATGCCACCCCAGAACAGGATAAGTATTGTCGGTAACCTGTTCGAACTTTGGCTCTTTTCTGAATATAACTTTCTGCTTACCTGTTGCATCGTCGTACAGCCAGACTTTTTTCCTTCCCCAGTCATTTGTTACGTAGGCTATGTATTTGCCCCCGGGGCTCACCTTAACCTGCTGAAAGATCTGAGCCTTTTTTGATTTTCTGATTACATTTTCATCATCCGCCGGCAGGTTTTTGTCTCCCGAAAATTCTTCTGCATAGTATTTTTTCCATTCCTTAAGAAGTTCTTTCAGATCCTTGCCTATTACATATAGGAAACCATCATCGATATTCTTGTATATTTTTGTCAGGTAAATAATATTCGGAATGAGAGCATCGCCATATTTCTTTCCAATGAATCTCCAGAAGGATTGACCGGCATCTATGGCATCCTGATATTCCAGGTGATTGATATTCTTGAATTTCTTTGTTCTGAATCCATCCTTCACCCGGTTTTCTGCCTCATAGTCCCAGCCATAAGCAACATAATTAACAAGTCCTTTCTTGTACCATTCAGGCATAGTTATAATGGAAGAACTTGATATTCTGTCTCTTACATCGGCATTATACAGCATCTCATTCATGATAACGTCGGTAATTGCGGCTGCTATCTGTCGCTGGAAAGCCACATGATCGCCTTCATAATAGAGCATTACCTTGTTTTTGATTATCCTGCTGAATCCGCCTGTATTATAGCTGTTCTCATCAAATGTTACAAGCCCTATATTTGACTGTTTGTATTCTGCATTTTTATTGAAGATTATGAAAATGATTCTTTTCTCAAGCGTATAATCGAAAAAATCCTCAATTTCATCAAGTTTCTCCATTGCATAGTCTGCCGTGAACTGGGCCAGATCCCTTCCGAATTCATTGAAGTAACAATCAAAGTCCTCGAACCTGTAGAATGACCAGTAATAATCATAGTACTGAACCTTGTTCTTACCAAACGTCATCTGATGACCGTTATAAAACTGACCAGATGCATTCAGATAGAAAACTGATGTTATGATTATTACAAGCAGCTTTTTGAAATTTCCCATTCCCAGTAACTTCATTTGAGAAGCCTGATTTTTATTACAAATTTTGTTCCATTTTCCAGATGGACAACAAAACTAGTGATAATCTGTTTTAAATTATCTAAAAACGGTATTCTTTATTAATTTTGTATTTTTTTAAAATATTTATTTTATGGTCTGATTTTTGATTTGTTTATGCAACCATTGGCCTGTCCGGTTAGTTATAATAACAAATATCAGAATAAAATGTTATAAATTAGACGGCTTGAAATTTATCAGTTCATAGTTCAATAATGACTTTTAACAATTAAATTTTTGTATAATGAAAAGGTTACTTTTAATTATTTATGCCCTGTTATTTGCAGTCACTGTCAATTCACAGCTTGCACAGACAACTATGAAGCTTTCAGAGACAGAGCATGATTTCGGCAGCTTCAAAGAAGAGGCAGGCAGACAAACTTTTGATTTCTATATAACAAATTCCGGTACTACACCCCTCGTTATTCAGAATGTTGTTGCATCGTGTGGCTGTACCACACCGGAATGGACAAAACAACCGATAGCCGGAGGCGCGAAAGGTAAGATTACTGCCATCTATGATCCGGCTAACAGGCCCGGACAGTTCAACAAAACATTATCGGTATACACCAATGCAAAACCGGAAGTGGTGGTTCTGACGATAAAAGGAGAAGTTGTTCCGCGTGAAAAGACTGTGGAAGAGCTTTATTCGTTCCCCGTTGGTGATATCAGGTTCGAAAGCAACCATCTTGCATTTACAAGTATTAAGAAAACAGAGAAAAAGATCAGGGTAATGAAAATAATCAATACTTCATCATCTCCGGTCAAGGTAACATTTGATGCTCTTCCCGTTCATCTGAGCCTTAAGTCAACTCCTGAAACATTAAAACCAGGTGAGAAAGGCCTTGTTGAAGGAACTTATGATGCTACTAAAAACAATGCATGGGGAAATGCCAGTGATATGGTTAAGGTTGTTCTTAATGGTGTTTCACAGGAAAATGTATATTATTATGTATCAGCCAACCTGGTTGAGGATTTTTCTGCTCTTTCAAAGGATCAACTTCTGAACGCGCCTGTTTTCAAGGTCGCCTCATCAACCGTAGATCTGGGAAAATTAAAAGGTTCAACACAGAATGAAGTAGAATTTAAATTCGTAAATGACGGCAAGAGAGATCTTGTTATCAGGCATATCAGATCAACATGCGGCTGCACAGCAGTACAGCAGGGCAATCTGGGTGTTGGAATAAAACCCGGAGAATCAAGCTCAATCAAGGCAACCTTCAACAGCGGAGGTTATAAAGGAAAAGTTACAAAAGCAATCTATATTTATACAAACGATCCTAAAAATTCTGAGGTAGTGTTGATGCTAACAGCAGATGTTGAACAACCTGTTGCTTCAAAGTAGGTTTTAAAAGAGTAATATAAATTTACAATTAACAGGGTGTTTGGCCTAGCCTTACACCCTCTTGTTTATTTGCCGGTTTTATCCGGTTTAAATTCATGGATAAGAAAAAGGAAAATAAAAGTGTTCCTGTAGAGGAAATACCCCTGAATCCAAATGTAAATCCTGGTGTTATTTCAAAATCAGGAAGAAAGCGGCGTAAGAAATATAATCTTGAGGAATATACTGAAGGTATCATTTCAGGTAACAGAACCATTCTGAGCCAGGCGATAACATTAGTGGAAAGTTCTTTGCCCGAACATTATGAGACGGCACAGGCAATAATAGAAAAATGTCTTGCCTATAGTTCGCAATCTGTGAGGATTGCTGTTACCGGTGTTCCCGGAGTGGGGAAAAGCACTTTCATTGAGACATTCGGATTGCATATTGTGTCTGAGGGCAGGAAACTGGCTGTTCTTACTATTGACCCCAGCAGTGAACAATCCAAAGGCAGCATCCTTGGTGACAAGACACGGATGGAACGACTGGCAACACATCCGAATGCTTTCATCAGACCGTCACCGGCAGCCGGCACGCTGGGTGGAGTTGCCAGGAAAACAAGGGAGACTATAATACTTTGTGAAGCTGCCGGATTCAATAATATACTTATTGAAACGGTGGGAGTAGGACAGTCTGAGACAGAAGCACATTCAATGGTTGATTTCTTTCTTCTGCTGATGCTTGCAGGTGCAGGTGATGAGCTTCAGGGAATAAAGAGAGGAATTATGGAAATGGCTGATTTAGTGGCCATTACCAAGGCCGATGGTGCTAATATAATGATCGCGGAAATTGCCAGTGTTTCTTATCAAAATGCATTGCAATTGTTTCCTGCCAAGCCTTCGGGATGGAAGCCACGGGTAAGGACCTGTTCTGCAAAGCAGGATTCAGGGATCAGGGACATATGGGATTACATCAAAGAATATCTCGAATTTATCACAAAATCAGGCTACTTTGATAAGCTAAGGAAAGAACAGGCAATCATAAGAATGCATAATACGATTGCTGAGCATCTGCAACATTCATTTTATAATGAAGCTGAGGTGAAATCGCTGAGACCTGAGCTTGAGCAGCTTCTCTATGAAGGAAAAATAACATCATACAAGGCAGCATTCAGGTTGCTTGATAAATATTTTAAAAGTTAAGCGGCAAAATTATTATTTATATCTTTGGCCGAACTTAATCTGATTTAAACAGTTACAAATTTCAAATACGTAGAATATGAAAAAGATTATTTACCTGATTGTTCTTGCGGTAATGGCTGGAGCTTGTTCTTCAGAACCACATTATGTTGTTAAAGGAAAAATTGACGGATCGGACAGCATTACATTCTATATGCA
This sequence comes from Bacteroidales bacterium, assembly GCA_038325595.1. Taxonomy (GTDB): domain Bacteria; phylum Bacteroidota; class Bacteroidia; order Bacteroidales; family VadinHA17; genus LD21. Next base: position 2,496 of record JBBQJD010000070.1, on the reverse strand, counting down.
AAAGAGAGAGGCAGGTAAAACAATTACAATAGACTCGGCTGTTTCCAAAAAAGGTTCATTCACCATGAAAGGCGGAGCAGTTGAATATCCTCAGCTGATTCAGCTAGTTGCCGGAAATACAAGGAAACGGACTTCATTTTATCTCGAGAACTCCAAAATTGCGATCACAGGAAGTCTCGATTCACTCTTCAAAGCAGAGATTAAGGGATCGAAAACACAGGATGAGTACAGATCATTTATTGAATCGAACAAACCCTTGAGCGACCGGTATTCAAATACCTATCTTGAATATCAGGCTGCCAGCCAGGCTGGAAATACGGCAAGAGTTGCAGAACTTGAAATACAGGCAGATTCCATACAGGCTGAAATGTTAAATTATCAGAAAAACTTTGTAAAGAATAATCCTGCTTCATATGTTTCTCCTTCAATCGTTGGAAGCCTGAGTTATGAAATGGAAGCTGCTGAGATCGAATCAATGATCAACGGACTGGATTCAAGCGTTGCTAAAATACCCCCGGTTGTAGTTCTCAGGGAAAGAGTAACCAGGATGAAATCTGTTGCCATAGGCCAGAAAGCTCCTGATTTTACCATGAATGATGTAAATGGTAATCCGGTCTCACTTAAATCCAAACTTGGATCAAAATTGCTGCTCCTCGATTTCTGGGCAGCATGGTGCGGCCCCTGTCGTCAGGAAAATCCTAATGTGGTTAAAGTATATAAAGAATTCAATAAGAAAGGTTTCGATGTTTTTGGCGTATCACTCGATCAGAAAAAAGAAGACTGGGTGAAGGCAATTTCTGATGATAACCTCACCTGGACACATGTATCGGATCTTCAGTACTGGAACAGCGAAGCTGCGAAAACTTATGCTGTAACTTCCATCCCTTGCAATTACCTTCTGGATGAGACAGGAACCATAATCGGAAGGAATCTTCGTGGAACGGACCTATATAATAAAGTGAATGAGGTTCTTAACACGAAAAAATAACTGATAACTGATAACTGATAACTGATCACTGATTATCGAAGCGAAGCGGAGATCCCGTTCAGCGGGACTGATTACTGATTACTGATTACCTTCCAGATCCACCTCCTCAAGTATAAATCCCATTCCCCTCACTGTCCGGATATCAATGTTCTTATCCTCGGAAATATATTTTCTCAACCGTGAGATAAAAACATCCATGCTTCTTCCCAGAAAATAATCATCTTCTCCCCATATTTCCGTAAGGATATCTTCCCTTGCCAGCACCTTGTTTTTATTTATTATCAGGTACTTCAGGAGTTGTGCTTCTTTTAGGGTAAGCTTTTCCTTTGACTTTCCGCTGGTGAGCTCAAGCGAATTGTATTTGAGAACAGTATCGATGCCAATACCATTATCAGAAACCTTTATGCGTATATGTTCATTTGTTGTGGTCCCTTCAATATCTATAACCGGATCCCGATTTGAATACTTTACCGCATTTGAAAGAAGGTTATTTATCAGGGTGGTGAAATAGACCACATCCAGGTCTGCTTTGGCTCCATTGAAGGAATATTTCCGGGATATTGAAACACAATCGCCGGATCCTGACTTAAAACTGTCAACTATGTCATTCATAACCTCCTCAATATCAATAACTTTTTTATCAAGCTGGAACTGAGTTCTTTCCCACATGCTTATTTCAAGTATCATGTTTATAATCTGATTCAGATGAACACTCTGCTTGCCGATCATCCTGGCAGTCTCAAGTATTTTGTCCTCATTTGTTCTGATCTGTGGCATTTCAAGGGTTCTTCCGGCAACCGTTATTGTAGATAATGGTGTCTTTAGTTCGTGAGTCATATTATTTATGAAATCGGTCTTGAGATCTGAAAGCCTCTTTTCTTCCATTAAATTCCTGTATGTGATCATAAAGATGATGACTACAATAAGTATGCTGGATGTGCTCATTAACAGCGATGTTGTCATTTCCTTCAGAAGCAGGCTGCGCTTGTCAGAGTAATCAATAAAGTATTCAAAAAGGAACCTGTAATTGTTATCCTCCATCCCGAACCAGTTTACCAGGATCCTCGATCTGGTATCCTGACGCTGCCCTGCATCTGTATTCTGTAAAACCTAAAAAGAGGCAGTCATGAAAAAGAACACTTTGTTTGCAATAGTAACATTCTTAATCGCTTTCTGTTTTCCCCAGAATCAACTGGATGCCCAGGAAGCTAAGGCTGATAAGGAAAAAGAACTTGAATTAGAACAAGTCATCGTTAAACAGAAAAGAGCGATGAATGAAGCTAAAAGAGCTGAAAAAGCTCAAATTGATATTGTTATTGATGAGGATCAGATTGATGAAGAATTGCAAAGGGTAGAGAAAGAACTGGAGGAGAGTGGATTGCATAATTTTCATTTCTACAATAATGGAAGGAGATCTTTTTCATTCGATGGTGTTCCCAATGCCCCTGTTCCACCGGATGCAGGAATGTTTTACTGGCATTCCTCAGGAGATGCAGAAAGAACAACAT
>JBBQJD010000069.1:0-20504 GCA_038325595.1 Bacteroidales bacterium | reverse complement strand
ATTGTTACCGCAACATCATTTCCCATCACCTGTGCACAGACCATCGTAAGGGCTTCTGCCTGTGTTGGATTTACCTTGCCCGGCATGATGGAGGATCCAGGCTCATTATTTGGAATGAAGATCTCTCCTATTCCGCAACGGGGCCCTGAGGCAAGCATCCTTATATCATTTGCGATTTTCATTAATGATACGGCAGAACGTTTTAAGGCTCCGCTCAGTTCCACCATTGCATCATGAGCTGCAAGTGACTCAAATTTGTTAATTGCAGATATTATATGAAAACCTGTAAATTCCGAAAGTTTTTCTGCCACAAGGTCTGAATATCCGGGAGGCGTATTGATCCCTGTACCAACAGCCGATGCCCCCAATGCTGATTCACTGATCATCTTAAGGGCATTGTTAATGGCTCGCATCCCGTTATCGATCTGCTGAACATAGCCTGAAAACTCCTGCCCGAGAGTTAGCGGAACAGCATCCATAAGATGGGTCCTGCCGATTTTTACAATGCCCCTGAAGTCAAGTGATTTTTGAGCAAGCGTATCCCTCAGTTTTTGCATTCCGGGTAAGGTGGTATTCATGATAACCATATATGCTGCTATATGCATTGCTGCCGGGAATGTGTCATTCGATGATTGTGATTTATTTACATCATCATTCGGATGCAGAACTCTTGTTTTATCAGTCAGCTTACCACCACTTCTGACATGAGCCAGGTTGCAGATCACTTCGTTAACATTCATGTTGGTATGAGTCCCTGAACCTGTCTGCCAGATAACCAATGGAAAATGATCATAAAGTTTTCCTTCTATGATCTCATCGCAGACTGCAATGATCATGTCCGTCTTCTCACGGCTCAAAACGCCAAGTTCAAAGTTTGCTAAAGCTGCAGCTTTTTTAACATACCCGAAAGCCCTGATTATCTCTTCAGGCATACTGGCTTCCTGACCTATCCGGAAGTTATTACGCGATCTTTCTGTCTGGGCTCCCCAGTACTTCGATTCAGGAACATTAACATCTCCCATGGAATCATGTTCGGTTCTGTATTTCATCCTTTACAGCTCACTCTTTACTTTCACTTTATTCGTCTGCAGAAAATGCCTTAAAACATAATGCAGGATACCCCCATTCCGGAAATACTCCAGCTCTATTTCAGAGTCAAGCCTGACAATAACATAAAATTCAGTGACAAAGCCCGACAAGCTTGTTGCACTTACCCTTATTTCTTTATTGGGGCTTAGTTCACCAAGATCAGGTATATTATAAGTTTCAAATCCGGTTAAACCAAGTGAGGCTGCGTTCTCACCTTTTTTGAATTGCAGTGGCAATACTCCCATTCCTACAAGATTGCTTCTGTGTATCCTTTCAAAGCTTTCAGCAATAATGGCACGGACTCCGAGCAGCGAAACTCCTTTTGCTGCCCAGTCACGCGACGAACCGCTTCCATATTCCTTTCCTGCAAGAATAATAAGGGGAGTATTATCTTCCTTATATTTCATTGCAGCATCGTAAACTGTCATCACTTCTTCGGTTCCATGATGAACTGTCCACCCTCCTTCTTTTTCTACCAGTTCATTCTTCAACCTGATATTTGCAAATGTTCCCCTGACCATTACTTCGTGATTACCTCTTCGGGAACCATAAGAATTAAAATCCTTCTTTTCAACCCCCAATTCCTTCAGATATAATCCGGCAGGCATGTCTTCAGGTATGGAACCTGCCGGAGAAATATGATCGGTGGTTATTGAATTCCCGACCTTCAGCAAAACTCTTGCCGATGTGATATCATTGATTTTTTCTTCTTCAAATGGAATATTTTTAAAAAATGGTGCTTCTTTTATATAGGAAGATTCATTATCCCAGTGATAGGCATAACTCTCAATGGCTCTGAGATTTTTCCAGCGCTCATCACCCTCAAATATCCCCTCATACCCTGACGAATAATCTCTTGAATTCAGAGTTGCAGACATAACATTCTGGATTTCTTCCATTGACGGCCAGATATCCTTCAGAAATATGGGTTCAAGATTTGGATCATATCCAAGCGGTTCTTCATAAAAATTAATATCAACACGCCCGGCGAGGGCATAAGCAATAACAAGGAGAGGAGACATAAGAAAATTCATCTTTATAAGTGGATGTATCCTTGCTTCAAAGTTCCTGTTACCTGACAGCACAGAGGAAACTATCAGCTCATTTTCCACGATTGCTTTGTTAATATGTGCCGGCAAAGGACCGCTGTTTCCGATACATGTAGTACATCCGTAGCCAACTGTATGAAATCCAAGCGCTTCAAGGAAAGGTGTCAGATTGGCCTTATCAAGATAAGAGGTAACCACTTTTGAACCTGGTGCCAGACTTGTTTTCACCCATGGCTTAGTCCTGAGTCCTTTTTCGACAGCCTTTTTGGCTACCAGACCAGCCCCCAGCATAACACTTGGATTGGAAGTATTGGTACAGCTTGTAATTGCTGCGATGACAACTGAACCGTCGCTAATCTGGAATTCCTGCTTGCCGAATTTAATGCTTACGGTTTTAAGTCCTGAACTCTTCATTACTTTAGATACCAGCTCTATTCCGGCATTTTCCATTTTTTCTTTTCCCTCTTCATTCTTATCAAAATTCTCTTCAGGCTGTCCGCCCTCATCCGACCACCTGCCTTTTTCCCGTGAATCTACTGTGATATATTCCCTCTCATAACTGCTCCTGAGTATATCGATAAAAGTATTCTTAACCTTTGTAAGCGGAACTTTATCCTGCGGGCGTTTCGGTCCGGCAACTGAAGGCTCTATCTCATTCATATCCAGCTCAATAACTTTTGTGAATTTTATTTTGTCTTCATTTTCACGCCACATCAGGTTGGCTTTGAGATAAGCTTCAACTGTATCGATATGATCTTTTGTTCTTCCAGTAATTGCGAGATATTCAAGAGTCTTTATATCCGGAGGAAAATATGTGACTGTACATCCGAATTCAGGTGACATGTTTGAAATGGTAGCTCTGTCGGGAACGGTAAGGTTATTTAATCCATCGCCAAAGACTTCCACAAATTTTCCTACAACTCCATTCTTTCTTAACAGTTCCGCAACTGAAAGGACAAGGTCTGTGGATGTTGTTCCTTCTCTCATATTTCCCGTTAATTTTAATCCTATCACTTCCGGAAGCATTATATATATTGGTTGTCCGAGCATAACAGCTTCAGCCTCTATTCCTCCTACACCCCATCCCATCACACCAATTCCGTTTACCATGGGAGTATGAGAATCTGTTCCGACAAGCGTATCAGGAAATAAAACTCCATTCCTTGTCATTACTACCTTAGCCAGATATTCAAGATTAACCTGGTGGCATATTCCCATGCCCGGAGGAAGTACGTTGAAATTTTCAAACGATGATTTTGCCCATTTCAACAACTCATATCTTTCTTCATTACGGTCATACTCCAGCTCAACATTTCTCTGATAAGCGTCCTTTGTCCCGTAAAAATCAACCTGAACGGAATGATCGATTATTAGGTCGACAGGCACCTGCGGATGAATCATTGTTGCATCTTTGTAGCGGCGTGCCACTTCAGATCTTATTGAAGCAATATCCACAATTGACGGGACTCCTGTAAAATCCTGCATCAGAACTCTGGCCGGCAGGTATGGAATTTCAACAGGCAGAGGATCCGGTTTCCATTTCAGGATATTATCCAGGTGAGTCATATTAAATGTCAACTCGTTCTGGTTCCTGATTACATTTTCCAGAAGTATCCTGATAGAGAACGGAAATTTTTCCACTTCATATCCATCCTTAAGAAGTTCTCTTAAATCATAATAAGTGAAATCGCCTGAAGGAGATTTTAATACCTTTTTAATTTTTTGAAGCCCTATCATTTTGACAATTTTAAGAATTCCTGATTTTTTATTCCCGGAACAATATCCTGTAATGACAACTTTAAAGCCCGAGACTCTGATTTAAAACAAACATATTCAATGATTTGTTTAAGTTTCACTTTCATGATACTGAGGCTATGCAGAAAGATATACAGGACATATTATATTTTGAATATCAGTATTTTAACAAAATGTCAGAAAAAAAAGTCTGAACAATCTGCAATACACATTGTTAAAATATCAGTTAAAATAATCCTGAATAATTTTCATTTGCCAGCTGTCTGGCTCACTTATTTTTTAATTAAGATATTATGATAGCACATAACCTGGGATATCCCCGTATTGGAAACGGCAGGGAACTCAAAAAAGCCTGCGAAAACTATTGGTCCGGTACTATCAGTTATGATCAGTTAATTCAGACAGGATCTGAAATCCGGATAAAGAACCTGGAACTGCAGAAAAGGGCGGGTCTCGATCTGATTCCATCGAATGACTTTTCCTTTTATGACCATGTTCTCGATACATCAATGATGGTTGGAGCAATACCGGAAAGGTATTCTAATTTGAAAAAGAATTCAAAGCAGGGTGAGCTAGACCTGTATTTTGCTATGGCAAGGGGATATCAGAAAGATGATGGCGACATTACTGCCATGGAAATGACAAAATGGTTCGATACCAATTATCATTATATTGTTCCCGAGTTCGAACAAAACCAGAGATTTGAACTCTGGTCAACAAAGGTTATTGATGAATTCATTGATGCAAAAAGGCAGGGCATAAATACAAAACCTGTTTTGGTTGGTCCTGTTTCATACTTATTAATGGGAAAAGAAAAAGGCAGCCGGAATAAGCTTGACCTTCTGCAGAATCTGTTGCCTGTTTATTTTGAAGTTTTAACCATCCTATCAGAAAACGGGGCTCAATGGATACAGATGGATGAACCTTTTCTGGCTATGGATCTTGATCTTAAAGAAAAAAACGCATTCATCGCTGCATATAATGAAATAAGAAGCAGATTTCCGCAGCTTAAGATCTTAATTGCAACTTATTTTGAAGGATTACGCGATAATACACAAATGGCTGTCAATCTGCCTGTTAACGCAATTCATATTGATCTGGTGAGATATCCTGAGCAGTTGGATGCAGTACTCAGCCTCATTCCTGATAATCTGATTTTATCCCTTGGCGTGGTTGATGGCAGAAATATATGGAAGAACGATTATGAGAACTCATTAAAGCTGATAAAAAAAGCTGTCGGTAAAATAGGTGAAAAGAGAATTATGGTTTCAGCCTCATGTTCACTTCTTCACTCACCATGTGATCTGGATCTGGAAACAAATGACAAAACTCTGCCAAAACAGATAAAGGACTGGCTGTCGTTTGCAAAGCAGAAAATTCATGAAGTTGTCATCCTGAAAAGACTTTCTTCAGGAGAAATACCCGATGAAATTCTTCATCAGAAATTATCTGAGAACAAAAAGTCAGTAGCAGATCGGAAAACATCACAGCTCATTCATAATGAGAGTGTAAAAAAGAGGTTTGAGTCACTTGCTGAAATTGAAGGATTGAAAAGAAGTCCTTACCCCGTCCGTAAACAAAAACAACAGAAAAAGCTTAATCTGCCTTCATTTCCAACAACTACCATAGGATCTTTTCCACAGACATCCGAAGTAAGAAGCTGGAGGGCAAAATTGAAAAGAGGTGAATTGACATATTCCGGATATTCAGAACTTATTAAACATGAAATTGAAAGTGTAATCAGATGGCAGGAGGATGTTGGCCTGGATGTTTTGGTTCACGGGGAATTTGAACGAAACGACATGGTTGAGTATTTCGGTGAGATGCTCGATGGTTTTGTCTTTACAAAGAATGGATGGGTTCAAAGCTATGGATCGAGGTGTGTGAAGCCGCCGGTAATTTTCGGCGACATACAACGGATAAATCCAATGACCGTAGAATGGATAAAATACGCACAGTCACTTACCTCAAAGCCTGTCAAAGGAATGCTCACAGGACCGGTTACTATCCTTCAGTGGTCATTTGTCAGGGATGATCAGCCTCTGTCGGAAACATGTTTGCAGATAGCGCTTTCAATAAGGGATGAGGTTCTTGATCTGGAAAAAGCCGGCGTTTCGATAATTCAGATAGATGAGCCTGCAATAAGGGAAGGATTGCCGTTAAGAAAAAACGACTGGAATTCGTATCTGGAATGGGCTGTCAAAGCATTCCGTATTTCCTATTCAGGGATTAAAGATGAAACACAGATCCACACTCATATGTGTTATTCTGAATTCCATGATATCATTCAGAACATTACAGCCCTGGATGCGGATGTAATTACAATAGAATGTTCCAGGTCGCAAATGGAGCTTCTTGATGTATTTGCTGATTACAAGTATCCGAATGATATTGGTCCGGGATTATATGATATTCATTCACCGCGTGTTCCTTCGGATGAAGAAATGATTGGGCTTCTGAAAAAGGCAGTAGTTGTAATACCAAAAGAGAATATCTGGGTAAATCCTGATTGCGGATTAAAAACCAGGAACTGGGAGGAAACAAAAGCTGCCATAAGTGAAATGGTAAGGGCAGCCCGTGCAATAAGAGAATTTGCCAGCGTTAATTCCGAAGCTATTGTACACTGAATGTAAAATACTTGAACTATGTTGAACAACACAGTTGGAATTTCAGCTGATCATGGAGGGTTCGACCTTAAGGAATATCTGAAAAAGGAACTTGGTGAGTCAGGCTATGAGATTGTTGACTATGGAAATAACTCCCTCGATCCGGATGATGATTATCCCGATTATGTTATTCCTATGGCCAGGGATGTTGCCGGTGGCGAGCTCTTACGGGGAATTGCCGTTTGCGGAAGCGGTGTGGGAGCATGTATCGCCGTCAATAAATTAAATGATGTCAGAGCATGTCTGATAACCGACACTTTTTCAGCACACCAGGGTGTGGAGGATGACAATATGAATGTAATTTGTCTGGGCGGACGTGTGCTTGGAAGCCATCTTGCACTGGAAATTGTTAAATCATTCCTTACAGCAACATTCATAGGAGCGGAACGGCATAACAGGCGTTTGAATAAGATTAAATGAAAATTGTACTTGTTTTTGTTTCCACACTTGACGGAAAAGTGACAAAATGGGGTGATCCTGTTGTAAAGAGATGGTCTTCACAGGAAGACAAAGATTATTTCAGGAAAACAATGTCTGATTCAAAGCTCATAGTTATGGGTAGCAACACTTTCAATGCCGAACCCATGAAGCCTTCAGAAAAACATATCATAATTGTTATGACCAGGCATCCTTCTGATTACATGGAAAAACAGGTACCTGGCAAAATTGAATTTACTGATGAATCACCTGCTCAGATCGTTGAAAGGTTCAGAAATGGTGGTTATGAAATCATGCATGTGGTCGGTGGTCCGAAGGTAGCTACTTCATTTCTGAAAGTACAGCTTGTCGATGAATTATGGCTGACCATCGAGCCTAAGATATTCGGAAAAGGTGATATCCTTGTGTCGTATGAGTTTCTGGATATCGAACTGAAAATGATCAGCTGTGAAAAGGTAAATGAGCAGGGAACGTTAATTACGAAATATGAGTTGGTCAAAAAATAAGACTAAGGTACGAAGGGACAAAGAGACTAAGGGACGAAGAGATTGAGGCGCGAAGCGACGAAATTCCGCGAAGGCGAACGAAGGGAATAAGAGACGAACATAGTCCCGGTATTGGAAATAAGTGTATATCATACACTTATTTAAAACCTATATTATTGATATTTAATAACTTCTGTCGGGCAGCTTTCTGCAGATTCCTTAATTTCGGCTTCAAAATTACTATAATTCACTCCCTCATTAACAACCGCAACTTCCTCCATCCTGAAGACCTCCGGAGCTAATTCATTACACAATCCGCAGGAAATGCATCCTTCAATTATCCACACTTTTTCTATAGCCATAATTTATTCATTTAAATATAGATTTCTCCCTTCCCAGCCTCCTGGGTTTAATGCAGCGTATTGGCGCTTATGGCCGCAAATTTGATTATTTCCTTGTAATAATCAACAGTTGCCTCGGGTCCCAGGCCTCCGATTAATCCAATTGTTTTCATATTTACAATTTAAGTATATAAACAACAGTTATAAGGGATTGTTAAATTTCAGGTTTCAGGTTTAAGGTTCAAGCTTTGCAAGCCGTAGCTTCAGCGAAGGCTTGGTTCAAGGTTCAAGCTTTATGTTAAATTAGAAACTTACGAATCTAATGTAACGAAACTTTTAATATCTTCCGCTTTTTAAAATGCCCGTCATGAAACGAAGAAAATTTTTTCATACCTTATCATATGGCACCGCCGGACTGGCACTGGCTTCATCATGTAACCAACCAAATAAAATTACTGATAATCAGCCTGATACCAAAACTAAAGTTCCAGATTACCGGAACATGTCTTATCCGGTTGCCACTACAGGAAAATCTGCAAATGATTCCCTTACAATTGCCCTTATCGGCGCCGGCGGATGGGGAACAAACCTCATAGTTGAAGCATCAAAGCTGAATGAGAATATACGTGTAAAGTACATTTGCGATGTGGATGACACAAGAGGCACAAGGGCAATCGAAGAAGTTGAAAAGATCCAGGGGTTCAGGCCTGCCTCTATAAGGGATCTGCGCAAGGTGCTTGATGACAAGGAAGTGGACGGCGTACTTGTTGCAACACCTGAACACTGGCACGGACTGGCTACTATCTGGGCATGCCAGGCAGGCAAGGATGTATATGTTGAAAAATGCATTTCACATTCAATTTATGAAGGCCAGAAGATGATCGAAGCTTCAAAAAAATACGGACGTATTGTGCAATGCGGAACAACGAACAGAAGTGCTGACTATGGAATAACGGCAAGAGATTACATTAAAAGCGGTGAACTGGGAGAAATAGTTGCTGTACATGCCATTGAGCTGACTGATGGTCCGGTTCCATTCAATGAGAAAGAGGATACGGCAACTCCGGATACAATCGACTGGGACATGTGGCTCGGTCCGGCCCCGAAAGTACCTTATAATATTTCCAGGAATAAATCATGGCAATATTACTGGGATTATGCCGGGGGGTCAGCCTTCGGACAGGGTGTTATTCATCAGGTTGACTTTCTGAGACTGGCACTTGGGGATCCGGGTTTTCCAAAATCAGTATACTGCACCGGAGGCCGGTATTTATTTGACGATAAAAGGGATATACCAGATTATCAGATTGCCGTATATGATTATGGAAATTTCACAATGACCCTCCAGGCAGGGGAATTTACCAGATACCTTGATAAAACTCCGCCGGAGGTGCGTTTCGGTGATTCATATCCGAAATGGCAGCAAAATGCTACAAGGATTGACATTCTGGGAACAAAGCGGATGATGTACCTCGGTGTTATGGGAGGAGGCTGGCAGGTTTTCGATGAAGATGAGCAGATTGTTGCACAGGATAAGGGAATATTTCCGCTTAAGGCAAATCTGAAGAATTTTTTCGATTGCATGCGTTCACGAAAGGAGCCGAATGGAAACATAACACAAGGCCATTACAGCGCCTCACTGATCCACATGGCCAATATCTCATACAGAACAGGATGCAAACAATTACTGGTTGATCCTGAAACTGAAACTTTAAATGATGCTCAGGCTCAGGAGTTGGGACAGGCGAATTACAGAACGGGATTTAAGATCCCAGGGGTTGTTTGAGGGGTGCTGGGTGCTGGGTGCCAGTTTCCAGGTCTTGGTGAACCTTGGTGCCTAAAAAGAGGAATGAGGAATGAGCTCATGAATTAAGATTTATATATATAATTCGATATGAAAAGAAGAAATTTTTTCCAGATAACATCTGCCGGTGCAGTGGGTCTGACATTTGCTTCATCATGCAAATCTAATGTTAATGATGCCGTCATAAACGATTCATCATCAGCAATTAAAGTTGTTCCGGATTACAGGGCAACAATAAAGCCAACATTTACGATTGGCAGTAAAAAATCTGCAGGTGATAAAGTAATCCTGGCACTTATAGGTGCCGGATCGTGGGGTACCAATCTGATCCTGGAAGCCGCAAACTCTGGTGAGAATATCCTTATCAAGTATGTCTGTGATGTTGATGATGACCGTGGCGGCAGGGCTATTTCGGAGATTGAAAAGATCCAGGGAGTAAAGCCGATCGCAGTAAGGGATATGCGCAAAGTGTACGACGATAAGGAAGTTGATGGCGTATTCATTGAAACTCCTGAGCACTGGCATGCACTGGCTGCAATATGGGCTTGTCAGGCAGGGAAAGATGCTTATGTAGAGAAATTTATTTCTCATTCTATTTTCGAAGGGCAGCAAATGATCAAGGCTGCAATGAAGTATGAGCGTGTTATTCAGTGCGGTACACAAAACCGGAGCGCTGATTATGCTCTCACGGCAAGAGAGTATATAAATAGCGGAGGATTAGGGGATATTGTTGCTGTTCACGTAAGGGAATTGCTGGATGGACCGGTTCCATTCAATGAGAAGGAGGATACTCCGGCACCTGATAATATTGACTGGGATATGTGGCTGGGACCAGCACCGAAAGTACCTTATAATGTATCACGTAACAAATCATGGTCTTACTACTGGGATTATTCCGGTGGTCCGGTTACTTCTGGAGGATCAATCCACCAGATCGATATGGCCAGACTGATCCTTGGAAATCCTGATTTCCCTAAATCTGCATATTGCTCAGGTGGCAGGTATTTTTTCAGCGATAATAGACAGATACCTGACTATCAGATGACTACATTTGATTATGGCAAATTTGTACTGACGCTTGAAACAGGTGAATGTACTCCCTATATGCAAAAAGAAAGCATGGATGTTCGTATGGGAACCATCTATCCAAAATGGATGCAAAATTCTACACGTATAGATATCCTTGGAACTGAAAGAATGATGTATGTCGGCAGGATGGGCGGAGGCTGGCAGGTATTTGATAAAGATGAAAAAATAGTAGCTCAGGATAAGGGGATATTCCCGCTAAAAGCCCACATCCTGAATTATGTAGATTGCATCAGAACAAGAAATCAACCTAACGGAAATATAGTCGAAGGGCATAAGAGTTCGGTATTGATCCATCTGGCAAACCTCTCCTACCGCGCGGGGAATAAGCAGCTGCTGTTCTCACCGGAGTATGAAGCTATATTGAATGACGAGAAAGCTGCTGAGTTGGATCGGCTTAAATACCGACCCGGGTTTGAAATAAACCAGGAAGTATAAGAAAACAAGTCAATTACCATCGGTTTTAACCAAATCGGTCAATTACCGTCGGTTTTAACAATCGGTCAATTACCGTCGGTTTTAACCAACGGTAAAAGGTTAAGGGATTTCTGATTATCTCCTCACCAGCTTTCCGTAAACCTCAATCCAGTCCAGCCTCGAACAAGCATCTGAGGCTCCTCCCACCATAAGGTCTGTAAATCCGATCTCATCTACTTTCGAGAGATCAGGACCGGCTATTGGCCTTGTCTCGTAAACTTTCTGAATATCAAGCTTGTACCAGCTGAGATCCTGAATATTCATTTCACAGGTTTTCCAGTCTTTTGAAGGGCCATCACTCTGTACACTTACCAGCCAGGTCCCGTCAGAAAGCTTGAGAACGAGATGCAGGCTTCTTAAACCGGCCTGTTTGGATCTCCAGATGACCTTGGCAAATCCTGTCAGATCAACATACGATTTGGTGTTTTTCAATGTAACCGCCCAGTTTCCAAGGCAAAGGCCGGACCATATATAATAAGGATCATCAGCAGGAGTTTCATGATGGCTCTTTTTGATGCTGTCTGCTCCTGGACCATACAATCCCAGCAGCAGGTCTTTATCAGCAACATGATTTTGTGTTACGGGAGTTGCGGCAGCAATTTCTTTCCAGTCTTCCCTGAAAAACAGCGAAGGACGGTACTGGGCATTGCATTCTGAAAAAATAATTATAAAGAGAATCAGGCTTAGGTAGATGTTTCGTATCATGTCATAAAATTAAAATTGTGAAGGTTTAAAGGTAGAAAAAATCGAATGAACTCTGTGTAACAAAAAGGAGAGAGACAGATTAACTATAAAAACATATATTTGCACCTATAGATTATTCGCACCTGATTATTCCGGGAATGAAAACTAATTTTGCATTATATATTTTTTCTGTAATGATTTCCCTTTCTGCCTGCACGGAAAATCCGCCTGCTGACCTTATCCTTCTCAACGGAAAGATTCTGACACTCGATCAGAGCTCTTCAGTTTTTGAAGCTGTCGCAATTTCCAATGATAAGATCTCAGCTCTTGGTACTACCAGAGAGATTAGAAGAATGTCATCTGATAAAACAAAAATAGTTGATCTTGAAGGCAGGACCGTAATCCCCGGATTGATCGATTCACACCTGCATCCTGAATCAGCTTCAGTAAGTGAACTGGAGGAAGAAATCCCCGATCTTCATACAATAGATCAGCTTCTTGAATGGGTCAGGGAACAGGTAAAGATAAAGGAAAAAGGAACCTGGATCATTATGCCAAAGCTGTTCTCGACCCGTCTGGCTGAAATGAGGCAACCTGCTCTTATTGAATTGGATAAGGCAGCTCCACACCATCCAGTATTTCTGAACGGTTCTTTCGGAGGAATGATAAATTCAGCTGCTATGAAAATTTCAGGAATCACGAAAAATATCAATCATGAGGGGATCATTAAAGATAAAAAAACCGGATTGCCGACAGGAATCATAAGAGGGTCAGCCTTCATCCTTCTGAAAACACCACCAAAAAAGACCCTTACAAATCAGGAAAAAGAGGATGCTCTGGCAGCAATGCTGAAACGATATAACCGGTATGGAATAACCAGTCTTTTCTCCGGTTCCGGCGATTTTGAATCAATGAAACTCTGGGAGGATATGTCAGCAAAAAATATGCTTACAGCCCGGATATATCAGAATATCCTTCTTCCGACAGGTGACAAAGTCACCGAAGAATCTGTCAGGGAAAGTGTAAAGAAATATAGCAGAACCACAGGCGATGGAAATGAGTGGGTAAAGACCGGTTCCCTTAAGGTATTCCTCGATGGCGGCATTCTTACAGGAACCGCCTGGCTACAGGAGCCATGGGGAGAAAAGGCCGGCGAAATCTTTGGTATTGAAGACACCTCATACCGTGGCATTGTTAATTTTTCACGTGAGGAATTGCTTGCCATTGTAAAAGTGGCCAATGAGTTTAACTGGAGTTTCACCGTTCATGCAACCGGAAGCGGATCCGTAAACCTGATCCTTGATGTTTATGAGGAAGCAAATAAAACAAAATCAATAAGAGACAGACGGTTTTCAATTATACATGGCAACTTCTACAGCAGTGAAGCAATAGCTAAGATGAGAGACCTTGGAGTTTATGCCAATTCACAGGCAGCATGGTTCTATAAGGATGCTGAAGCAATGGGTTCAATCCTGGGGAACGAACGGCTGAAAACCTTTCATCCAAACAGAACTATGCTTGATGCAGGAGTGATGATAAATGGCGGTTCCGATCATATGGTCAAGTGGGATGCTGATGCATCCATTAATCCGTACAATCCGTTTCTCGCAATGTGGTCAATGATAACAAGAGATACCGAGCGCGGCTCAGTTATTACTTATAATGAGGCTATTACAAGAGAAGAAGCCCTTCGGATATATACAATAAACAATGCATTCGCATCATTTGAAGAAGCAATAAAAGGAACAATCGAGCCCGGAAAGCTTGCTGACATGGCAGTTCTCTCCGACGACATACTAAACTGTCCCGAAGATAAAATCAGGAAGATTGAATCTGTTATGACGCTTGTTGGAGGAAAAATAGTATACTCCTCAATACCTGAAAACTAATACTCTATTCGAAGATAAAGGTTCCGAATTTATTAAATTCATGGAAGGATCCACCGGTTTTCTGCCAGGCAAAATGAGCCTTTCCCTTGTCGTAATCTATCCGGTACATATTAGCCCTCCATTCAGAACCTGATTTTGGAGGAACATTATTCAATGGTACGAGAAGTTTATATGGAATAAAAAATTCTGCCATCCAGCTGTTAATAGCACTTCCGCTTGTCTTCTTCCCTCCTGTGACACTTGTTTCATGCTGCGTTCTTCTCTCTCCTTCATAATGCCAGGGCTGCCATCCATAAAAAGTTCCCTTATAGTTCGGGATTATTATTGGCAGCTCATAGTTCAGGGGTGATACTTCATATTCAAAATAAACAGGGAAACTTTCATCAGTCCACAAAAATACCTCCACTACATCTTCCAGGAACAGATCAAGGAAATCAGCCTTCATTGTTGCTGTAATCTTTTTATCCTCACAGTTAAAAAGGAAATAGATCCCTTTTTCTGAATAAAGCACTTTGACCTGGGTCTTAAAACCCGATATGTCAGGACCCTGCTCGGCAAGGCTGATCCATTCTGTGCCTTTCCAGTTTGCTGAGCTGCCATCGCCTGTTACCTTAAAATCTGAAGACTTCTTTATTGTGATTGAACCCTTTACTGATTCCTGAGCAATCACGGTATCATTCACGGTTACCCAACTTAAAAAGAAGATAAGGAACAGAGCTTTCAATAATAGTACTTTTCCGGTTTTCATTTCTTCATAGATTTATTTAATACTTTCAATGCATTACAAATATATCCGGCTGTTTATAAGTTGCCGTATTTCCAAATGAATCGGTAGCCGTGATTTCAACAGTGTATAATCCGAATCTCCTTTCAGGGATCTGCAGGCTGAAAACATTGTCACCGGCGTTCATGTCTCCATCATTTCCGTTATCCATTAAAACAGCATCAAAATTTTTATCCTGATGATCCTTATTGGTAAGCTTTGCTTTTACATTTGTGATTACCGATCCGTCATACAGCTTCGCCTGAATAACATTATTCCCAGGAATCCTTACCCAATGCAGCTGAGGCGGGATATTATCCTTTCCTGTAATCTTTATGCTTACTTTTCCGCGTATGATAATATGGTTAGGATATGCAGGAAGCCAGTATTCCGCAAGGCAATCAATCACATGCTTTTCAGGACAATCGGAAGCAATGACCGGAATTGAATATTTGGCAGAACCTCCGACGTGATCATAACTACCCCAATTATCTGATTCCCTTATATATATACCATATGGGTTAACATATTTATCATTTACAACCAGACTTGTACGCCATAGCTTTGCACTGTCTTTAACAAGTACAACAATCGATTCGCCGGGATTAGCTATTCCGTCACCATTCCCTGATCCCAATAAAACAGTTTCAGAACCGATACCCTCTTTAACTACCGTGACTTTTCTGCCATCAGCAATTTCAAAATCTTTGATTACCGGAAGATCCTTGTGAAGAGGTACTTCAAATGATTCTTTCCATTCATTATTATTTTTATCTCTGATTGTAAGGATAAATTTTTCTATTTCAACACTGTCGGACTGAACACGGAATGTAAACCCGTTCCCGGACTCTGCTGACTGATTCTCATCGATTGTTCCAAAATCAGCTTCAGCCTTCATGACCTTTGTTTCTTTACCAGTTGCCATCAAAGAAGCTTTCAATCCTTCTCCCCTGAAAGTACCTTTATTGAGTAATTTTACTTTAAGGATCACATCTTTATTCAGTGTGGCAAAATTCATATTACCAATTGATAATGAAGCAATTGTAATATTAGGTTTATCAGCAGTCTTATTAATTCCTATCTCATGTGTTCTGCCATTAATATGAATTTTCAATCTTCCTGATGCATCGCTTTTCAAGGAATAACTGGTTGCTTTAAGGGTAGACGGGTCAATATCATTAATGGTGTATACAGCACTATTATCATAAACCGGAGGAGTTGTAACAGTCAGTTTGACAAACTGAAGAATTTCTCCGTCAGGAAGGGTTTTTCTTACAGTGCACCTGAAACCCCGCTGGTCAACCTTTTCCAGGACTGTAAATCCCGGGACATCCCTGTCAGAAGAGATTTCATAATCCCAGACAGCAAATTCGGGATAAACATCTGTATGATACCATAGAGCAGGTTTTGCAGGAGGATTTTCGAATGTCTTCAGGATAAAATCAAACATTTCACCCAGTCCGCATGTGGAATGAGCTGCAGGATATACCTTGTACTCATAACTAACCATTACCCTTGTAAAAACCTTGTTCAGATCCCTGTGATAATAACGTATAAAATCCTGATCTCCATAGTTTAAGCGAACATTAATACCGTCGAAATTCCTGTACATATCCAAATGACGATACTCAGCAGGAAAATCCTGAGGTCCTGCGGTAAACTCGGGAGACCCGCAGAAGTTGCCAATAGCTGAAACCATGTCGGGATATTTAGCACCTATCCAGAAGCACATGAATCCACCCATAGAGAGACCTGAAATTGCTCTGTGTTCCCTGTCAGGTATTGTATTGTAATTTGCATCGATATAACTGACTAATTCAGGAAAATACAGGGGAAACTGGCGGTAAGTCTCGACAGGTGCCACATTATAAGGTCGTAAGTAATATTCCTCAACCGGCCGGCGGTTATATCCATCGGGCTTAACAACAATAACATCATTCTTCGCTACAAAATTAGCAATATTGTCACCATCGTTTTCGTCTCCCTGGTCAACCCCCGCATAAGAATCAGGACCACTACCAAAATACCTTTGCGACCAGCCATGATAATAATAGATGACAGGATATTTTTTCTGAGGATTGTCAGCATAACCCGGGGGAAGAAAAACTCTGAAATTTCTCATTTCACCAAAAACATTGCTGTAATGCCGGGTATCAACTATTTTGACATCAGCAGCAAAAAGTTCATAACTGACAAAGAACAGATTTATCAGTACTACCCTGCTGAGAATAACAATTATCTTTTTTATCACGATTTTAGTATTTGATTATATTTTGCAAAATACTATTTATTTCTTTGCTCTCACAATTTAACTTTCATCATTTTTACAGTCGCTATAATCTTAAATTTTCACTTTTTTGCTTTCATTCGTTAATGTATTATTATCTTTGACTTATAATTTGAAATAAGCCCATTTATTACAGTTTATTTATCATATGGATTGAAAACACATTCAGTTACCATACGATAAGATGTTTGATTATAACTATGGATGTTATCTCATTAACAAGTAAGCTCCTTTCTTTCAATAGTATAAACCCTCCGGGCAATGAGGGAAAAATAGCTGAATTCGTGGGTGAACTGTTGAAAGGCAATGGGTTCAGCATTGAGTATTTCACATATGAAGAAAACCGTTTGCACCTTATAGCTGAAAAAGGATTATCAGACATAAGGCCCCCTTTAGTGTTTTCGGGTCATTTTGACACTGTTCCTCTTGGTAATAAGGAATGGAGTATAGATCCTTTCAACGGGGAAGTAAAAGATGGCAAAATTTACGGTCGAGGATCAAGTGACATGAAAGGCGGAATGGCTGCAATGATCCTTGCTTCTGTTCAGGTCTTCAATGAACATGCTCCTGAGGGCGGCGTAAGACTGATCTTTACTGCTGCTGAAGAACTTGGCTGTCAGGGAATACAGCAACTTGTCAGAAACATAAAAAGCCCCGGAAGAGCCAGCGCAGTAATTGTCGGAGAACCAACGGCAAACCAGCCTGCAACAGGTCACAAGGGCGCTCTTTACCTTAATGCTGTTTCAAAGGGGGTTACAGCACATTCTTCAATGCCCGAGCTTGGAGACAACGCAATATATAAAGCTGCCAGGTCAATTCTAAAAGCGAGGGAATATAAATTCGATACCGGATTAGATCCTTTGCTGGGCTTTCCCACAATTAATGTTGGCAAAATGAATGGCGGTATGAATATTAACTCCGTACCTGATCATGCAGAATTCACAATGGACATCAGAACTACTTCAAAATCAGACCATAATAAGATTTTCACCGATTTGACCGGTGACTTTGGTAATGAAGCCGTACTGGAAATCCTGACTGACCTTAAACCTGTTTATACCGGAAGCGACGATCCTTTTGTAAAGCTTGTCTATGATATTTGCGGGATAAATAAGGAAAATAAAGATTTCCCTAAAGCACTTCCCTACTTAACTGACGGATCGGTTCTGCAGAAATTTTATAGCGCCCCTACAATAATTCTGGGTCCCGGACAGCCTGAGATGGCACACCAGACAGATGAATTCTGTTATATCAGCAAATTGGAAGAATCAGTTAACATTTATAAAGAAATTATTTTAAAATGGAGGAATTAATAATGAGTAACTATCCCGAAAAAATTGAGAATGAAGAACAGCTTGAGGAACTCCTGTCCAGACCAGATGAAGAAGTAATTAAATTGTTCTCAAAACTCGATGGAGACTTGATGTTCCTGGGCGTTTCCGGTAAGATCGGCCAGACATTATCACGCATGGCTAAACGCGCCTGTGATGAAGCCGGTGTTAAAAAGCGTATTGTCGGGGTGTCACTTTATGAAAATAAGGAACAGCAAAAGAAATTTGAAAAAACAGGAATTGAAACAATACATGGCGACCTTCTGGATACAAAATTTACCAACCGTCTGCCAAACATTAAAAATGTATTCTACCTGGCCGGAATGAAGTTCGGTTCAGTAGATAATCTGGCAATGACCTGGGCTATAAACTCTTATCTTCCGGCCATTATTGCAGATCATTTCAGAACTTCCAGGATTGTTGCCTTTTCGACCGGTTGTGTTTACCCGCTTGTTCCTGTTGTCTCAGGTGGTTCAAAAGAGACAGATCCGCCTGTTGCAATTGGAGAATATGCACAGTCATGCCTTGGAAGGGAAAGAATGTTTGAATACGGAAGCAATAAAAACAAAACCGAGGTTGCCCTTATACGTTTGAACTATTCGGTTGAGATGCGTTATGGTGTTCTGGTAGATATAGCAACCAAGGTATGGAATAAACAGTCTGTTGATCTGACAATGGGATATTTTAACGTAATATGGCAGGGCGATATGAATAATTTCGTTCTGCGTTCACTGGAACTTGTCAAAAGTCCTGCAAAAGTCCTTAACATAACCGGACCGGAAATTCTTACTGTCCGTGAAGTAGCAAAGGAATTCGGCAAACTGTTCGGAATGGATCCAATCCTGACAGGCACGGAAGCACCTACAGCCCTGTTAAGCAATTCCGAAGAGGCGTTCAGTTTATTCGGTCGTCCGAAAGTAGCTATAGGCCAGGTAATTAAATGGATAGCTCATTGGATCAAAGAGGATAAAGGGTTATTGGGTAAACCCACCCATTTTGAAGTAAGGGATGGCAAATACTAACCAATCATAATAGTACAATATGAAATCTGATGAAATACCTGCAGATGTATTAAGATCCCTTCACAAGGGAGTTGTCATACCAGCCCTTCCTCTTGCACTGAACAGTAACCGTAAACTTGATGTAAGACGTCAGCGGGCACTGATCAGGTATTACCTCGATGCAGGTGCCGGTGGTGTTGCCGTAGCCGTTCATACAACACAATTTGCTATCAGGCAGCCAGAGGTTGATCTTTACAAACCTCTTCTGGAAATCGCCAATGAAGAATTCAATAAATTTTCTTCAGAAAATAACAAACCTGTTTTCAGGGTCGCAGGAGTAATTGGAAAAACCGGACAAGCGATTAAGGAGGCCCAGCTTGCAAAAAGATGCGGGTTCAATGCTGCATTGCTCAGTGTTGCTGCATTCCGTGATTCTTCAAACGACGAGATCATTGATCATTGCAAAGCCGTTTCCGAAATAATGCCTGTTATCGGATTTTATCTTCAGCCTGCTGTCGGAGGAAGAATGCTCGATGTTAATTTCTGGCGCGAATTTGCACAGATTGAAAATGTGATTGCAATAAAAATGGCTCCCTTCAACCGGTACCAGACATTTGATGTTGTCAGGGGAGTTATTGAGTCTGGCAGGGCTGATGAAATTGCTTTGTATACCGGAAATGATGATAACATTCTGGTTGATCTTCTTTCTGCCTACAAGATACCTTATGGCAATAGTGTTATATGTAAACGTATCGTCGGCGGATTGCTCGGACACTGGGCTGTATGGACACATTCAGCTGTTAAATTGCTGAATTCAGTTCAAAACGGTGATTTTGATAAGGATGTGCAAATGGCTCTAACCCTTGCAAATCAGATAACTGACAGTAATGCAGCTTTTTTTGATTCAGCAAATAACTTCGCTGGTTGTATAGTAGGATTGCATGAGGTATTGCGACGACAGGGATTGCTTGAAGGCTTGTGGACACTCGACAAATCAGAAGTTATGTCGCCCGGACAAAAAGAGGAGATTGACAGGGTTTATGCAGCATATCCGAACCTGAACGATGATGCATTTATTGAGCAGAACATTGACAGGTGGTTGTCATGATTTAAATAATACCAAATGACTGATAATCCTTTATTCAGGATAAGGCAGATGGGGAAAAAGGACCTTGAAGAGGCCATTTGCCTGTCTATGGCTGAAGGATGGAACCAGACTGAAAAAGACTGGAAGCTTCTGCTTGAAGGTCCGGATAATATTTGCCTGGCAGCTGAATATGAAAACACGCTGGCTGGAACGGCAACGGCATTGTGTCATTCAGGTAAGGTTGCCTGGATCGGAATGGTACTTGTTGATAA
>JBBQJD010000068.1:0-21052 GCA_038325595.1 Bacteroidales bacterium | reverse complement strand
AATATGGAATCAAAAAAACTTGCCTACAACTATAAGTGCAAAAGAAGATGTTTTGCTGTACGACAGAGCAGGTTATGGCAAATCAGAAAAAGGGCCAGCACCAAGGAATATCCAAAAATTAAGTAGCGAACTTGATAGCGTTATAAACAAATTTGCTAATGATAGAAAAGTAATACTTGTTGGGCACTCTATTGCAGGAATGATTATTAGAGATTATGCAATAAAAAACCCATCAAAAACAGCGGGTCTTTTATTTGTTGACCCTTCAAACGAAGCATACAACAACCCAACACAAGCCCAGGAAGATTTAATCTATAATACATTTTTAAGTAGTAATGGTGCTAACTTTGGAGCAACAATGGAAGCAAGTGAATTAATTGAAGACTCTCAATATATGACCACACTTTCAAATTTACCTAATGTGCCTGTTATTGCTTTGACAAGTATGAAAGTAGATGCTTCACATAATACTGCTGACAGACAGAGCTGGTTTAATTCACACGAATTATTCAAAACAGGCGTAACAGATTTTACACATATTGCAACAACAAATTCAGGACATTATATTTTTATTGACGAACCTAATTTAGTACTAGACAACTTGAATTTACTAATTTCAAAACTACCGTAGAAAGAAAACTGCCACCAACAAAGTATTGGCAAAAAAGGGGCTGATGGAAGTAATTGAACAGTAGTAATTCTATTGTAGCTTTGTGCAAAGGTTGGGCTGACCGAATTCTAATGCCCCTTCTTCGCCAATACTCAGACGTTAGGTTGCAGGCGGACCCCAAACCTCGAACCCTGAGTCCAATTTTATGTGATCTTTGTAAAAACGTTTACCATGACAGTTTCCGATTTAAAACTAAAAATATTCAGACAGATTGATGCCCTAGAAAAGAATCGACTGGAAGAATTTTACGGACTACTGATGAATTATATTAACAGCAAAAGAGATGTTTTGATATTCAAAAAAACCTGGCGTATTCCTGGCGGATCATAAAAAAACCGCTTATGATTATAACATCGTAAGCGGTTGCACTTCAATTTGCTCCCCAGGCTGGACTCGAACCAGCGACCCTCTGATTAACAGTCAGATGCTCTAACCAACTGAGCTACTGAGGATTATTTTTTTCTTTTATTTCATCGCCGGCAGGTCAACAATATAGAAAATTGGCTGCTGACAAATGAAATTGTTGATGATTGTATACAAAAGAACTACCGTATTTTCGCAGGCCAAAAGTAAGGGCTTTTAGTGAATTTAACAATATCTTAGACAAAAATTTTTAAAATGAAGAATATACTTGGAATTGGCAATGCCCTGGTTGATGTAATGACTGTTATAAATGA
Source organism: Bacteroidales bacterium (assembly GCA_038325595.1). Lineage (GTDB taxonomy): Bacteria > Bacteroidota > Bacteroidia > Bacteroidales > VadinHA17 > LD21. The sequence continues at coordinate 19,705 of JBBQJD010000068.1, read as the reverse complement.
TGACAGTATACTTGGAAAATTCTCATTGCCAAAGGGCAGTATGCAGCTTGTTAATTCGGATCTGTCGCAGCTGATTAAGACAGCTACTGCGGATTTGATAAACAAGCTTGCTTCAGGTGGATCAGCAGCAAACACTATTCATGGTCTTGCCATGCTCGGCATAAAAACAGGCTTTATCGGATCCATAGGGAAAGACGAGATGGGAGATTTTTTTGAAAATGATATGAAATTTGCCGGTATTAATAGTATGCTCACCCGGAGGAATTCAGTTACAGGTACTGCTGTAGCTCTGATTTCACCGGATTCTGAAAGAACATTTGCTACCCACCTCGGAGCTGCCGTGGAAGTGGATGCACCGGATCTTAATCCCGGGCTTTTCAACGGTTATGAAATACTATACCTGGAAGGGTATCTTATTTTCAATAAATCCCTTGTTGAAACAGCATGCAGGTTAGCCAAAGAAAGCAACATGAAAATCGCTCTTGATCTTTCCAGCTATAATGTTGTTGAGGCTAAGCTGGATGACTTTAAGGAAATAGTTGAAAAATATGTCGACATAGTTTTTGCAAATGAGGAGGAGGCATCCGCCTTCTCGGGCATGGGACCAATTGAAGCTTTGAATTATATTTCCGGATTTTGCGAAACAGCTGTAATTAAAGTTGGTTCTGAAGGTTCCTTGATAAAGCGTGGAAATGAAATAATCAGGATAAATGCAGCAGATGTTAATCTTAAGGATACGACAGGAGCAGGGGACCTTTACGCTGCAGGATTTCTTTACGGATATGCAATGGATCTTAACCTTGAGGTATGCGGATTATTAGGTTCTATTCTTGCGGGACATGTAATTGAAATCGTCGGAGCCAGAATGGACAAGGATAAATGGAAGGAGATCAGGAATACCGTTGATCTCATCTCGGTGAATGCTAAAACCTGATGAAAAGATTGCCTGTTTAAATCAATCTTCAAATTCGTTAATATTTAAGATTTAACCACGGATTACACGGAGGGCACGGAAAGATCCACGGAACATTTCTGAACCCGTGAAACCCATGAAACCCATGAAACCCGCGGTGAAAAAAGAAACACTTCTATTTTCCGGGCTTGAAGATAAGATCAGCTACATCGGCTTTTTTAAACATCTTGCCGGCTATCTTTTTAAGATCCTTAACTGTAAAGGATTTCAGGATATTTTCATAATTGTCCGGATCATCAGAATTGATTCCATAACTGTAGTATCTGGTTAAAATACCGCTCCAGTAAGAATTATGTAACTTATTTTCTTCTCTGGTTTTCAGCATGTTATTTACTGTTTTATCAAGATTTTGTTTACTGGGTCCATTTTCCATCATGATTTTTAATTCACGGTAAATAATTGCCTTCAGATCGTCAGCCCTGGCAGGATCACAATCAAAAGATATTATGCCTTCTCCAAGTTCAACCGGTCTTTTCTGTGCTGAAAGGGATATCCCCACACCATAAGTTCCTCCTTCATCTTCCCTTACCTTTTCTGTAAACACTATATCGAGGATGCCCTGGATAACTTCCAGCCCGAGATAATAGTAAGGGTTGTATTTAATATCCTCTGCAAATGAAAGCAACACCGTTGATTTTGGTATTTCAAGGGGAAGGCTTATCTGTTTTGTAATCTTTCCTTCAGGCTGCCTGACCTTCCTGTCTGTCCAGGTTTCTTTTCTTCCTGTTGAAGGAAGGGCCCCAATATATTTTTCAACCATTGGAATTACCTGATCTTTTTCCATATTGCCAACGATGATAAACGTAAACTCATCTGCATTACCAAACCTGTCTGAGTAAATTCTCTGAATATCATCAAGGGTTATTTTGCTGACTGATTCTTTTGTCATGATCGGTGTTCTGGCGTTGTATCCGGTTGTTATGAGCGATACACTATCGCTGATAATCTTATTTGGATCTTTCTCCATATTGCCAATAAATGCCGCATATCTTCCAATAATTGCATCGTGGGCCACCTTTTCGAACCTTGGACGTGCAATACGCATATAAAGCAGCTGCATCATAGTTTCAAAATCTTTCGGTGTGGCAGATCCGGTAATTGATTCAGATGTTTCACTCATAGAAACTGATACGCCCGCTTTTTTCCCGGCAAGCATTTTCGTAAGCGTGATATTATCGTAATCACCCGCTCCATACATTGGGAAAATCGACGGAAGCATATTTGCGGAAAGTACAAGATCGGTTTCAACTTTCGAGATTCCTCCAAGACTGAATGCTGTGAGAGCTATATTATCTTTCTCATAATCAGCCTTTCTGAATACAACCTTTACATTATTTTCCAGAGTCCATTCTTCCGCATTAAACAATGGCAGAGGTACAGTCTTAATAATTTTTGAGCCTTTGAGATCTTCACTTATCAACGATTCACTTAATACCGCATCTTCATATTGTGTTAATTCGGAGTTCTTAACTTTTGTCAATATTTCCAGGGCTTCCTGTTCTGTTAAATGTTTCACATCAGCACCTTCCTGACCCTGAATAATAATGCTCCTGTTCTCATCAATCATAAATTCCTTATACTTTGCTGAGATTTCCTCAGCGGTAATTCCATCCATTTCCTTTTTGAAGTTCTCAAGGTCAAAATCTGCAGATGTAGCCGGTTCTCCGGACAGAAAATATCCCTGTACCCATTCAACATAGGTATCATTTGCAATCTTGTCTTTTTGCTTGAAGGTACTTTCAAGATTTGCGAGGTTTCTGGCTTTTGCACGATCAAGCTCACCCTTGCTGAAGCCAAATCTCTTTGCTCTTTCAGCCTCGGTATAAATTGCCTCAAGAGCCAGTGCTTCTTCATTTAGCCTGGCTGTTGCGGATATTGAAAATGCATCATATTTCCGGGGGAAATAGCTGCCATAATAAATTGATCCGCTGGGGAAAGGCGGATTCTCCCTTTGAAGCAGTTCGCTGATCCTGCTTGCGATCATAGAATTCATAAGAGATATCATATAAGAATCGCGCAGATATTTCAGATTTCTCTGATCGGCAGGAACGGCGTCATGAAGCGACATTACAGTAACATTTGTCTGAGGAGCTTCTTTATCTGTTGCGACTACAAAATATGTCTCATCATGCCATGGTACTTCAGGAAAGTAACGCACGAGGGGATTAGCTACAGCCGGTATCTTTGAGAACAATGCTTTGATCTTTGATTCCACTTCATCAACATTGATATCACCAACGATTGCAATTGCCTGAAGATCTGTTCTGTACCAGTCATGGTAGAATTTTCGCAAAGTTTCGTATGAAAAAGATTTGATAACATCTATATCCCCGATGACATCCCTTTCGGCATATTTGGAACCCTGCATGACCACAGGCAGGACTTTATCAAAAAGCATTCGTGCATTTGCATTTTTATATGTTCTCCATTCCTCACCAATGACTCCACGCTCAAGATCTATTTCATTTTCTGCAAGAGTTATATAATGAGACCAGTCATTCAGGATCAGAAGGCAGCTGTCAACAAGGCCCGGCTTTTCAACAGGAATGTCAGACAGATTATAAACAGTTTCATCGAACCAGGTATAAGCATTTATATTTCGTCCAAAGGCAACACCATGTTTTTCAAGGCTGCTGATAATTCCTTTGCCGGGAAAATGTTTTGTTCCGTTGAAAGCCATATGCTCCAGAAAATGAGCAAGTCCATTCTGGTCATCGTTTTCAAGAATTGCACCCACGTTCTGTATAATATAAAAGCTTGCTCTTTTTTCAGGTTCCTTATTATGCCTGATAAAATAGGTCAGCCCATTCTCCAGTTTGCCCATCCTGATATCAGGATCCATAGGGGCTGGTCTGTTCAGATCAGCCTGTGAAAAAGCTGCTGCAGAAAATAAGAATGCAACAATCACAGGAATCAGGGATTTCATTGTTTTCATCTTTACCGGATAAGTTTAACTTAATAGCATATTAATACATCATGCAGACTGACATTAATGTAAAAATAGAAAACAAAGGGATAAAGTTCAAATTTATTTTAAAAAAGTCCGTGAAGCTCCGCGTTGATCTTATCAATAACCTCACTCAGGTGGGCACTATTGTTTGGGAAATTATAATGATCAGCTTCTATTATCAGCACCTTTCCGAGGTTATACGATTCCATCCAGGCTTCATATCGCTCATTGAGCCTTTTAAGATAATCGATACGGATTGAACTCTCATACTCCCTCCCTCTTTTCTGAATCTGATTAACAAGTGTAGGCACGGAGGCTCTCAGGTAAAGGAGCAGGTCGGGCGGCTTTATCAGCGAGCTCATCATCTTGAAGAGAGTTGAATAGTTGTCAAAGTCACGTGTTGACATAAGACCCATTGAATGAAGGTTGGGAGCGAAGATGTAGGCATCTTCATATATGGTACGGTCCTGTATTATTGTTTTATCAGATTTTCTTATTTCGAGGATTTGTGTAAACCGTGAGTTAAGAAAATATATCTGGAGGTTAAATGACCAACGTTGCATATCCTCATAGAAATCATTGAGGTAGGGATTATCATCATCTTCATAATGAGCTACCCATCCGTACTGTTTGGCAAGCAGGCCTGCCAGAGTTGTTTTTCCCGATCCGATATTTCCAGCGATAGCTATATGCATATGTCAACAATTTGCTTTAACAGCGATAAATTTACTAAAATTTGAACACCTTTATAAAATCAGAAATCAATTAAACTTCACAGGTTGCAAGTTCTTTGGTCTGCTGGTGCGGTTAAACAATTTTTTCAGCGTTTATTCCCGCTATATCATAAAGATCCTCAATGATTTCCCGTGAATTGGAAAGCCTGGGCACTTTGTTCTGTCCTCCCAGCTTGTTTTTAGATTTGAGCCAGCTTTTAAATGTGCCTTTGGGAACTGTTCTTACAACAGGCATAACCAGATTAAGGTCCTTGAAGCGTTTTGCCTCATAATCAGAATTTACAGATTTGAGTGTATCGTCAAGTATTTCAATGAATTGATTTATGTCTGAAGGCTTCTTTTCGAATTCAATAATCCATTCGTGTGATCCTTTTGATGTTGTATCCATGAAAACCGGGCCTGCTGTATATTCTGAAACCACAGCCCCTGTTTTTTTGCAGGCTGAATCGATTGCAGCATCAGCATTATCTATAATGACTTCTTCTCCAAAAACATTTATAAAATGTTTGACGCGTCCTGAAATTCTGAATCTGTACGGATCAGTACCTGAAAAAATGATGGTATCACCCATCATATATCTCCAGAGTCCTCCGTTTGTTGAAATGATAACAGCATAATTCACCCCGGTTTCAACCTCACCTATAGTATATGAAGGAGCTGAATCGGAATTCACCATATCAGCAGGAATGAATTCATAAAAGATACCATAATCAAGCATGAGTAGCATGTCACTTCTTCCCAGATCATCCTGTATTCCGAAAAAACCTTCCGATGCGTTATAGGTCTCCATATAATTCATCTGTTCTCCTGCAATGAGCTTTTTGTACTGTTCCCTGTAGGGTACAAAGCTTATTCCGCCATGAAAAAAAACTTCCAGGTTCGGCCAGATATCCAGCAAGTTGCATCTTCCGGTATAGGCAAGGATCTGCTTTATAAGTACAAGATACCATGAAGGTACGCCTGAAATGCTGGTTACATTTTCGTGAATAGTCGACTTTGTGATAAGATCAAGCTTTTCTTCAAAATCTTCAAGGAGGGCTATTTTATTCTTTGGAGTTCTGATTATTTCAACCCAGAATGGAGCGTTTTCAATGAGAATGGCTGAGAGATCACCATAAAGTGAGTCATTACTGAACTGGTTTATTTTGTGACTTCCCCCGAGTGTCAGACCTTTTCCCGAAAAAATCATTGTGTCGGGTTTGAGCATGGTGTATAGCACCAGAATATCTTTTCCAGCCCTGTAATGACAATCCTCCAGAGCTTCGCGGCTCATCGGAATGAATTTGCTTTTGGTTGAAGTGGTTCCTGATGATTTTGCAAACCATTTTATTTCACCCGGCCATAGCAGATCTGTTTCTCCGTTTCGCAGCCGGTCAACATATGGAACCATATCTTCATAAGTCTGGACAGGGAAGCGTGATTGATATTCTTTGATTGTCCTTATTGATTTGTAATCATATTTTTTACCCCACTCTGTCACTGCTGCTTTCGCAAGAAGTTTGTATAATGTTTCCTGCTGTGTTTCAAATGGATATTTTTTAAAGAGCTCAATCTGATTAATGCGTTTGACATTCAACCAATTGACTATTGTAGGAATAATCGCCATTTTATATGATCAGTTTGACAATAAAGATAGTGCAAAAAAATCAGGATTTCTTCAGCCGAAAACCTCTTTCAGCACTTCCAGCGATTTTATTCTCTTTAATACGGGCAGATGTAACGAATAGTAACTGAGAAGGGTTTCAAGTACTTCATTCCGCATGACACCTTTAAGAATTATTCGGGCTGCTGTATCATATGACGCGTCAAGGAAGTCTGCAAGGATACCTGATATTTCCTCATTTGCATAATTTCCATGAACCGGGGGAACAGGTACAAACCTTCCATTAATCATATCAAAATATTTATCCTCGGAATTGTTCCGGATTCCGGGTTCAAAACCGAGGAAACTTGTCAATCCTGCAAGAAAAGAAATATGGAAATTCGCATAATTGTCAATGCTTCTGTCAAAATACATTATTGATTCCTCGATGTAATCGAATAATTCTTCGTGCGGACTTTCCTCCTTCAGCACAGAGGTCAGGACTTCACCAAGGAATATTGCAACGGAGCCTTTTTTTATATTTGAGAATATTCCGGAAGGTGAATATGCCACAGAGAATTCCTTCAGGTTCTGCATTTCCCTCGATGGCTTGTAATTCATCTCAAGATCCAGAATAAACAGCGGCTGAAAAAGTATATTGTGCTTTCCTGTATTCTTCTTTCTCATTCCCCTGATAAGGACTGATTGCCTGCCAAATTTGCGCGTGTACATCCTGGCAATAATTCCTGAATCGGTATATTTGATCTGATTAAGAATTATACCTCTTGTCTTTTCAATCATATTTCATGAGTAAGAAGGAATTCATTAACCGCAAAGATCGCAAAAGGTTTAACGCAAAGTGCATAAAATTTTTCACTGAAATTCAGAATATTAATCGATTTTTTTATATTTACTGATCAATCGGACTTCAATTATGCCAGAAAGTAATAATCAGGAACTAGTTAAAAGAATTGCAAGGCTTGCCAAGCAAAACCAGGAGCTTGAGGATCAGATCAGGAAACTGGTGAAGATGAATGAGAAGCTGACCAGGGATAATGAAAAGTTTAAAAGCCTCGTTGAAAAAACACTTCCTGCAGAAATCAAAGTAAACGGAGAACCAGAAAAGAAAGAGAGGTCAGTTAAATTCAACATGGCGACGGTCCTGTTCGCTGACATTCATGGTTATTCATGGCTTATCGAAGGAATTGATTCATCAGCTTTTATGGATGAGCTTGATGAGATCCTGTATGAGTTTGATGCTATAGTAAACAGGTATAAGATAGAAAAGATCAAGACGATCGGTGATACTTATATGTGCGCAGGCGGGATACCGGTTAAAAATATTACAAATCCTGTTGATGTTGTCATGGCTGCCATGGAAATGAGAAATTTTCTTGAGAAATTCGAACAGAAAAAGCGGGGAAGCGAAAAAAGGATCTGGGATTTAAAGATAGGAATCCACACAGGCCCGGTCACTGCCTCTATTTCAGGGAAAAAGAAGATAAACTATGATATTAAAGGAGATACGGTTAATACTGCCAGTCGTGTTGAGGCCGTCTCTGAAAGCGGATCAATACTTATTTCAGTGATGACTTATGAACTGGTCAAGGAATTTTTTGACTGCGAGTATTTTGGCAAGCTTCCTGTAAAGTATAAGAGTGACCTTCAGATGTACAAGGTGAAAGGATTAAAGCCGGAATTTTCTGTAAATGGGGAGGGCATATTGCCAAATGAATCTTTCCGGATTAAATTCGGACTTATCCAGTTTACAGATATACAGGAACTTATACTTGATAAGCTTGAAAAGGAACTGCCTGCTTATCTTTTTTATCACAACGTAAAACATACTGTTGATGTAGTGACTGAAGTTGAACTGATCGGATGGGGAGAAGGATGTACCGATGAAGAAATACTGCTTCTGAAAACAGCCGGGCTCTTTCACGATGCAGGACATACTGTAGCCTATGATAATCATGAATTCCATGGGACACAGCTTGCCAGGGAAATGCTTCCGGAGTATAATTATTCTCCGGAGCAGATTGAAAAAATATGCTCAATAATAATGGCCACAAAATTACCGCCACAACCAACAAATCTTCTTGAAAATATCATTTGTGATTCTGATCTTGATTATCTGGGAAGAAGTGATTTTATTCCGGTTTCAAACACTCTTTATGAGGAACTGAAAGCTCAGAATAAAATGAAATCACTCAATGACTGGAATAAAATACAGGTGAAGTTCATATCAGGACATCAGTATTTTACCAGTACCGCCAGAAGCCTCAGGGAGGTGAATAAGCAACTTCAGATTGAAAGGATTCAAAGTCTCATAACTGAATAGAGGCTTTAGAGGGAGAAGTTTTTATAGCCTTTACAGCCTTATTTTATGATCAGCATTTTAGTTACAAATGACTCTGAACCGTCATCGCTCGCACAGAAAACCAGATATACTCCTGTTGCAACCCTTCGTCCATTGTAGGTTTTTAAATCCCATGTAGCCATGCCTCCGGTTGATACAGTTTCATACACAAGGTTTCCGCTTATGTCTGTTATCCTAATCTGGGAGTCCTTAATCAACCCTGTTATTGTTACATTTCCTGTGAAGTCCTCTCTTACGGGATTAGGGAATGCATAGACATTTTTAAATTCTTTTGATCCTTCACTGGCATCTCCCCTGAATGATTGTATTCCCCGGGTGGTTCCAAACCAGACATCACCGGTTTTATTATCAGTTGCAATTGTGAGTATTGAATCTGATAAAATCGGGCTGTTCTCTTCATTGAAGTTCTTCAGAAGAACAGTTCCGTCTGCAGAAATATGATAAGCGCCCGATCCTGCAGTTCCAATCCATTTGCTGTTTGATCCATCAATGGCTAATGATGTTATTGTTTCCGTTTTCAGGAGATAATCGGAAAGACCAGAGCCATCATTCCTTGGGATTTTAATCCGGTAAGCTGTTAATTCTTCATCGAAAATTCTTTCCGGATTATAATATATCAGGGGGCCCTGATTGGTTCCTATCCATATGTTTCCATCCTGGTCTTCAGCAATGGTATTAACAATCGTAATTACCTGATTGTCATTATCTGTGATAAATTTCTTAATGCTGCGGTCATCACTGAAATTTTCGGGGGTATTATTGTCATCCAGAATAAAAAGACCCTGTCTTTCAGGAAGGATTACCCACTTATGTCCGGCTATTGTAATAATCAGGTCCCCCAGCACAGACGCATCTACTGTTAATTGATTAACAATCCAGCTGCCATCAGGCTTGAGAGCCTTAACGCTGCCGGGACCTGTTTGTGATAACCAAAGATTTTTAAATCTGTCAATTACAAGGCCACCAATCTTTGAGCTCTGCAGGGGCGAATTAATCTCTGTGTAATGATTTACGAGTGCATTATCAAGGTACTCCAGCAATCCATTGCCCCAGGTTGATACAAATATATGATTACTGTTATCAGGATCGATGACAGCTCTCATTGCATCTGTAACGGTTGCTGAAGAAAGGGATGTCCATTTATTATTTTCATGAATTGAAACTTCCAGCGGCCTCAGCATACTATTCCATGAATCATCAGCACCACCGGAACAGATAATTGTTTTTCCGTTTAGTGATGTTATGTAGTAAGCATTATTTGATGCTGGTCCCGGAAGTGTCAAAGCTGAAAACTCACTCATATTTTTACCTCTTACGAGGCCTGAATTCAGGTCTGCAATCCAGATATCACCATTATCAGCCATTGCCTGTGAAATATTCGGAAAGCCCCATCCATAATCAGATATCGTATTATTAAGCGAGCCATCATTATTAAAGAATCTTACTAATGAAGATGAAGATATCGTAAATCCGTTTTCTGATTTATCGAATGAAGTATTATGCACTCCGGGAATGAATGAAAAAAGTGTGGCTGAGCCATCAAAAGCATAAACATTATCACCTGACGAACCCGGACTGTTGACATACAATTTACTCCCTGACCAGACGAGTGTATTGAACCTTGAAACCGGTTCTGGAAGAATGTTTACCAGGTTCCAGTTTCCAAAATAAGCCAGACCCGCATTGGAAGCTGACGCTGAATAAACACCTTTGTCGGTGGCAGCATAAAAATTCCCGTTTTCAAAAGCAATATCAAGGACTTCATTATTTTCCGAATCAGGGCCCGGCTTCCATGTATCTGAGATCTCTTTTTTATTAATATCCACAACAACAATTCCGAAACTGCATGCCATGTAAGCAAAACCTGTTTTAGTACGGACCCTGTTGATTGTTTTTTTCCCGGGGATATATTTTTTTCTGATATCCGGTATATTATATATTGTATTGTTTATAAGAAGATCAACATTTGTACTGTTATATGCAATGATCAGGGAATTGTCATCTTCAGACCAGCCAATTGAACTAATTCCGGTTTCACTCAGCCCATTTAACCGGGATATTTTTCTTAATTCTGAAAATTCCCTGTTGAATGCGATAACCGAGGACCCTGTTGAGGCATATACTTCCTCCGAACCGGCAACAACATTACTTGCTGTATTATACCTCAGATGATCAGACCACGATCCGACAGGAGTCTGTCCCTGTAAAAGAAAGAGGCATAGAATGAATACAGTAATAACTGCAATCCTTTTCATCAGAATGATATAAATTGAAATTCAAATTTATTAACTCTTTCTAACCTCGAAGCATAATGTTAAGTAATTTTCAGAAACAATATTTACCGTTAAACCCAGTGTGGATGGAAAGTATGAAAGATTTTACCACGGATTACACGGATTACACGGAAAGATCCACGGATTTCTTCTCAATCAGGAAGGGAGAAAATGTTGTAAGGCTCATTTAATGAGACTATTACCTTCATACTCATTTAAAAATATTCTGAGTTTTTCAAACGCCCTTGCCCTGTGTGATATTGTATTTTTTTCTGCAAGCTCCATTTCCCCGAACGTCATTTTCTTTCCCTCAGGCAAAAAGATCGGATCATAACCAAAACCTTCACTTCCCCGGATCTCAGCAGTTATTGAACCTTTTACTGTACCTTCAAAGAGGTACTCTTTATTATCAAGAATGAGTGCAATAACAGTTCTGAATCTTGCTTTACGGTTCTTTGTGTTGCCAAGCATGAACAGAGTTTTTCTTATGTTTTCGGAAGAATTCTTATTCTCACCGGCAAACCTTGCTGAATGGACTCCGGGCAAACCATCAAGTTCATCAATTTCGAGTCCGGTATCATCAGCGAAGACATTCATCCCTGTGGCATTGTGGATAAATTTTGCCTTGGAAAGGGCATTTCCTTCAAGTCGTGGTTCATTTTCAGGGATATCCTGATCCAGGTCTACATCAGCAAGGCTCAGAAGTGTAAAACTATTTCCCAGGATGCTTTTGATTTCCCTTATTTTATGTTCATTATTGGATGCAAAAATCAATGTCATAGCATAATCATTCAGAGATTGTAAATGTACTCAAAAATGAGCTTTCCTTTTGACCTGATTTTTATAAGTGGTACATTTGGCTTAATAAAAAGTAAGATAGTACTTTATGCCTTATTCTGTGAAGTTGAATTTTATTGCCTGGGTAATTTTATTCACGATTATATCAGCAACAGAAGCATCTCAGAATGAAAAAAAATCTGTAGCGATCCCATCCCTGTCGCGTATTATTATAAACTCCGATTCAATTGTTGAGTTGTCAGCTGTGGCGAAGTCAGGATCATCCTCAGGGAAAGCTCTCAGACTTGGATACAGATTTAATGATATAATACTTGAACTGACAGATTCGGGCTATGAATACCAATATTTTCTTAAGGGCTTTGACGATAAATGGACTCCATGGAAAAATAGCCCCATTAAGGAGTACACCAATATTCCCGCAGGAAAATATACTTTCAATATAAGGGCAAGGAGGTCTGATGAAAAAGTCATCGAACTATCGCTGGTCACTATAAAGGTTCTGCCTCCCTGGTATTACTCTCCTCCTGCAATGATCTGCTATCTGGTTCTGATTTCTTTGCTGATTTGGTTTTTATATGCACATCTTGATTTACGATTTGCACGAAAGCAATATCTGCTTGAGCAGATAATCAATAAAAGAACTGAAGATCTTATAATCGAAAAAGAGAAAACTGAAGCATTGCTGGCAAATGTACTTCCGAAAAATACTGCCGATGAAATTATGGCAAAAGGAAAAGCTACCAAAATCAAATATAATTTTGTAACTGTGTTATTTTCAGATATTCAGGGGTTTACCAAAATTGCTGAAGAGATGAATCCTGAGTTCCTGATTGATGAACTTGATAAATTCTTTTTTCACTTTGATACTGTTGTGGAAAAATACGGAATTGAAAAGATTAAGACCATCGGGGATGCATATATGTGTGCCGGGGGAATTCCGGAAAAAAACAGGACAAATCCGGTGGAAGTCATTCTGGCCGCTCTGGAAATGAGGACATATATGAACAGGCTGAAGGAAACATCGGAGATGGAAGGGATGAAGTATTGGGATATAAGAGTCGGTATTCATACAGGTACAGTTGTCGCCGGCGTTGTAGGTCATAAGAAGCTGTCATACGATATCTGGGGAGATACGGTCAACACAGCAAGCAGGATGGAATCATCGGGGGAAGCAGGAAAGATCAATATATCCGGAACTACATTTGAATTTGTCAAAGAATTTTTCGACTGCGAATACAGGGGTAAGATGCCGGTGAAATATAAAGGAGAGCTGGAAATGTATTTCGTTAATGGAATTGTTTCCGGATTATGCGAAAAAGATGGCAGTCCCAACAGGAAATTCATCGTGCGGATGCAAAAGATCAAATTGCAGGATATTGAGGAATTGGTAATCAAGATGTTTGATGACGAAGCTCCTCCAAACCTGTATTTTCATAATTCATCCCTGGTAAAAAGTATTAATAACCAGGTTGAACTTCTTTCAACAGCCGAAAACCTTCCTGAAGAAGAATTCATAAACCTGAAACTTGCTTCAGTATTTCTCCTTACAGGTTATATATGGGATTATGAAAAGCCAATGGAAGCATCTTTTCGTCTTGCTGAAGAGCTGTTGCCCAAGTATGGATTTAATCAGGAAAATATCGATTCAACCATGAAGCTGATCAGGAATTGTTTTGCTGAAAAGCAGGAAAGCCTCTCAGACAGAATACTTCACGATGCACGTTATGATTACCTTGGCAGGGTTGATTACATAAAACTTTCAGATAAGTTGCTGAGGGAAAGGATGGAATACGGTAAACATTCGGATAAAAAGACATGGCTGAGATCGCAGGTGAAACTGCTTGAAGAACATGAATTTTTAACATCTACAGCTAAAATTCTCCGAAGCATTCCACCCGAAGAACAGATAGCGGCACTTCAGGCTTATAGCGAATAATCTGACTTCGTGAAAGAAAAATTATACAGAATATCTATTAAAAATGTACTTTTACGGCGTATTTAACAGATTTCGTTATGGAAAAATTCGATTGGAAAAACCTGCCATTCGGGTATGTCAAAACAGATTACAACATCCGCTGGGTTTACAAAGACGGAAAATGGGGAGAACCGGAAGTCTCCACATCAGAGTATATTAATATTCATATTGCTGCAACAGCTCTGCATTACGGACAGGAAGCATTTGAAGGTCTGAAGGCTTACATGGGAAAAGACGGTAAGATAAGGCTGTTCCGCTGGGAAGAAAATGCAAAAAGAATGATTTCATCGGCAGGAGGCATAATGATGGCAGCCTTTCCCGCCGATATGTTTAAAGATGCTTTATTCCGGATAATTAATTTAAACAGGAAATATGTGCCGCCTTACGGATCAGGCGCTACGCTTTATATCAGACCTCTTTTATTCGGAAGCGGGGCTGAGGTTGGAGTAAAACCTGCCTCAGAATATACTTTTGTAATATTCGTTACACCTGTGGGTCCATATTTTAAGGGAGGAATCAAACCTGTTAATATGATGATTTGCAGGGATTTTGACAGAGCTGCACCACTGGGAACGGGAATTTACAAGGTGGGAGGAAATTATGCTGCAAGTATGAGAGCAATTATGGCTGCCCACGAAAGCGGGTTTGCCAATATTATTTTTCTCGATGCCCGGGAAAAGAAGTACATCGATGAATGCGGTCCGGCAAATTTCTTTGGCATCAGGGATAATACATATATTACACCGAAGTCAGAATCAATTCTGAACTCAATAACAAATATGAGCCTTATCACCATTGCTCAGGCTAATGGAATGAAAACCGAGAGAAGACAGGTTCCGGTGGGGGAACTTTCCGAATTTACAGAAACCGGAGCATGCGGGACTGCTGCCGTGATAAGTCCGATAGCAAAGATATTCGATCCGGAAAACAATAAGATCTATGAATACTGCAAAGACGGAAATCCGGGAAAAGCAACAATGCAGTTGTACAATAAGCTGGTTGCGATCCAGAATGGCGATGAGCCTGATCCTTTCGGATGGATTACGATTGTGGAATAAAGGCGGAAGGCGTACGGCGTAAATAGCTATAGGCCTTAAGCCCTACGCCCTACGCCTTAAGCCCACATATTAAAAATACAAAGTAAGAGAAGAGATAAAATCTGAGAAGAGAAATTATGAGTAGCAAAGAAACCAATACAAGGCTTACAGGCTCATATCTGACACTTGTCATTAGTGTTTCGCTGGTGCTGTTTCTTCTGGGAATACTTGGTTTCATACTGATAAATGCCAGGGAATTATCGGATTATTTTCGCGAGAGCCTTTCTTTTTCAGTTATTCTCGATGACGATGCAAAAGAAGCTGACATAAGGATGTTACAGAAGGATCTTGATGCAAAGATGTTTGTGAAGTCAACAATTTATGTTTCCAAAGATGAGGCAGCTGCCAAAATGAACGAAGATCTTGGTGAAGATTTCATTAACTTCCTTGGAGACAATCCCCTTCCTCCTTCAATTGATGTTTATCTTTTCGCAGACTATACAAGTCCCGACAGCGTGGGCAAGATTGAAAAGTACGTTCTTGAATATCCGTTTGTGAAAGAGATCTATTACCAGGAGTCGTTGCTTTTTCTTATTAATGAAAATGTAAGAAAAATCAGTATATTCCTTCTGATTATCAGTTCATTTCTTTTACTGATAGCCCTTACTGTAATCAACAATACAATCAGAATATCAATATATTCCCGCAGGTTCCTTATCCGGACCATGCAGCTGGTGGGAGCAACCCGTGCTTTTATACGAAAACCCTTTATTATACAGAGTGCTTTTCAGGGACTTCTCGCCGGGCTCATTGCCATGAGTTTATTAATGGGACTTCTATACCTTATTGAAAGGGAATTTTTTAAAATGTTTGCTTATCAAAGCATAGAGCTTTTGCTTTTGCTGGTGGTGGGTATAATAGGTGCAGGCGTAGTGATTAGTATTGTTTCTACATTTTTTTCAGTTAACAGGTATTTAAATATTTCCGAAGACAAACTTTATTATTGATTTATCATGGGTACAAAGAATGAAAATAAGGAAAAATCAAATTTTGCACTGGGCCGTGAGAATTACAAGCTGCTGGCTATCGGATTCGCCATTATAGTTGCAGGATTTCTTCTTATGCTGGGAGGAAAGGCGGAAAATCCAAACGAGTTCAGTGAAGAAATATTCAGCTTCAGAAGAATAACCCTGGCTCCTATTGTTGTTCTGGCAGGATTTATATTCGAAATATGGGCTATCATGAAGAAACCAAAAGATAATGAATAATTCCTGTATTGTATTCTTAATCAAATATTTATCATTTACTTACCCTGATTTATCCAAATATATTTTATGAATTGGTTTGAAGCTATTGTTCTTGGCCTGCTGCAGGGACTCACAGAATTTTTACCCGTTAGCAGTTCGGGACATCTGGAAATTGCAAAATCTCTGTTTGGTATCGATCCTGAATCAAGCTTCTTTTTTACACTCGCCGTGCACGGAGCAACTGTTCTCAGCACACTGATTGTTTTCAGGGAAGAGATTATCGATCTTCTGAAGGGTTCAATGAAGTTTACAATGAATAAAGAAACATCTTATATTCTGAAATTATTATTATCGATGATACCTGTGGGCATAGCAGGAATTTTACTGAAAGAGCCGATCGAAAGCCTCTTTAATGGCAACCTGGTTTTTATTGGTTTAATGTTGCTGATAACTTCCGCTTTACTGGCAGCAGCTCATTTTATAAAAAAAAGAGAAAGGAGCATAGGCTACAAGGATGCTTTCATTATCGGAATAGCTCAGGCAATCGCCGTAATACCCGGTATTTCACGTTCAGGTTCTACAATTGCCACGGGACTTATGATAGGCAATAAAAAAGATGAAATCGCACGTTTTTCATTTCTGATGGTTCTTCTTCCGGTTCTAGGCGCTAATCTACTTGAGGTTATGTCAGATGATGTCAGTATGAATGGCAGCAGTTTTGGAATTATTATCACAGGCTTTATTTCAGCGTTTATTTCCGGATATTTTGCATGCAAATGGATGATCACACTTGTAAAAAAAAGCAAGCTGATCTGGTTTTCAGTCTATTGTGCTCTGATAGGTACTTTGTCTATCATATTTGGTTAAGAAATGAATGACAAACCTTTAAGCATCTTTGAGGAGGGACAAATTCTGCTTTTTAACAAACCTCTTTACTGGACCTCCTTTGATCTTGTAAACAAGGTCAGGATAATAATAAGAAGTAATCTGGGAATAAGGAAAATTAAGGTAGGGCATGCGGGCACACTGGATCCGCTTGCCAGCGGATTAATGATAATTTGTACCGGCAGGGCGACCAAAAAAATTGATGAGTTCCGTGATCTTGATAAGGAATATATTGCATCAGTTCATCTGGGAGCAACAACACCTTCATTTGATCTTGAAACGGAGATAGATAGTAATTTTCCATCGGACCATATAACTGAAGAGATGATCAGGAAGGTCCTCCATGAATTCATAGGTGAGCAGAAGCAGATTCCTCCAATCTATTCAGCTAAGTTTATAGAAGGGAAAAGAGCTTATGAATTTGCAAGAAAAGGGATCGAAAAAGTAATGGAGCCGGTTACAGTTTTTTTCAGGGAAATTGAATTACTGTCATATGCTGAGCCGGTGGCAAAAGTAAGGCTGGTTTGCAGTAAAGGCACATATATTAGATCATTTGCAAGGGATCTGGGAATGGCTCTTAAAAGCGGTGGGTATCTCTCTGCCCTTGAGAGGACTGCAATAGGTTCTTTGCATGTCAATAATGCTTATAATATCGGAAAATTTCAGGAATATGTCGAACAAATGAAACAAATTTGATATTTATACGTATAATGGAACTCATTAATACAAAATGATGTCAATTGTCTTTAACAATAGTGAAACCGGGCTTGCTAATTAATTTTCTTGCGGAAACGCATTTAACTAAAAATTTATTATGAAATTATCACAATTCAGGTACAATTTGCCACAGGAACTTATTGCACTATACCCAACTGAGAACAGGGATGAGTCAAAATTACTGGTAGTCAATAGGAAGACCGGGGATATACAGCACAGGATATTTAAGGATATAACTGAGTTTTTCAAAGAAAAGGACGTGCTTGTATTTAATAATACGAAGGTTTTTCCGGCAAGGTTGTATGGTAATAAGGAGAAAACAGGAGCAGAAATAGAAGTTTTTTTATTAAGGGAACTGAACAGGGAACAACGTTTATGGGATGTTCTTGTTGATCCTGCAAGAAAAATAAGAATTGGCAACAAGTTGTATTTTGGAGACGATGATCTTCTGGTTGCAGAAGTTATTGATAATACTACTTCAAGGGGAAGAACCCTGCGATTTCTGTTTGACGGCACTTATGAAGAGTTCAAGAAAACCCTTTACAGCCTGGGTGAAACCCCGCTGCCAAAGTTTATAAACAGACCCGTAGAACCCGAAGATAATGAGCGCTACCAGACCATTTTTGCAAAACATGAAGGAGCTGTTGCAGCTCCGACAGCAGGATTGCATTTCAGTCGTGAACTGTTAAAAAAGCTTGAGATAATAGGCGTTGAATTTGCTGAGATAACCCTGCACGTGGGATTAGGCAATTTCAGAAGCGTTGATGTTGAAGATCTGACAAAACATAAAGTGGATTCTGAAAGGATTAAGATCACTGAGGAATCAGCTGAAATTGTGAATAAGGCAAAAGATAATAAATACAGGATCTGTGCAGTTGGTACAACGGTCGTCAGAACACTTGAGAGTTCAGTTTCGACCGATGGTTATCTGAAACCTTTTGATGGATGGACCAATAAGTTTATTTTTCCTCCTTATGATTTCAAGGTGCCGGATATGATGATAAGCAACTTTCATCTCCCGTATTCTACATTATTAATGATGGTTGCTGCTTTTGGGGGTTTTGATCTTGTTTTTGAAGCATACAAAACTGCAGTAAAGGAAAAGTACAGGTTTGGCACCTATGGGGATGCCATGCTCATCATCTGAAATCTAAAATATTCTATAATTAAACCCTCCTGAACGTTGTTAAGGAGGGTTTTTTTTACTTCAATATCAGGCAGATTTTCGAAAAATATTCCAATCTATTCGATTCTGAATTATTTTTTTATCTTTAAATGGAAAATACAAGTTGCCTGGTGCAACTATAATTTATTATTAGAAGTCTTATAATGAGATTCTAATAACTGTCCGTTTGATCAGGATTAAGCGGGCAATAGTTATGAATGGCATTGATCGACCTTTAAAAAAAAAAGAGTAAAGGTCGGAGGGTGTTTTTTTGCTTTATACGAAGATAATCAAGGGCTTCATTAAGCCTCACAACATATGAAAAACGAGATATTAAGATACATATTGCAATTAGTAATCAGGAGGTACAGTATGAGAACTTCACCAACAGCATCTTCAGGAATTTCACATTTCAGAAGATCGCAAACCAGGCATTGGAGAATTACCGCTCCATCGGTGATCGTATTATTCTTGACAATTCTTTTGTCGCTTGCGGGCGGGCAAAAGGCAATGGGTCAGGGAGTAGGGATCAGTGAGGTTTCAATTATTCCGGAGGCTTCTTCTATACTCGAACTGAGATCCAGCCTGAGAGGATTTCTGGCCCCAAGGATGACAACTGCCCAGAGAACGGGAATTGCATCTCCGGCGCAGGGATTGCTTGTGTATGATACGGATACCAAATCGTTCTGGTATTGGGACACAGCGTGGAAGGCTTTTGCATCAGGTGCCTGGGGTCTTTCCAATCAGCTTCTTGGAATGAATGCAGCAGGCAATGCAAATGAATACAAAACCCTTAATCAGAGTTTAAACATTACGGTTAATCATACTGCCGGCAATATCTGGCTTAATACGATACAGGATATTCAAACAATATCGACACCAACTTTTGCAGGTCTTACCCTTACTAATCCGTTGACTGTAACCGGCGGTGGCACAGGATTAAATTCCGGAGTTCAGGGTGGAATTCCATATTACAACACAAATACAAC
>JBBQJD010000067.1:0-21234 GCA_038325595.1 Bacteroidales bacterium | reverse complement strand
TCAGGGATCTCTCAAACAAATCAGGGAGGAAGAAGTTTATCCTTCTTTGCAATGATCGTAATTCTCTGTAATTTGCAGTTTAATTCTAACTACCTTATGTATACAATAAAGAAGATACTTAAAGCAATTATTATACTTATTATCTTTTTATGGGTTGCCTTTTTTGGGATCATCCTTTATACTGCCATTACCGACTATAAGCCCGATGAAATAATTAACCTGACTACAAACGGATCACCTTCCGTACTGAATGATACTTCAGAAATTTCAGTGCTGACCTGGAATATTGGGTACTGCGGTCTGGATGACAGTATGGATTTTTTCTATGATGGGGGAACCAAAGTCATCACACCCAGGAAGAATTTCGATGAAAACTTCAAGGCTGTTTCAGATTTTCTTGAAAAAAATGATTCAATTGATTTTATCCTCATGCAGGAAGTGGACAGAGAAAGCAAGAGGAGCTACAGGATGGATGAATATAACGCTATAAGCGAGCGGTTGAACAATGTTTCTTCGCAGTTTGCAACAAATTATGACGTATTCTTCGTTCCTGTGCCGCCATCAACTCCCATGGGAAAGGTTTTTTCAGGGATATCGACATTTGGAAGATCAGTTCCCTCCTCTTCTGTAAGATATTCCTTCCCCGGAGAATATGGATTTCCCAAGCAGCTTTTTATGCTCGACAGATGCTTCCTTGTGAATTATTATCCGCTGGAAAACGGAAAGAAACTTTTAATAATCAATACTCATAATGAAGCATTTGATACCGGTGATATCCGTAAAGCACAGATGGAATATTTAAGAACTTTTATACTGGATGAATTTAATAAAGGCAATTATGTGATTGCGGGAGGTGACTGGAACCAGAGTCCGCCTGATTTCCAGCCTGAATTCAGTAAAAACCAGGTAAATACTAAACAGATGGCACTCGAACCTGATTATCTTCCATCCGGATGGACGTGGTCATACGATAATACCGTGCCCTCAAACAGGAGCGTTACTGCTGCCTATAATCCGGCATACACCATAACAACCGTTATTGACTTCTTTCTTCTTTCCCCGAATATTGAGAGTATTTCAGTGAAATGTATAGATCTGCATTTTAAGAACTCTGATCATAATCCGGTGATTTTGAAAGCGAAACTGAAATAAAAATTCAATTGCTATCTTCCCCCTCTGCCAAACATAAAGTTTTGTTAGCTTTCGCTTAAATGTCTCATAACTGCCGCAAATGCTTTAATATCAGCATTAAGGCTTTCTTTATAAAAAGGAGACAATATTTCAAGACTTTTCCCGAAGTGAGCCTTAACTCTTGGGAAACGATCAAAGTCTGATTTAATCCAGTCGGGGATATAAGGAGACTGAGCATTCTTCCACGATCCGAACCACAGCAAAATCAATCTGTGATTGTGTGCACGGGCATCTTCAAGAAGATTATCTATAATGGTAAAATCGAAGTTACCCTCTTCAGGTTCCACAAGCGACCATTCCACCGCAGCCAGAACAGTGTTCATTCCCGAAGCTTCAAGTTGTGGCCAGAATTTTCTCATGTAATCGCGGCTCGAAGAACTTGAATTATGCCACTATTCATGCAGCACATTTTTTATAAGACTATCTTTGAAGTAAATTCATCTTTACGATAATTTCTCAATGCATAAGACGTTTCATTATGACAGATAAATAAGGTTCATAGGAAGGGGAAAGGGATTAATCAATGGATAGAAATACAAATGATCAACCTATGGAAATCAAGGAACTACAACAGAAGCTTCTGGAAGCTTATACAAATAATAATCTCAACAGGATATCACATATTCTCATCGATCTGTATAAGAACAAACAATATTCATCTTTACAGAAGATAGCTGATGTGATCAGTGACTTTGTGGATATAAAAATTACAGCCGGAGGAAAGGGTTTTTCAAAATTCATGATGCTGTATCATCCTGACAGGGCCGGTTGTCATATCAATAATGTCAACAGGCTTACGGAGCAGAACAATTTTGATGAACTGCTGAATTACTCTCACATATTAAGGCTTGAAAGGATTGAAGAAATTTCGCTTGCCATGACCAGCTATGAGGATATTGATTACTCACCTGTTTATGAATGGGATATAGAAGAACTGGAAAATGAAGGGTTTCGCATTATTTATGATGTGGAGCCAATAGAAGTCAGGAAAACAAAGAAACGGAACATGTTATCGGAATACAATTTCTATGATGCCATTAAGATAAGGGAATTTGGCAGTACAGAAGTTGAGTATCCCCCTTATTACCTCGAGGATATTGATGAGTTCGAACTGTCCTCTTCAGGTATAAATGATCTTGATGGAATTCAATACTGTGTACATGCCAAGGTGATTGATGTTTCAAACAACAGCATTACAGATCTTACCCCACTCACCGGACTTTCAAACCTTGAGGAATTAAATCTTTCCGATAATAATATAGGTTATATTGATGGATTGAGCAATCTTGTAAGTCTGAGAAGCATAATGCTGTCAAATAATTGTATTGAGGACATTACACCATTGTTCCAGCTTGGAAATCTTGAGTATGCTGATTTGTCGGGAAATAATATTGACATGGAGCAGATAAATGAACTGACTGATTTAGGTATTGCAGTAAGTTATTGATTATTAATGCCTTGAAAGTCTTTCAATTGCATCCTGATTGTTTTCTGCAAAAATGATCCTGCCATGCTTATTGCTTTCGAAAATAAAATCCCTCAGACTCTTCCCGGGATATTTCGAAAAGTCTCCGACTATTGCGAGCCTTACCTGGTAATTACATTCAGCCATTGCGGAATATGACCTTAATAATGAAATGCTACATGGCAACTATTATGAAGACAAACTGGGCCCACGGATTACCAAAGAAATGGCAGAGTGGGCACATGCCGGAGATCCTGACGACCGTAAGGAACTCAGACGATCTCTTGATTCACTTGCAAAATTCAATCTGCCAATCAAAGTGACTGAATTCAACATGCCGGGCCAGCGATCAAGGAAGAGCAACAGTGAAGATGTAAAATCAAAATTCAAATCATTCATCTGCTATATCCGGACCGTATTTTGCTATCCTGCAAAGGTGACATCCTGTTATACCTGTTTCGGTATTCGATCGGTGTGAGGCCTGTTATTTTCCTGAATATGTTACGGAAGGCTTTTGTGTCAGTATAGCCCACGGAAAACATTACTTCGTTAATGTTCTTCCTGCTTATTTCAAAGCTTCTCTTCGCTCCTTCGACCTTTACCCGGTGAATATATTCCATAACCGAGTTATTGGTAACCTGTTTAAACCTGCGTTCAAAGCTTCTGCGTCCGAGTAAGACCTTCTCAGCAAGAAACTCAACAGTAATTTTTTCTTCCAGATTTTTTTCTATGAATTCCTGGGCATCCTTAATAGCTTCATCATTATGATTCTTTTGTCCGTTGAAAATGCTGAAAGGTGACTGGCTCGTACGTCCGATATCAACAGCAAAGTATTTTGATGTCAGAATAGCTGTTTCGCGGTCGGTATATTTTTCTACCAGGTGTAGCAGAAGATTCCAGTATGAGTTGGAACCGCCGCTGGAATATAATCTGTCTTCCTCCGTAACTATTGTGCCATCCTGAATATTAACCTCGGGGAATTTCTGACGAAATTCATTTATAAACCGCCAGTGAGTCGAGCACTTCTTTCCATTCAGCAAACCAGTAGATGCAAGAAGAAAAGCACCAACACAAAGTGATGCAACTTCTGCACCCTTATTATACTGTTTGATTATCCACGGAAATAATTTTTTGTTTGCTTCAACAGCTGTTGACATATCTCCTGACAATGCTGGTATGATAATAAGGTTATATTGAACTGAGTCATGTACCTGCTTGTCAGGATGAACAGAAAATATCTCATTGAGCCTGATCTCCTTTTCCACACCTACAAATGATATATTGAATATTGACGGCTTGCCGGCTCTTTTTAAAAATCGGTTTACTGCCCTGAAACAATAATGGGGGTCTGCAATAGACTGTATAACAGAATACTCCGGAACAAGTATGGCAACATTCTTCATTATGCAAAGTTAATAATAATCTTGTCGCAAATAACCTCTCATTTGTCATTTTCGTACATCCGATACAATGCTGAATAGGTTTAATTTTGCATCAATTATCTGGAATTAGTTTGAACAAATAAGTGAAACTATAACCTTTCAAAACATAATGCCATGATAACAAAAGAAAAAACCACTATAACCGTAGAAGCATTAATTGATGCTCCGGTTGAAAGAGTATGGGAACTTTGGACAGATCCCAAACATATTGTCAAATGGAATAATGCCTCAGATGACTGGCATACTCCAGGAGCTGAAAATGAATTACATGAAGGAGGAAGATTTTCTTCACGAATGGAGTCAAGGGATGGAAGCCAGGGTTTTGATTTTTCGGGAATGTATAATAAGATTGAGTTTCAAAAATTAATTGAGTATACGCTTGACGATGGACGAAGGGTAAACATATCCTTTTCTTCAAAAGGCGATCAGACCAGAATCAAGGAAATCTTTGAAGCCGAACACACAAATTCCATGGAAATGCAATATTCAGGCTGGCATTCAATCCTTGATAATTTCAAAAGATATGCTGAGGAATATGGCAGGTTTGAACCAATGCATTTTGAAGTACTCATCAACGCGAGTGCAGAAAAAGTCTACCGGATCATGCTTGATGAGAAGCACTATTCAGAATGGACTTCAGAATTCAATCCTGCTTCCCACTACAAAGGATCATGGAAAAAGGGGTCGAAAATATTGTTTATAGGTACTGACAAGGATGGAAGCACCGGGGGCATGGTTAGCAAAATCAGGGAAAATATCCCAAACAGGTTTGTCAGCATTGAACACCTCGGAATTCTAAAGGATGACAAGGAAATTACTAGCGGTTCAGAAACTGAAAGCTGGGCAGGAGCACTTGAAAATTATACTTTCTCGGAACAAGACGGAACTACGTTGCTTTCTATAGATTGCGATACCACTGAGGAATTCGTTTCCTGCTTTTCTGAAACCTGGCCTAAAGCATTGAACCGGCTGAAAAGAATCTGCGAAGAAACATAACAGATAAGTAATATACTAAAAATTTCCAGCAAATGGCCAGAGTAAGTACATATCGGAAGGATCGTACCTACTCTGTTTTCAAAAACTCTGGAATTCTTGAGAAAACCCCATTCTTTTTAATTAATCTAAATAAATTTAAATTTTTGAAATCATGAAAAAGTCTCTACTTATTTTATTGATGGGATTCTCCTTAAATCAATTATTTGCCCAGGAGAATAGAAACTTCAAAATTCCCTTAATCGGGGATCCTGCCCCGGTTTTTACAGCTGAAACAACAAAAGGTACACTGACCTTTCCTGATTCTTATGGGAATAAGTGGAAATTACTATTCAGCCATCCACAGGATTATACTCCTGTATGCTCCTCAGAGCTTCTTGAACTCGCCAATATGCAGAATGACTTTGATGAACTGAATGCAAAGATTGTTATCGTTTCAACCGACAAACTCGAAACACATGTTCAATGGGTAAAATCATTGGAAGAACTAACATACAAGGGCAGGGAAACACAAAAAATCAGATTTCCACTTGTTGATGACAACAATAAGACGGTCGCAAAATTGTATGGTATGATTCATCCCTCATCGAATACCACAAAAGATGTCAGGGGAGTATATATAATTGATGATCATGATGTTATTCAGGCAATACTATTTTATCCTATGTCTGTAGGACGTAACATGGATGAAATAAAAAGAACTCTTATAGCACTACAAACCACAAAAGAAGATCTTGTTGTTACTCCGGCAAACTGGACTCCTGGTGAGGATGTGATGGTTCATTATAAGAAAACTGCTAATGAAAATAACTCAGATGGTTTGTATGATCTCACATGGTACATGACATTCAAGAAAATGAAATAAAATTCTGATCTGTTTTAATTTCCTTTCTGTTTTAATTTCCTTTCTGTTTTAATTTTTGAAAACAGGGACGTTACTATTAACGTTCCTGTTTTTTTTAAACTGCCGTAAAGGCGAGAATGATGAATGCAGGACAGAGTTGTATAGCTGCAAAGAGGTTTATGTCCTGTTGCACCCATAATCGTTGCAAGGGATGCTGCTGAAGCATTTACATTGGCATCACAAACAAAATTAGGACTGGGAGTTACTATCTTCACCAATGATCTCGTAAAAGCCCGTAAACTTGCAGATGAATTTAAAGACGGCGCTGTATTTGTGAACGAACTCGTAAAATCCGATCCAAGGCTGCCTTTTGGAGGAACAGGCAAGTCCGGTTATGAAAGGGAATTGGCCATATACGGGATCAGGGAATTTGTAAATGTTAAAACTGTTTATATTAAAAAAGTATAGGTTTTGTCCGTTTAACTGTAATTCTCATCAAGTTCCTTGTGATTCTCGCCACCTAAGCTATAATAGTTATTCTCTTCATCTTCGCTTCCGATAACTTCCTGCATATCATCGAGTTCCGACCCCGGAATATCCAGATCTATATCTGAAACGTTCTCATTAAATGCAGCATCAACCGGGTTAGCAACAGGTTCTACGATTTTGTCGGGATCGAGATCCTCTTCTTCAAATTTATCATAAATATCTTCGTCCGGAGGATACACCGGATAATCCGGAAAGGGTTCAAATTCATCCTTGGGAGGTTGCGCTTTCTTTGTTGTTTTATATTTTCTCATGGGGTACAGTTTTAGTGAGCTTTTCATAAAAATAAAACAAACCAGAAGTGGTTTAGTTTTTGGAATTAAGGGATAATCTGGTGTGAATTTATTTGTTTTGGGACTTGTAAAATAATTAATTAAAAAAGTCTGCTCCTACTGATTAATAATTCAGGAACACTCAACCTTTATAAGAACGATTAAAATAGTTCCAAGATTTATAATCAGTAGTTTACTTCAGGAAGCTTTAATTTACTATATTTGATTACCACATGTTCATTGTATTAATTACTAATCCCTGAATTCATGAAATCCAATGCTTCTGATTTTTCGCGGAGAAAATTCATTAAAACAGCTGCGACAGCCGCCATCGCAGCACCATTCATTATCAGATGTTCTTCAGACAAAACGCCCCGTAATGGCAAGCTGAATCATGCCTGTATTGGAGTCGGTGGAATGGGTTGGAGCGATCTCCAGAAGTTCATGGAAGATCCGAATGTTCAGATTGTGGCCATCTGCGATGTTGATGCCGACAACCTGAAGAAAGCCTCGGAAGCTCTTCCCGGCGCGCACACTTATACGGACTGGCGTGAACTTCTTAAGAAGGAAGAGGATAATATTGACTCTGTGAATGTTACAGTGCCCGATCATAATCATTTTGCAATTGCTTATGCAGCTATCAAAAAAGGAAAGCATGTATATTGTCAGAAACCTATGTGTCACGATGTGGCCGAGGTACGGCTCCTCACGGAAGCAGCTGTAAAGGCTGGTGTTGTTACCCAACTGGGCACACAAATAGCTTCAAGAGAGGGTGACCGGATGGCAGTTCAATTGATGAAAGACGGGGTTATTGGCAAGGTAAATCACGCCTATCTCTGTTCAAACCGTCCTGGCGCGGTTGAGCAATACCGCCTTCAGGGTCCCCGCCCGAAACAAAATCAGGAAGCACCTCCCAATCTTAACTGGGATATATGGACAGGAACTGCTCCTGTGCGATCATATGCCCCGGTAATTTACCACCCTATGGTATGGAGAACATGGCAGGATTTCGGTACAGGATGGTCAGGAGACATAGGTTGCCATATATTTGATGCTGTTTGGAAAGGACTTGGACTAAAACCGCCAAAGTCTGTTATTGCCGAAGTGCAAAAATCCTGGCAGGATTCGCCAGAAAGAAGAGCGGATACATGGCCCCAGGGCGATCACATCACATGGATGTTTCCCGGCACAGATCTTACTGAAAACATACTACCGCTGGAATGGTTCGATGGCGAATTTTATCCTCCGCAGGAAATCCGCGACATGTTTGCCGGTGAGTATCCCGCCGAATCATCGATTCTTACCGGAACTGAAGGAGCACTGCTCCTCCCCCATAACGGACTGCCGGTTCTTCTGCCTGAAAGTAAATTCAGGGATTTCAAAATACCGGTGCCTGAGCCGGGAAATCATTATCATAATTTTGTAGTTGCCTGCCTTGGCGGAACAAAGACACAGTCACATTTTGCCCAAACGGGTCCAATGACAGAAGCCATACTTCTGGGGACGGTAGCAATACGTGAACCGGGACAGTTACTGGAATGGGACTCTGAGAATATGAAATTCCCGAATTATCCTGAAGCTGAAAAACATCTTCGCCGTAATTACCGCAAAGGATGGAATGTGGCCGGATTTTAAATGACTTAAAGTGCCCTTTACACCGATAAGTGTCAATTCTGTTTTATTCAGGATCTTTTACAAAAGTCTTTTTGTGTAACTTCGCAAAAACCTGATGCGAAGACTCAATAAATGGAATCAACATTACTAAAAGATATAGTAGTAATATTTGCCCTGTCTACTCTTGTCAATCTGATTTTCACGCGAAATAAGATCCCGACTGTTGTAGGTTATCTTCTTACAGGAATTATCGCAGGTCCTCATTTACTCTCACTCGTTGATGCACGGCATGAAATAGAATTGCTCGCCGAGATAGGAGTTGTACTATTGCTCTTTACAATCGGGATGGAATTTTCCCTGAAGCACCTGTTTAAGATAAGGAGAATCGTATTTCTCGGAGGATTGATTCAGGTTTTAATTACAACCGGGGTTTTTCTTGTTGCCTCACGTTTTTACGGACTAAGCTGGGAGGAAAGTATCTTTCTTGGATTTCTTGCATCATTAAGCAGTTCAGCCCTTGTTTTAAAGCTGCTCCAGGAGAGATCCGAGCTTACTTCAAACTATGGACGTACCGTTCTTGGCATACTCATTTTCCAGGACCTGCTGCTGGCTCCTCTGCTGTTGTTTACTAACCTGCTCGCAGATAATTCGACCAACATTCCGGTTGAATTGCTGATACTTATAGTTAAGGTAATCTTTATTATGGGACTGGTTTATGCAGGCAATAAATGGCTGCTCCCTAAATTACTGCATATCATAGCATTAACAAAGAATCAGGAACTTTTTATGATGAGCATTTTCCTCATCTGCTTTGCAATTGCATTACTTACTTCCAAGTTAGGAATGTCTCTTGCTTTTGGTGCATTTTTAGCCGGCCTTATGATTTCTGATTCTGAATACAGTCATAATGCTTTTGGTAACATACTCAATATCAAAGATGTATTTGCAAGCTTTTTCTTTGTCTCGATAGGTATGTTGTTCGATATTTCCTTTGTTACAGAGAACTACCAGATAGTAATAGTAAGTGTCCTGCTTGTTCTGGTGGTAAAAACCTTAATTGCCGGGGGTACAGGTTTTTTGTTGGGACATACATTTAAAGGAACCGTCCTGATCGGGTTGGCTTTAAGCCAGGTAGGTGAATTTTCCTTCATTCTGGCCAAAATAGGTTTTGACAATTCCATTCTACCTGAATTTTACTATCATCTTTTTCTGGCAGTAGCTGTTATAACAATGGCATTCACTCCATTGTTATTTTATCTGTCAACACCAATTGTAAAAAGCCTCCTGAAGCTTCCTCTTCCAAAATACCTTATTGAAGGATTATTCCCTTTAAAGGAAATTGAATTGCCTGTATTTACCAATCACCTGGTGATCATAGGTAAAGATGCAAGCGCGTTGAAACTATCAATTATTGCTAAAAACAACAACATACGTCATATTTCAATAGTCTTTGATCCTTTAACTGCACGTGAAAAAATAAACAACGGCGATTTTGTAATTTACGGTGATGCTGCAAATGAACCTATTTTAAAAAAGGCTCACGTAGATACTGCAGATGTTGTTGTTATTTCGGTTGGCAGCATAATCCCCTCAATGGCCATAATTGAAAAAATAAGGAGCATAAACAACAATGCATACATACTTGCAAGGACTCCATCTATTGAGCAGATCGAGGAGTTATATAAACTTGGTGCAGACGAGGTACTTCCCGAAAAGCTGGAAATTGCAATAGATCTTCTGAACAGGATCCTTGTAAAAAGATCAACTCCCCAGAAAGAAATCAACCGGATAATTTCACATGTCAGGTATGCTAATCTCGGTAAGTTCACAGAGAAGGACTCTGTAAATAAACCATCTGTACTGGATGAGTTTTCCGACAAAATAACACTGATCAGAGTGGAATCATCCTCCTTGGCCGAAGGAAAATCACCAATGGAAATTCAGCTCCGCAAAAAAACCGGAGTAACTCTTCTGGCAATAAAAAGAGGAAAAGTATTGCTTGAACACCCATCGCCTGATACAATCCTTCATAAGGATGACATAGCTTATGTTCTGGGCAGCAAGGAACAGATTGACATAGCAACTGAAATGCTCGTGAATAAAGTAGCTATCTGATACACATGATTGCTCACCCAAGGGTAAAAAAAACAGAGAGCCCGGATATGCTATCCGTTCTCTCTGCCAATATGTTAAGTGCCATATTCAGAACATCTTCAGGATACCAATCCGTACAGTAAGATAGTTGTATCTGATATCCACTGAACCTTCTTCATTATTCAGTGTCCGCGACAGAGCATTATATTTGACAACCGGGGTAAGGCTCCATGAAGACCCGAGCCTGATATCAACACCTGCTGCAAGTTGCAGACCAGGACCATGGCCGGTATCACCGGTTATGTCACCATTCTCATTCTCAACCTCAATATGGTTGTACAATGCACCTGCTCTCAGGAAATAAGAGGAACTGCTGCCTTCAAGAGGATGTTTGAATTGCAGACCAAGTACATAGCCTGTTTCCTCATAATCTTTATTTGCATCTGAAGAAGAGGTTTCCGTACTGAACCAGTTCTCGCCCCAGCCTGCATAGACTCCTGTATGAGGCATAAATCTGTAATGGAAAGTGCCATCAAAGCCAAAACCTACTCTGAGCCCGTCAGCAAATTCCCGGGTTGCCATAGACGGACCCCCGCTTAATTCAAATGCAAATCTTTTTTCTTTTTCCTGTGCAAATACTGTTACCGAGAATATTGTCGCCAGGGCTAATGCAATTAATGCTTTTGTTTTCATGGTTGTAATTTTTAAATTATTAATTGTTTTATGAATCAAAAGTATGCCCTGATCATCTGTCTGAAAAAGTATTTGCGACGAGGGTGTAAAAACAAGGGATGAAGGTGTATAAATGAGGTAAAAAGTTGTTTATCTGTCCTTTTTTGAAGGGATTATTTTTACTTTATCCTGATACTTTAAACTTATTCAGATCATTTATTGTTAAAGCTAAAGTTAAACAGGAACTAAAACACCCGGCTATGAAAACCATAACTTCTGTTCTTTTTATCTTATTGAGTTTATGTTCAAAAGCACAGGATGACCTGATGAGTCTCCTGGAGGATAGTAGCAAAACCGAAACCGGATATACTACCGCAACTTTTAAGTCGACCAGGATTATGAACGGACATTCAACCGAGAGAATGACTGAGGGAATACTTGATTTCAGGATATCACACCGGTTTGGGACACTGAATTCAGGTGCCTATGAGTTTTTCGGGCTTGATGACTCGAATATTCATCTGAGCCTGGAGTATGGAATCTTTGACTGGCTTATGGCTGGAATAGGCAGGGGGTCTTTTGAAAAGACATATGATGCATTTGCTAAGTTTTCAATTCTCAGGCAATCCACAGGAGCCAGGGTTATGCCTGTATCGATGTCATTCCTGACTTCGGTCGCATACAAATCAATAAAAATTTCGGACATCTCAATTCCTGATGATTTTTCTTCACGCCTTTCATATACCGAACAATTGCTGATTGCCAGAAAAATGAATCCATGGCTGTCATTTCAATTTTCCCCGACACTTATTCACTATAATTATATATTATTTGATTCTGATCCATCCAACCTCTGGGCTATTGGCACGGGAGGGAGAATCAGGCTTTCAAAACGTGTAAGTCTGAATGCCGAATACTATATTCTGACAGATGATAATCCTCAGATGCTTCAGCCGGTTTATAATCCATTATCGGTTGGATTCGATATCGAGACCGGAGGTCATGTATTTCAGTTGATATTTACAAATTCTGTGGCAATGATCGAAAAGTCATTCATCGGGGAGACAACCGGAAGATGGGTCGATGGGGATATACATTTTGGATTTAATATTTCCAGAATATTCAAATTAAAAGACAGGGAGATTACCAGGAGTAACTATTAAGATCTTAAACAGTTCGTGTAACTCTGTGTAACAAATTGTTACTCCAGAATATAATAAATTGGATCTGTGCCTTCTCTGTGAAACTCTGTGTCTTCTCTGTGTAACTCTGTGTAACTCTTTTTCAATGAACTAATTATTTCATAAATTGTTATTCTGAAAATGTCCTGTCAATTTACAATTGTCTGATAATGAAAACTTTTTCCATATTAATTTTATACTCTGTCCTCACACTATCTGCAGAGGCTCAGAAATATATTACTAAAAACGGATTTATCAGCTTCTATTCGCATACCCCGCTTGAGGACATCAAAGCAGATAATAATCAGGTTGCAAGTGTACTTGATGCTTCAACAGGAGATATTGTCTTTCAGGTTCTTATTAAATCCTTTCATTTTGCAAAATCACTCATGGAAGAACATTTTAATGAGAACTATATGGAGTCGGAGAAATATCCAAAGTCAACATTCAAGGGGAAAATAACAAATCTTTCATCGATCGATTTTACTAAGCCCGGAATATATAAAACCATTGCTGAAGGGGATCTGACAATTCGTGATGTTACTAAGAAACTGACCGTTAATGGAACAATTGAAGTCATTAAAGAAGGATTGGAAACAAAAGCAAAATTCAACATTTCACCTGAAGACTATAATATAAAAATCCCCAGGGTGGTACGTGATAATATTGCGAAAATCATTGAGGTAACAGTCAAAATTAAATACTCGCCAATGTAATCTACGGATATCCATGAAATCCGGAACTAAAATATTGATAGCTCTGATTATAATCCTGACTATAGCCGGCGTAGGAATCACATATTATTTATACAATCTCAAGCCTACGGATATGAACCGGGTTAAACCTGATTATATCCTCTCATCAGAGGCATTATTAAAGGAATTTGAGGCAAATGAAGCTGATGCAAACAAAAAGTATATAAACAAAGTTGTTGAGGTAACAGGTGAAATTGCTTCAATAAATTCAGGTGAGAACAATTCATTAAATATATCACTTAAAACAGATAGCAATATCTCTTCCGTAATATGCACATTTGCTTCCAAAGATGATCTTGAAGGTTATAAAACCGGTCAGGAAATCTCCATAAGAGGAGAATGCTCGGGATATCTTATGGATGTCCTTATTAACAGATGCAGAGTTGTAAAAGAGTAACTTCCTTTACGGGAAGTTACTCCGGAAACATCATATTAACTAACACCGCTTCAATAATCCTTACAGTTTAATTGTCAGTATATCACCTTCCTGAGTTATTGTATAAGACCTCAACGCCCGTGGGGCCGGACCATTTATTACAGCTCCTACAGTAGAATAAACTGATCCATGACAAGGACATTTAATATCATTTGCTGCCTGGTCATATCCAACTTCACAACCCTGGTGAGTGCAAACACTTGACAAAGCTGTGAAGTTCCCTTCTCCCAGGTTAATGACAATAATACTCCGGGTTATGATTGATCCACCGGTATTCTTTAATGCTGGATTTGCATTAAGATCCACTGTTATGCTGGTTGCTCCGGTACCACCTCCACCTGGGGGATCAGGTTCATCCTCATCTTTCGAACATGAAGTCAGTACCTGTGGCAGAACAAAAAATGTAACACCACCAACTACTATCTGATGAATTAATTCTCGCCTTTTCATTAATAATCTTTTTTAGAAAATATTGTAAAGGGAAAACATTAGTAACCATGTTTATGGGAACATAAGGAACTAACAATCGCATATTTAAAAAGTTATGAGATACAGGTACCTTCGATCATGATATATATCATACCATGTACTGTGAGAGACATGAGGGTTTGCTGGCAGTATGGAATAATTAACCTTACTATGAGAATTTACCGGAAAAGCCATGTGCAGGGAAAAACAATCTTCGTGCTGCAATATTATTGATAAATGAGATATTATGATTTTCAATGTCATAGGTTAACCTCCTACGAGTCTGATACGACTGTAGGAGTCATCAGACCTGGTGGTTCAGTGCCTCTTATCCTTTTGATTAAATCTCCTTTTAAATCCTCCCTTTCTCTCAGATTTTCCATGGGTGGGGCTGTGATCGTGGCTCTTTTCAGGCATCTCTGCAATAAAAGGGGGCAGCGGAGCTTTGAATATATCATAGCCTATCAGTTTTTCAATGCGGAGCATTTTTGGGATATCGATCTTATTTACAAGTGTTATTGCTACACCGGTTGTTTCGGCCCTTGCAGTACGCCCTACACGGTGGACATAATCCTCAGCATCGGATGGAGCATCATAGTTTATAACAAGATTGATATCCTTAATATCTATACCTCTGCTTAACACATCAGTGGCTACGAGAACACGTGTTTTCCGTGACTTGAACCTCAGCAGCATGCCTTCCCTTTCCTTTTGTTCAAGGTCGGATGAAATGCCCTCAACCAGGTAATTTTTTGAACGAAGTCCCCTTACGATCTCACTGACTTTCTTTTTTGTTGAGCTGAATATCAGAATACTATGATAGTCTGGATTATCGGCAATAAGACTATTTATCAGAGGCAGTTTTTTGTTGTCGCTTAGCAGATAAACAGCCTGGATGACACCTTCAGCAGGCTTGGACATTTCAAGGGCTATTTCCACCGGATTCTTCATAATATGCTTCGACAATGATCTGATATTATGAGGCATAGTGGCGCTGAACATTAAAGTCTGACGTACCTTTGGTACATGCGAAATGATTCGCATTATATCATCGTGGAAACCTATGTCAAGCATACGATCGGCCTCATCCAGAACGAGCACTTCTATCTGATTGAATTTTACATATCCCTGGTTAAGATGTGAAATTAATCTTCCGGGGGTAGCTACAATAATATCGGCACCCTTTGAGAGAGCCGCTTTTTCCTGGTCCCATCCGCTTCCGTCGCCACCGCCGTAAACAGCAATAGAGGTAATATTAAGGGTATAAGCCAGCCCCTGTACCTGCTGATCAATCTGAATGGCAAGTTCGCGTGTTGGAACCAGTATAAGTGTATGCGTATGATTTGAATGTTTATCTGAAATATTATTCAGTATCGGAAGCAGAAATGCAGCAGTTTTTCCGGTACCTGTTTGTGCGCATGCGATAAGATCGTTGCCTTTCAGGATAACAGGAATTGCCATTTCCTGTATTGGTGTGGTTTCCCTGAAACCCATATAGTCGATTGATTCCAGTAGTTCCGGATTCAATTCTAAATCACTGAATATCATTTATATTTTGTATGATTTTTTTAAAATAAGAATTGACAAAGATAATAAAAAAGGCTAAAGAAATGAAGAGCCGGGGATGCTCCGGAATAGCGATTTTTTATTTGATCGCTTTGGGTTAATCTTTCAATGCAACAAAGTCTTACTTTTATGGTTCTGATTTTGAAGAATAAATCAATAAGGAACTTATCGGGAATGAAGTATGGTGTAATACCATGAATATGGAAAACTATCTGAAGAAGCTTATTGCTGAGGGTGAAAATCAAAAACTTGACTTTAAATTTTGTGTGTCTGACAGCAAAAAGATCGCACGAACCCTATCAGCTTTTGCCAATAGTAACGGGGGAAGATTATTGATTGGTGTAAGGGATAACGGAAGTATTGCCGGTATCAGATCAGATGAGGAGCTTTACATGGTTGATACTGCTGCACTGATATTCTGTCGCCCGGAGATTACCTACAATTCAAAACAGCATACAATAGCAGGGAAAACAATCCTTGAAGTTGAGGTAACCAGGGGAGACAATAGACCCTACCAGGCTAAAGACGAGAACGGGAAATGGTTGACGTACTTCAGATACAACGATCAAATCCTGCTTGCAAACAGAGTCTTGCTACAAATTTGGAGAAAAGAGGAAAAAAAATCCGGGGTAATGGTGAGGTTCGGTAAAGTTGAAAATTCGCTCATGGATTATCTAACGAAAAACGGATCGATCACTATATCAAAGTTCAGAAAAATTGCGAATATTACTTCAAACAAGGCTGAAGCAATACTGGCAAATCTTATAATCTTCAAAGTTCTGGTTATGATGCCGTCAGAGAAGGGTTTCACCTATGAACTCAATCCTGACGAACCTTTGAATCGGGAACAGCCTTTCGGGGCACTTCTCTGAAATTCATGTACGATTGTTTCTGACAAGGAAAAGTCTCAAAAAACCCAAATTTTTCCTCCCTGTGTATTAATCTTGTAACTCTTACAGAAAATAGTGTAACAATCAAGTAAACCAACTGTCCTAACTTTGCCTGGATTACAAGAATTATAACATGTTCTTTAAGATATATTAATCAAAAAAGAAAGGAGTTTATCATGTTAATCAATGCGAAAAAAATTCAAGGATTTAAATTAAGTGGAGTAGACGGTGAAATGGGAAAGGTCAAAGAGTTTTTTTTCGATGAAAAATTCTGGACGATACGCTACCTGGTTGCTGATACCGGAGGCTGGCTCAGTGAAAGGATGGTATTGATTTCTCCTTTTTTCATAAAACATGTGGATTATGACGACGAACTTATCCATGTAACATTGACAAAGGATCAAATTGAGAACAGTCCGCCTATCGAGAGTGATCAGCCTATTTCAAGGCAATTTGAAGAATCATATTACGGTCATTACGGTGCACCTATGTACTGGACAGGCCCTTATGTGTGGGGGTCGTATCCATTTGTTACCAGCGATCGTGAAAAATGGGCAACAGTTCCGGCCGAACAGACAGAAACCGGGGATCCTGATCTTCGCAGTACAAAAGATATAACAGGAAATACCATTCAGGCATCAGATGATGAAATTGGCCAGGTTCATGATTTTATTATTGATGATGAAAACTGGACCATCAGATATTTTGTTATCGATACAAATAAATGGTTGCCCGGCAAGAAAGTGCTGATCTCCCCTGATTGGGTTGATAAAATGGGTTGGGTTGACGAAAAAGTTCATGTCTCGCTTACCCGTGAAACGATAAAACAGGCTCCTGAATATGATGAGGATATGTTTGACAGAGATTATGAATCAAGATTGTATAGTTATTACAGTAAGCAGGGATACTGGGCTGAAGAGCCGGTTTCAGGAGAGTACCATCATCATCGCTGATAAAAAGCTTTGATAATGCTGAATTGAATATGAACCACTTTTATTTAATAAAGCCCCGCAGGACCACAGATCATGCGGGGCTTGTACTGTAGGGCGATATTCTTTCAAAAATGAGCAGAATATATTGTTTGGTTAGTGCATTTTTACTGGCATACATTGAGGCTTCCGGCCAATGTCCCGAAATTACGCTGAGCAGCACCAGCGGTAGTACATGCGGAATAACCTCAGTTACAATAACCGGAACATTTGGTGGCCTTGCAACAAATGTAACCATATCAGAGAACGGCAAGGGTTCAGTCAAACCTGATAAAGCTTCATCCTCGCCTTTTACATTCACTTACACTCCCAAAAAAGGGGATCTGGGAGAAAGAGTCTCAATAACCGTTACTACAAATGATCCACCCGGCAAAGCCTGTTCTTCCGCATCGGTTACATATATCTTAAATGTAAATTCAGCTCCTCCTGCGCCGGAAAGAGGTACCGTCACACAACCAACTTGTATGTTACCGGCAGGAAGTGTGGTATTGAACAGATTGCCTCCGGACGGAAGATGGACCATCACCAGGTTTCCTGATAGATCAGAATTCTCAGGAAGCGGTACAACAACAACTGTATCAGGCCTGCATACGGGAAATTATAATTTTACAGTAACTAATGCAGCAGGATGTATTTCGGCCTTGTCGGGAGATGTGAATATAAATGCCCCTCCTTCTGTTCAGACAATGAAAATTACTGATCCTGCTCCGGTATGTTTTCCCTCAACAGCAGATCTTACCGCATCATCGGTAACTATGGGTTCCGGTCCGGGACTAACTTACTCTTATTGGGAAAATGATGATGCTACAATTAGCTTTAATACACCCTCTGAAGCCACCGAGGGTACCTATTATATTAAAGGTACCTCAACTGCAAACGGATGCTCGGATGTAAAACCGGTAAGGGTAACTGCAATTCAGAAACCGTTTGCCAGGGCAGGCCCCGATAAGGTTCTTGAAAATGTGTCCGAAACAGATCTGGATGCCATTAATCCTGGTACAAATGAAACAGGAATCTGGTCAGTTCTATCCGGTTCGGGAATGTTTTCCGCTAATGAAGATGCAAAAGCTGCTGTCAGTAACCTCTCACCAGGAAAAAATATTTTTCTCTGGACAATATCAAATAAGATTTGTCCTCCATCTTATGACACAGTTATTGTTATGGTAAATGTCCGTGATCCTGTGTTTCCATCCCTTATTACTCCGAATATGGATGGCAGAAATGATTATTTTATTGTCGAGTGGAATGAAACGATTGGAAAAACCCAACTAATAATATTTGACAGGGCAGGCATTCAGGTTTATGAAAACATGAATTATGATAATCACTGGAATGGTGTTGATTATAAAGGAAATCCATTACCTGATGGCACTTACTTTTATTTGCTGAAGACGGATTTCGGGAAAACTGTCAGTGGTTATATCGTGATCAGAAGGTCAATTAATTAATTGATTTCATCTTTCCATTTTTCAATTTCCTGTTTAATATAGTCGTTGGTAAGAAAGGGCTTGTAAACCATTCTTGATTTCTGTATATGCGTTTATACGTTTATCCGTTTATGCGTAAACACATCAACGTATCAACCAATCAACCCATCAACCTATCAAAAGTTAATACGTTTATGGGTTTATGCAATCCCGGTATAATATATTTTTATAGCATATTCGGCATCTTCAACTTTTGAGTCCACTCTGAAAAGTATTTCTTTGCCACCAAGACTCCAAGGCTCCAAGTTACACCAAAGTTATATATCTGATATCTAAGGTCTTGGTGAACCTTGGGGTCTTTGTGCCTTGGTGGCATTTATTGTTTTTCAATTTTCGGAGTCTCTTTAACTTTTCAACTGCAAAGACCGGCTTACGGCATACGGCGTAAGGAATGTTTACTTTTCAACTTTTCAACTTTTAAGCCCCAATTTCCCAGCGGCGGAAATACAAACCCTGCCGAACGATGGGCAGCGTTTTAAATTCTATCTCCTCCATCTGGGCCTGGCTCAGGGGTGAAAATTCTGAAGCAATTTTTATGTTTTCTTCAATTTGAGCTATACTGTCTACACCAATAATAGATGTACTTACCGGCAGGCTCATATTATAAGTCAGAGCTTCTTTTATGGAAATAGTTCCGGGTTTTGGTGTTCTCAGGCGGGCATCAGTCTGTTCTTCCAGAGGCGGAGGTGTCCAGGATGAAAGGATGCGTCCCCTGGTAGTAACTTTCATTCCGACAATCGCAATTCCCAGCTTCTGAGCTTCAGGCAAAAGATAGTTTTTAAAACTAAGATAGTGAATATCGGCAGCATTGACAGCCAGTAAAATGGAATCGAACGGATATCGTTTTATAGCTTCGAGCAAAACCATAGGTTCAAAGTGCCCGGTTATTCCCAAATGCTTCACAATTCCTTCGGATTTTGCTTTTTCCATTGCCATAATCGCACCACTGGCAGCAAAGATCTGGTCTACCTGATCCTGTGTCTGTACATTATGCAACTGCCATGTATCAAGGTGGTCGGTCTGGAGATTTTTCAGACTCTCCTCAAGCAAGCGCATCGAACCGTCATATGTACGATCGTGAGTTTTAGTTGAAAGCCATACTTCATTGCGGCGGGTCTTCATTACACGTCCGATATTCAATTGGCTCACACCCTGACCATATGAAGCAGCTGTGTCTATGTAATTGATACCCAAATCTATGGCACGGTGTATAATTTTTTCTGATTCTTCTTCCCTTCCTTTAATTTCAAGGGTAGCCTGGCCTCCAAGGCTTAATACTCCTACTTTATAGCCTGTTTTTCCAAAAGAGCGGGTTGGCATGGCGCTGAAAGTTATCGGATTGAATGGCAGCCCGTCGCTTTTCTTCAGCGGAACCGGTCTGTGAGACTCTTCCGGGATAAATGTATTTCCGAGGGTTACCGTAGCTGCAGCAGCTAGTCCTGTACCCAGAAAGGTTCTGCGACTAAATTTTTTCTTCCCCATTGTCTGGAATTTTATGGTTTTACACTAGAACTTTAAACTATGATGTTTTCAGAAGGAATTCGAATCTTAAAGATATAACTTTATTTGCTGAATTCAAAAAGTTTACAACCTTTTAACAGTTGATAGATAATGTCTTATGTATTAATTAATGGGTATAACGATATATTTCATAGGTTCCATTCTGAATTCCATAACCCTTGAATTTGGAATGGCAATCGGTCTGGTTGCTGTTTTTACAATTCTCAGGTTCAGAACCAGGCAAATAAGCATAAAGGATATGGCTTATATGTTTACTGTTTTCGGAATATCCGTAATTAACTCTTTGCGAATGGTAGGGTTCCCCATGCTCGGACGACTGATAATCAATATCTTAATACTCCTTTCAGCATATGTACTTGAGGAATTTCTTTTCCGGAACCAATCCGAGTCATTAAGTATCGTATATGAAAATCTTGAATTTTTGAAGC
The DNA here is from genome assembly GCA_038325595.1 of Bacteroidales bacterium. Lineage (GTDB taxonomy): Bacteria > Bacteroidota > Bacteroidia > Bacteroidales > VadinHA17 > LD21. Next base: position 380 of record JBBQJD010000067.1, on the reverse strand, counting down.
CGGATAATAAAGAGAAACTTATGGCGGATCTTTCACAAATTACCGGTAAACATATTTTGAGAATAAAGATCCAGAAGATCGATTATAAAAGAATAACTGCTGACATTGAAGTATATTACAGGGATTAGCTATTTCATATATCTCAGATCTTCACTCAACACCATAACTTCATGATTTCCAAGTAATACATGAACCATTCCTCCTGCTTTCAAAGCCTGTTTTTCAAGTCCGAAAAGAGGCCACATCACTTCAGTGACTTTGTCACCCCTGTCAAAAATATCACCAATGACAACTAAATGACCTGTGCCAAATTTCCAGTTCAGATTATCATCAATAATCCCCGACGCTCTTAACAGATCAGTATAACTTTTATATTCTCC
>JBBQJD010000066.1:0-21352 GCA_038325595.1 Bacteroidales bacterium | reverse complement strand
GTCCAGAGATGAAATGTTCATGGATGGAAGTGGTCTTGCGATAATCGCCAGGCGGATTGAATAATAAAATGTATATGAAGACCGATCTATGATGCATGCAATGTTCTGAGCCCCCTGAAAGTTATCATCCTCCTGTTTGCTTCATCCCATAAGCCAAGTTTCAGTGCCCTGAATGTTGAAAACAGGATGATTGGCCTTACATCCTTGAACAAATCAACATCATCATGGCATTTCTCCAGATTGTAATTCGGAATTTTCGAACTCAGATGATGCACATGGTGATAACCTATATTTCCTGTGAACCACTGAAATACCCTTGGCAATTTCAGAAATGAGCTTCCTTCAATAGCTGAAATTTTGTAATTCCACCTGGTTTCCCTTTCCCAAACGACATCCTCAAACTGGTGCTGGATGAAGAATAGCCATATTCCAATGCTGTGAGCGATCAGTATTACCGGTAATTGTATCATCAGATATTCCTTCACCCCGATAATTAAACTGATTGCAACAGCTGATGCAAGTAACAATATATTGGTGAAATAAACATTTTGCTTTTCCTGTTTTGTCATTTTAAAATTAGTTGACCTGTTAGTGATAAATACCACGAAAAGCGAGCCCACTGTGAACATTATCCAGGGATTACGAAAGGCCCTGTACATGAAACGCTCTCTTGGAGAAGCCTCATTATATTCATCAACAGTCATTGTCCATACATCACCGATTCCTCTTTTATCCAGATTAGCCGATGTCTGATGGTGTACTTTATGTTGCTGATGCCATTTATAGAACGGGGTAAACACAAGGAGCCCAAGTATCATTCCAACAATTGTGTTTGCTTTTTTCGATTTGAAAAAAGACCTGTGCCCGCAATCGTGGAAGATTATGAATACTCTTATCAGAAATCCTATGGCCGCAAATGAGAGTAAAAATGTAACCCAGTATGGATATTCGAGGCTCCTGTACATCAGGTACCATATAAATATATAGGGTACTACAGAATTTATGATCTGCCAGATGCTTTTCTTAAGATCCGGACGGGTATATTTCACTATTTCTGCCTGCCAGCGGTTATCTTCATCTGATGTGTTTTGATTTGCATTCATTGTATTTAATTTTAAGCTTTAATAGCCTTTCAATTATTTGAGGTATCAAATGTAGATACTAAATCGAAGTCAGAAAATAAATAGTGATTAGCGTAATATGCTGAAGGATTAATGGTAAAAATGAGTGATGAGTATCAGCTTTGCGGGGTAAAAGTCATTCACCCCTTTGTCAAACAACATCCTTAACTTTAAGAAGATACTGGCGTGATACAGGAATCTGTTCGTCGTAATCCTTAATGGTGAGCCAGTAATTATTTGAAATTCTGTTCAGCTTTTCAATATAGTGAACATTAACAATACAGATCCTGTGGCAACGAATGAAATTGGTATATTGTTTTAATTGTGATTCGATATTTTTAAGCGTATTCCTGATTAATTTCTTCCTGAAAGCTTCACCCTCTTTATAAACAATCTCAACGTAATTATCGGCCGATCTGATAAATGCGACTTCTCCTATCAAAAGGCTGAAGTTTTCTGATATATTTTCCGAAGCAAACTCGATAGATTTGTTAAGTATGTCTTCCTCGTATTTCTCAATTTGTTTCTGTACCTCTTTTCTCTCTGAAATAAGAACTGCATTATGATCGCGCATTTCCCTAAAAGAATTGTGAAGACCAAGTATGACCGGAACCGCGAGGCAGATAAAAATAGCCTTGAACGTTATATAGAATGTAATGCTTACACCGCCCACATACCTTATATAAAATATGAAAGCCAGGGAACTCAGGACAAAAATCATAAATCCATTGAAATAGGAGGGGAAAAGTCTTTCCCTTTTCACCTGACCATTGATTTCAAAGATCCACGGGATAACTATCCTTACCAGAGCCATAAAAAAGAAAACGATCGCTCCCAGTCCGGCTACGATCAGAAGATTATTGTTCAAATCCGTAACTTCAAACGGGAAGGGTTGAAAAAAAAGGACAAAAAGGAACACACTGAAACTTAGGGTCAATAAAAGCCGGAATTCATCTTTAAGTTCCTGAACAAGTTGATCAATCTTATTATTCACAGAAATTATATCTTTTTAAATACAAATGATTGATTTAAAGAATTGTTCAATCAGGTTTGATTTTTTAGTGAATTACCTTAAAGGGGAATTGTTTCAGGTATTTCTTCAATTGAATAATAAACGCTTTCAATTTTGTCACTGAATACCTTAATAACACGTAAACCTGGTTGTGCGCTGCCTAGTGGTTTTCCTGAGGCACTTGTGGTGATCATGTCCATATCACGGTATTTTGCGGATGAGTTATTATGAAGATGCCCTGCAAGTACAGCATCCACTTCATTTTCTTTAAACAATTTGAGATATTTTTTTCTTATATCTCTTGGTATGTTGGAATAAGTTTCAGGTTCTCTATGCCGTTTTATAAAGAATGGATAATGTGTGAATAAAACTGAATGTATGGCTTCTTTTCCATCAGAGAGCTCCTGCCTGAGCCAGTTGAACTGAATGTTTTCCATATCAGGAGCCTTTGATTTAATAAGACATGAGTTCAGTCCGATAAACAAGCTTCCCTTATGTTTAACAGAAAATCTGTCGTGCCCGTAATCAGAAATAAACTTATCAATATCAGCCTGACCTGGTGCCTGACCGATATCATGATTGCCGGGTGAATAATAAAGCGGAATTCCCTGCTCTATTCCTGCTGTTAACCGCTTGAACTCATCAATCTGGTCCCTGTTATCCTTTTCATTTACAAGATCGCCTGTAAAAACCACAAAATCAGGATCCAGCCTGTTGATTGCTTCTACAACTTTTGTATATAGTTCAGATTCCTTCTTAAAATCCTTATTCCCGCTGTACATACCAAACTGCGTATCTGTCACCTGTATGAAAAAATAGGGTTTGATTGAATCCTGACCAACGGCTTCCGGCTGTAATGCAAGGAACAGGAAAAATGCAAAAATAAATCTGAACGATATCATTTATGCTTTGAATGAATTTAATTTACCACTTTTATAACAATACCGCTTCCGGATGTTTTTCCGTTCGTATCGAGCTTGCCGGGTTTGGTAATTTCATCCTTAAATGTATAAATATGGATGTAATAAAGCCCTTCTCTTTTAAATTTAACGGGAACATTATATTCTGAACCTCTTTTAAACTTCGCAATCTCCCATGCCGGCATTGTCAAATATTCCTCATTTGTGAAATCAGAATAGCTTCCTTTTCTCTCCAACTGATTAACAGTAAGCGGTTTGGGAAAATCCTCCCTGTAAACAATCAGAAAATAAGGAAAATGCTTTCCATCAGTTCTGAAATTAAGGATGCCCTGTTCATCAGGTTTTAATTTTGCAGGAATTTCACCAAATTCAAAATACCTGTCAATAAATTCCTCATAATACCTGAACTGATTGCCTGTAAGGTGAAATCCAATTCCAACATAATTATGTCCTTTGTTTATTATTGTTTGTTTATGTCCATCCGCAGGGGCTTTTTCCGACATAAAGGAATTATGACCTTCCTTCATCATTTCCGAAATAGTCGCTGATGAGTTTTCATAGGTTGCCGTTGTCCAGGCTCCGTAAGCATTCTCCGATACATGGTCGTGCCCGCCGGCAAAAGCATACCTGTGATAGGGTTTTTCTCCCTTCAGGTTCCAGTGGCCCACGTATTTATTCTCAGCTGCCTCACGGCACATCTTGTTTGCAACTCTTGAAGCAAAGATATCCAGCTTCACAGGTTCTGTTTTGAATTTTCTCCTGCTTTTGTTGATGACTTCGAGTTGATTGATTTTTAGTTTCAGCGCCTCTTCATCATCCTTGTATTCGGAAAGCCTTGATTCTTTGTTGTTTAACAGTATGTATTCTCTAAGTTCCAATGGTTCCGATTCTTTACTTTGCCTGGGAAGAATGGAGTGTGGCAGGCATATTAAAACTATTGCAAGCAGTCCGAAAACCTTAAGCATTTTCCAGTATTTCCTGAACATAAGACGAGAAAGTTTTGTTTGTTTGTAAAAGTAGATTAATAAACATGAAAACTAACCAACTTATTGTTCTTTTTTTAATGCTGTTCCTTTCACAGGAAGGCTTTTCACAATCTTCACGCTTTTATGATTTTAAGGTAAAGACACTTGAGGGTGAGGATTTTAATTTTTCATCGCTGAGAGGTAAAAAGGTAATGGTGGTGAACACTGCTTCAAAATGCGGATTTACTCCTCAATACAAGGAACTTCAGGAACTTTCAGAACAATATTCCGACCGTCTTGTCATTATTGGTTTTCCTGCAAATAACTTTGCCAGACAGGAACCGGGATCAGCTGAAGAAATAAGGCAGTTCTGCACAAAAAATTATGGTGTTACCTTTCCGATTATGGAAAAAATCTCTGTCAGGGGGGACGATATTCATCCTCTTTACAAATGGCTTACTCAAAAAGATAAAAACGGGTATATCGATTCGGAAGTCAAGTGGAATTTTCAGAAGTACCTTATTGATGAAAAAGGAAAGCTGGTAGATGTAGCTTATAGCAAGGAAAAACCAGATTCTGACAGGATAATCGCCTGGCTGTCAGAAAAATAATATAATTTTTACAGGATCAGATAAGGGAGGGGATGAACATTTTTGTTTCCTTCATATACTCTTTGTAATCAATACCGAATTTTGAGATCATTTCTCCCTCTTCAATCAATGCGGTAAGAAAGATAGCTGTAATATTTACGGTGCCCAGGATTATCTGCAGGATCCCCAAGTGTTTAAACATCACGCCTGTTCCGAAAAGCAGCAATGAGCAGTAAAGGGGATGCCGGATGTACTTATAGACTCCTGTTTTGACCAGAACTGTAGTGTTTTCAAAACTTTCTTCTGACTTTCCTTTTTTCTTCAAAAGAAGATAACCTGAAATTCCCGGAAATATGGAGGCAATCAGAAATGTCCAGGATATGATCTGATGAATGGAAAACGGATCACCAAACCAGAACCTGTAATTAAGGAGAAGAAGAATGAATATACTTTCAAAGGAAAAGAATCTGACAATGCCATGATACCTTTTATACCTGATTGAAAAAAACCATGAAAACAGTACAATTATAATTGTTCCTGAGACAAGAATCGGAGTGTTCATAAGTTATTGTGTAATTTTAAGACTGATTATTTTATCGATTTCAGGAAGTTGTGTACTTCTGTCTGAGATCTAATCTCTACATCCCCAGGCTTTGCGAATTTATTTGACAGTGTGGCATCCAGCTTGCGGGCTTTCACATTATCACTCCACTGTATCTCAAATATCTGTTTCAGCTCATTCCTGATGCTTTTATCAAAAACCGGGCAGGTAACCTCAAGACGGTGTTCAATATTCCGGGTCATCAGATCGGCGGAAGAAATATAGCATTCCTCATTTCCTCCGTTACAGAAAATCATGAACCTTGTATGCTCAAGAAAGCGGTCAACAATACCGATTCCCTTAATATTTTCACTAACATCTTTAATACCCGTAACGAGCGACATCATACCTCTTATTATCAGCCTGATGGTGACTCCCTCATTGTTTGCTTCGTACAGATAATTGATTATTTCATTGTCTGTCAGGTTATTAAGTTTCATGTAAATATATGCCTTTTTACCTTCCCGTGCATTTTTAATCTCATTTTCGATCAATGAGAGGACCTTATTCCGGAGAAAGAACGGAGAAAGAACAAGGTGATAAAAGTTATCTTTCTTATAATTCACATTGAAGAAGTTGAAAACCTTAAATACTTCATTTGTGATCTTTTTATTCGTTGTAAGAAGAAGATGATCGGTATAAATCCTTGCCGTATCTTCGTTAAAATTACCGGTCCCGATTGCTGCGTACCGCTGTGTGACATTAATTTTTATCCTTGTAATAAGGCATAGCTTTGCGTGAACTTTAAGTCCGGGGACCCCATATATGACCTTAACACCTTCTTCCATCAGCTTGTTGCCCCAGAGGATGTTTGCTTCTTCATCGAAGCGTGCCTGAAGCTCAACAACCGTAGTAACACTCTTTCCATTTCTGACTGCATTCAGCAAAGCATTGATAACACTTGAATTTCTGGCAAGTCTGTATAGGGTTATCTGTATTGAAGTAACAAAAGGATCTATGGATGCTTCTCTTAAAAGGTCAATAAAATGATCGAAAGGATGATAGGGAAAGAACAGCATTATATCCTTTTTCTTTATTGCTGAAAGAATACTCTTTCCTGGTTGTATATCAGGATGCGGAATCAGAGATAGAGGTTCATAGTAGAATTTTTTTCTCCCAAGATTGGGAAAATTCATAAAATCCTTGAAATTATGGTACCTGTCGCCGGGAATTACAACATCATGAGGTCCGAAGTGCAGTTTCTTTTTAAGGATTGAAAGAAGATCATCGGGCATTTCCCGGTCGTAAATAAATCGCACCGGGGATCCCCATTTGCGCTGCTGAAGGCTTCGGGTAAGCTTGTCAATATAGCTTTCAGAGATATCGTCTACTATCTCAAATTCAGCATCCTTTGTTAATTTTATTGTATAAGCGGAAAACTCATCAAAATCAAAAATGAAGAATATTTCCTTCAGCCCGAATCTTATAATATCGTCGATAAAAATCACGAATTTGTCATCACCTTTTTCAGGCAGAAGAACAAACCGTGGAAGTACTTTTGTTGGGATTTCAAGAAGTGCATATCTTTTTTTCTGAGTATCTTTTTTCAGAAGTATTATTGCAAGATATATTGCATCATCAGTAAGGTTGGGCAGATCAGAATCTTTCTCGATCAGGAAGGGCATGAGCCTGGTCCTGACTTCTCTTAGAAAATAATTCTTTATGAATTCAGTCTGGTCGCTGGTTAGTTGCTTCTCATTGATTATATGTATCTTATGTTCATGAAGTTCCTTAAGAAGTCCTGAATAGATTTTTTCGAACCTGGAGTTCTGTGCCAGTACTATTTCATGGATTTTTTTAAGTGTACTGTTAGGACTGTAGCCAAGGATATTTTTCGATTTTGATTTTAATTGTGCCAGTCTTTTCAAAGTGGCAACTTTAACCCTGAAATATTCATCGAGATTATTTGAGTAAATACCGAGGAACTTGAATCTCTCTATAATCGGTACTTCATTATTGTCAGCCTCCTGCAGTACGCGTTCATTAAAAGAGAGCCAGCTGACCTCTTTCGGAATATAGGTCTTCATAAACTTTTTTCAGGTTTCAGAAAATATTCGATTTTACCTGTGTCTGGTTTTATACCCTTCCAGGTTTTGCTGTTGAATGATATACAGACGATACTTGTCTTGGTCATGAATTCGCATCCATCAACTGCGAGCCTGTCGGCCATCTGGGTGAAAGCAGGATTGTGACCGAACAGGGTAATGATATTTGTCTCGTCACTGATACTTTTCAGGATAGCCAGCAGAATGTTCAGATCAGCTTTATAATAAAGATCACTTTCCAGCCTGATCATTTCAGGCTTGATATCAAATTCCAGTGCAAAGATCATTGCTGTTTCAAGGGCTCTGAAGGCAGGACTGGTAATTAGTTGTCCCGGATCAATCTCTTTTTCACGGTATGCCCGGGCCATAATACCTGAAATGACTTTGCCCTTAACTGTAAGCGACCGTTCAAAATCGGAGATCTCAGTTGCCTGATCTTCCGCTCTGCCATGACGTACAAATACAATCTTCTTCATGTTTCCGGAATTATATTATTATAATTTAAGAGTATTTCAATCTCCGAAGCTTGTTCCCATATTCCTGGCCTGTATCAATATAGGATTGTCGGGTTCGACAAGCTTTAGTTTCCCGGAAACCTCAGAGAGCGGTATAGATATAATTTCATTATTTTTAAGGGCGACCATTCTTCCATATTGACGTTTTGCAATCAGGTCTGCAGCTGAAGCACCATATTGTGTTGCAAGAACACGATCCATGGGAGAGGGGGTTCCACCACGCTGAATATAGCCAAGAACGGTTTCACGGGTTTCAAGCCCGGTCATTTCTTTTATTCTTTTTGTCAGATAACGGGCTGCTGACATATCTTTGACGGGAGTCTTTATTCCTTCACCCACTACAACGATTGAATATGGTTTGTTCTCGCTTACCCTGTGCATAAGATATTTTGCAATTTTTTCCTCGTCATATTGTATTTCAGGGATAAGTATTACATCTCCTCCTCCGGCAACCCCCGAGTACAGGGCGATCCATCCGGCATTATGACCCATAAGTTCAATGAGCATAATACGTTTATGCGAATTTGCCGTTGAATGCAGTCTGTCGATTGCTTCAGTCGCAATGTTTACCGCAGAATCGAATCCGAAAGTTATATCAGTTCCCCATACATCATTGTCAATGGTTTTTGGAATACCTACCACATTAAGACCCTCCTGTGCAAGCAGATGAGCTGTTTTCAGAGTACCGTTGCCGCCGATGCATACAAGGCAGTCGAGGCCCAGTTTTTCATAATTTTCCCTGATAAGGGCAGGTTTGCTTACTTCGTTCTTCCCTCTACTCCCTTTGAAAGGTTTCTCCCTTGAGGTGCCAAGAATAGTTCCTCCTAACGTCAGAATACCTGAAAGATCATTTTCTGAGAGATCTGCATAATCTTTATTTATCAGTCCTGAGAAGCCATCGCTGATCCCGACCAGCTTCATCCCGTATTTCACAATAGCTGTTTTTCCAACACCTCTGATCGCCGCATTGATACCGGGACAATCGCCACCGGCAGTAAGTATGCCGATCTTCTGACCTTTAGTTATTTTTGCCATTTGGATAGTTAATCGTAACAAATTTAGCGATTTATATGGGATATATAAAATCAAAGGGGCACAAAGGGAACAAAAGCACACAGTATCACCGGACATTTTCGAAAATAACAGACTTTTGAATTTTGAATCAGGCATTGTCTTATGACTTTTGTCTTGTGACTTTTGTCTTTTATCTTTACGGATATGCATACGGAGAACCGGAATATTGAAAGTCATGAGTTTTCATAGATATATTATGTAACTTTATCAGTTCTACCTCATTTGGTTTTGAAAATGGAACAGGATTTTATAAAACTAAAGCAGATAAAACCTGCATTTGCAGGGTACATCAGTGAAGCTCAGAAACTGCTTGAAACTGAATTATTTCCTGATGAGGTAACTGTGCACGATGTGAGAGTCCTGATGAAAAAGGCAAGGGCTGTTTTACGGATGACTTCTTCACAGCTTACGGGGGAGTATTCAGCAAGGGAAAAAACAGCACTACGTGAAGTAGGAAGGATCATGTCTTCGTGGCGTGATACTTCTGTCTTGCGCAAAACCCTTAAGTACCTCAGGAAAGATAATCCTGACATCTTCATGAAGCTGGGAAATAATGACAGAATTGCCGGATTGATGAAGAAGGAGAAAACAGGTGAACTACCGCAGGAATTTATGTCTGGCCTTCAGAATATTAAGGAGATCTTAAACAAATCAGGTTTCAGAACCAGGTTCGAACCAATGAATAATTTCGATGCAAACCTTCTTTTGCATGAATTAGAAGTAACTTACAATCAGGTTGTTAATATTTATATTGCTTCCAGGAATAATCTCAGGCAAAAAGATCTTCATGAATTCCGGAAAAGATCAAAAGATTTTCTCTACCAGCTTTGGTTTTTCAGACCCCTTAATCCATCAGTTATCAAAAAGCTTGAAAAAGATCTTGATTCATTGACCCGGAACCTGGGAAAATACCACGATCTTGCCCAGATTGTGAGTTCAATCGAATATGATTATAAGAATGTACATAATAATCCTGCATTGAATGAACTGGGAATCATCATCAGGAATAAGCAGGATCAATTTCTTTCAAATGTATGGCCAATAGCATATAAAATCTTTTGTCCGGGACAAAAGCTTGTTAATATACTGGGATTTAAGTTATTGGTTATTTAAAATTCTTTTCTGCACAGGTGCAAAAAGATTTTTAAATCAGGAGTGACACCTTTGCGGTTGGTTAATGGAAAGGTATTTAACTAGTGAGAATCTTACTTATTGATGACCTCTCTCCCATGCTCAAATGATCCATCTCCTCCAGAGCCCGCTTGATCTTTGTTTTGAAATTCCAGCATGTCATCTGACGCAGGGAAAGCCTTCTGGCATATTCATAAGTCGAGACATCTTTTTTACCCTTGCATACATTATAGGCTATGTAAAAAGCTTTGCTTACAGGAAATTTGCAGTTGTGAAATATGGTACCTGTTGTTGCTGATTCTTCCGTCTTGCATTTTGTGCATCGTCGCGAGTGTGCAGTTTTCCCCGGACAATGATTTGTGTTGCCGCATTTACGGCATTCAAAACCGTTGTTCCATTTCAGCTCAGCAAGAAATTCAAGGCATTTCTCATCACTGTGAAATAGCTCATCTAATTGTTCCTGGTTTAATTCCTTTTTGAAAATTGCCCCCATCATAAAATAATTTCGATGCAAAGATAGAAAAAAATATTAGTGATATCAAAAAGATTTAGGTGATACTATTGTGATTTATAAAAATCTTACTACTTTTGTGCATTCAACTTTTAGATTGATCATCATGGAAAACGAAACTACTGGCAAAATCACTCAAAAACCTAAAACCCTCAGGGAATTTTTTACTTCCAGGGTGTTCTGGAAACCTTTCATAGGTACTATCCTTGGCGGGCTTGCCGGTTTTCTGTATTATTATTTTATAGGTTGTAAATCAGGTACATGTGCCATAACAAGCAATCCATTCAACTCAATAATTATGGGAAGCCTTATGGGTTTTTTTATGACATTCGGATCAGATAGTAAAAACTAATTGTCAATAATATTGTTTAATTATTCATATGGAGAACAATAATTATAAAGAGATAAATGTCAGGTACAGTGAACTGGCTGAAACGTCATGTTGTCTTTCATGCGGAGGCGCAATTAATCATGCTAATCCTGTTCATGGAGAAATATGTGTTGACCTTGGCAGCGGCCGTGGAACTGATGCGATCAGACTTGCAGAGTCAGTAGGTACTGGAGGTGCTGTATTTGGAATTGATATTTCTGAAGGAATGATCAGGAAATCAAATGAGACTGTCGCACGTTTGGAAATCTCCAATGTGAAGTTTATAAACAGTCCTCTCGAAAAAATTGATCTTCAAAGCAATATCGCCGATCTGATAATATCGAATTGCACAATTAATCATGCATCTGACAAACAGGCAGTATGGAATGAAGTTTACAGGATACTTAAAAACGAAGGCAGGTTTGTTGTCAGTGATATATACGCGGTAAATCCAATTCCCGAAGAATATAGTAAAGACCCGGCAGCAATAGCTGAATGCTGGGCAGGTTCAGTAACACGCGGGGAATATCTTAAGCAGCTTCAATCAGCAGGATTTACCTCTGTTTCGGTTATTGAGGAATCAATGCCTTATGAGAAAGGCAAAGCTGAGGTTATCAGCTGGACAATTTCAGGTAAAAAAGTGGTTGAAAATTGACAATAGAGTATGAATTTTGTAAACAAAAAACAGAAAACAATGAAAAGGAAAATGTTAATGATAGGTGTAGTTTTTGCATTAATTCTCGCAAATTGCAATGCAGGTGAGCCGGTCAGCAAAAATACAGGAAAATCATCTGGAAGTACAGATATTATATATCTTACAGATGAAAGCTTCAAGGAAAATGTATTTAATTATGAAAAGAATAAGGAATGGAAATATGAGGGTACAAAACCTGCAATAATTGATTTTTATGCCGATTGGTGTGCTCCATGCCGTGAGTTGTCTCCTATGATTGAAGAGCTTGCCAAAGAATATGGCGACAAGATAGTTGTATATAAAGTTGATACAGAAAAGGAGAAAAAGCTGACTCAGACCCTTGGAATATCAGCTTTGCCGACTCTGCTTTTTATTCCGGTAACCGGAAAGCCCCAGGTAAGAATGGGTCTTGTTCCTAAAACCTCGCTTGCACAGGCAATAGACGAAATATTACTAACCAAATAAAATTGAAATAAACATGAAAAGTTTAATTAAAAAGAAAGAAAGCAAAGTCCAGGCTAAAACTGCACAATGTTGCGCAAAAACATCCAAAACCATTGTTGGCTGTCATGATTAAATTAACTGTTTCTGACAAAATCTGCATTTAAACTCAGCATATTTTTCTAACCTTCCGGCATGATTAAATATTCAAAGTACAATGTTTTCTCACAGATCAGAGATTCACAAAATTATTTTATTGTAAATATTCTTACCGGAAATGCCGATATAATTTCAGATGACGATGCAGAGAAGTTAAAAGTACTCCGGGAGGACAAAACTATATCTGACAGCCTGTTCTCCCGGGAATTACTTGATAAAGGGTATTTTATTGATGATCAGGAAGAAAAGAAGCTTTACACAAGCAAGTACCTCGACTTTATTGATACCCGCGAAAAAGATGAGGTTCAGCTCTTCTTCATTACAAATTACAGCTGCAACTTTGCATGCACTTACTGCTATCAGGATCAGTACAGTAATCCCGATAAGGAATTGAATGCTGAAATTACAGACAGTTTTTTCAGATATATTTCCACCAGTTTTGCAAACCGGAAAAAATACATCACCATATTTGGAGGCGAGCCGCTTTTATCCAGCCCCCGACAGAAAAGGCTGATTTCTTCTATAGTAGAACGTGCGGCCTCTGAAAATCTGGATGTCTGCATTGTTACAAATGGCTATACCCTGGAGGAATATATTCCAATACTCCGGACAGGAAATATAAGAGAGATCCAGGTAACTCTTGACGGAACCGGGCCTGTTCATGATCATCGCAGATTCCTCAAAGGTGGAAATGGAACCTTTGATAAGATAGTTAATGGTATCGATGCCTGTCTTCTGGATAAGATCAATGTGAACTTGCGGATGGTAATCGATAAGGAAAACATTGAAAATCTCCCGGATCTTGCTCAGTTTGCTATTGATAAAGGCTGGACAAAAAGTCCATATTTCAAAACGCAGATTGGAAGAAATTATGAGCTTCATCATTGCCAGTCAGCTCCTGATAAGCTTTTCAACAGGATCTCCCTATTCGAAAAAATATACGATCTCACTATAAAATATCCTCAGATTTTACAATTCTATAAACCGGCTTATTCTGTAAGCAGATTTCTGAAGGAAAATGGTGATCTTCCTGATCCGTTATTTGACTCCTGTCCTGCATGTAAAACAGAATGGGCTTTTGATTATACCGGTCATATTTATCCCTGCACGGCCACTGTAGGAAAAATCGATGAATCTCTCGGAACTTTTTATCCTGCTGTTACCCTCAATAACAAAAAGGTTGATGAGTGGGAATCAAGGGATATCACCTCAATACCGGACTGCAGAGATTGTAATTTACAGCTGGCATGCGGCGGAGGGTGTGGCTCGGTTGCAAAAAACAGAACAGGAAGCATATGTTCAACCGATTGCCGTCCGGTCAAAGAACTCCTCGAGCTGGGATTTTCAGCCTACTTTGAGAAAGAACAGATATAAGAGTTAGTCGCACATTTTCAAACAATTTTTTGGCTTATATCAGACATTAGTGATGCTAATAAGATTTAATAGTGATATCATTGCGATTTAAGATATTTTTCATATCTTTGTTCCCTGATTAAAAATTTAACATTTTATTGTAATAACCTCTTCTAAAAATGAAAGAAATCAGTTCAGCAGAATTCGAAAAGGAAGTTTTAAAATCAGGCAGGGTTGTGCTGGATTTTTATTCAACTGAATGTCCGCCCTGTGAAGCCCTGGCTACTAAATTTGAAGATCTGTCAAAGCTTTATGGGGAGAAGATTAAATTTTTAAAGATTTTTCGTCAGCAAAACAGGGAACTGGCCGATAAACTGGTAGTTAAATCTTCTCCGACCCTGCTGTTTTACGATAATGGCAAAGAAGTGGCAGAAAGGCTTACCGGCGGAATTAAAAGGAGCGATATTATTAAAAATCTGGATAGTATGCTGCCTGCAGAAGATGTTCAGAAAATCAAAAAGGAAATTAAACATTCAGTTTCCGAATATGATGTTATCATTCTTGGTGCTGGTCCGGGTGGACTAACTGCTGGTCTGTATTTGTGTCAGTCAAAAATCAATACAGTACTTGTCGATATAGCCTTACCGGGAGGACAGGTTTCTACAACTCATGAAGTTTCCAACTATCCCGGATTCATTCAACCCCAGGCAGGTTACATGCTTTCACATAATATGAGTGAGCAGACGAAACTTTGTGGTACTGTATATAAGGTAGCTGTTGACATAACAAAGGTTGATCTGGCGAAGAAAGAAGTGATAATTGATGAATATGAGACTATAAGGGCAAAAAAAATTGTGATTGCCACGGGAACAAAACCGAATTCAACCGGGGCCTCCGGTGAAAGAGAATTGAAAGGAAAGGGGATTTCATATTGTGCCACCTGCGATGCAAAATATTTTGATAACAAGGAAGTTCTTGTTATCGGTGGCGGTAACTCGGCCGTTGAAGAATCTGATTATATTAGCCGGTTTGCCAGCAAAATAACCATGGTTCACCAGTTTGACAAATTTACATCAAACAAAAAAGCGCAGGAAAAAATATTCAAAAACCAAAAGATAAGTACTCTTTTCGAACATGAACCCCGTTCTTTCAGAAGGGATGGAGATAAAATCATTACTGAAGTAGAAAACCTGAAAACAAAACAACGCTACAAACTGACAAGTGACGGAGTATTTATTTTTATCGGTATGAAGCCAAACGTTTCATTGTTTGATGGTTCATTAAAACTTGATCAATGGGGTTATATTGTTACGGATGAAAATATGGCTACAAGTATGGCGGATATATTTGCTGTTGGTGATGTTATAAGCAAGAAATACAGGCAAATAACAACTGCAGTTGCTGATGGCACAATCGCAGCAATGGCAATTGCAAAGGAATTGAATTAACGATCTGATATTTTTTAATTAAATCCATTCAAAATGAAAAAGAACATGGGAACAGTCGACAGGGTGATCAGGGTACTGATTACTGTAGTCATCGCGGTGCTTTACTTTTCTGAAATTGTTACAGGTACCCTTGGGATAGTGTTACTGGTAATTTCAGGAATATTTCTTGTTACAAGCCTGATGGGATTCTGCCCGCTTTATTACCTGGTCGGACTTCGATCCAATAAAAACGAACTTAAAAATGCCGGTTGATCCGGCTTTTTTTTTTGGATAATACCCTCCAGATTGACTGGACCATACCTCCAATTTTTCAAGTCGGGTTTGATCTTTAATATATATCGTATATAGCAGATATATAGTTTATTAACTTTCCTCCCCTTTTTGAAGGAGAGACTGCCCCGCAAAAGCGGGATACAATGTTCTTAGGTTTGAGAACCGGCCCGTCCAGGAACCGGAATGTATTTTGAATGAAATAAGAAATGTCCCGGCCACCCCCCGCTTTAAGGCTACCCTTTATACACATCTTGTTATATTAGCTAATCTCTTTATGAGAGAAGGGGATTCCTCACTTCGTTCGGAATGACAATTCAAGTAGTTGGTTATGAGGAGGAAGAAGCGGCGATTCGAAACCCAGATAAATATAAAAAGTTCTTTCGAATCGCCGCTTCTTCCTCCTCCTGCCATTAAAATGCTCTGTCATCCCGAATTTTCGCCAACCCTGAGCCTGCGAAGGGTTGGCGAAAATGAGGGATCTCATTCTCGTTAAGAAGAAATTAATTGTGTATAAAGGGTAGGCTTTAAGGCGGGGCAGGCTCTCCTTGAAAAGTAGGGGAAACTAACAGAATGGTATCCAGTTGATTAAAACGATCTTCGTTTTTAATGCTTCTTAGCTTGACGGCTATGAGCCTGCAAGGGTTTGCGAAAATGAGGGATCTCATTCTCGTTAAGAAAAATTAATTGTGTCAAAGGGTAGTATAAATAGGCAACGGGAACACTACTATCTATTCAGGTAGACAAGGAATGTTGGAAGTGGACAATAATCGTCCTGACAGAAGTTTAGTAAGATCCTTTCTGTAATTTATATTGATTCTAAATAACACTAATTATCAGACTGTTAATAAATTAACAGTGCATGTTTCCATCTGCTCTTTTCCACACATATATTTATGTCGATATGTGAATAACTTTTATATAAATTTGCACTGCATCAAAATAAATGTATGACTACAAGGAGAGATTTTATAAGGATGACAGCTATCGGGGCAGGTGTTCTGGCTGCGGGTGCATCATCTTTTAATATACTGAAAGCTGTTTCTTCGGCTGAAAAGGTAAAAAGTCTCGCTGTTGATCTGAAACGGACACCGACTTACTGCGAAATATGTTTCTGGAAATGTGCAGGCTGGGTTTACAAGACTTCTGAAGGGAAAATATGGAAAATCGTCGGAAATGATGAAGACCAGCATTGCAGCGGAAGATTTTGTCCACGAGGAACTGGCGGAGTTGGTATGTACTATGATGGAGACCGTCTGAAAAAACCACTGATAAGAGTTGAGGAACGGGGAAAGCAGGTTTTCCGCGAAGCCACGTGGGAAGAAGCTCTTGGTATAGTTGCAGCCGGAATGAAAGAGATTTCCCGGAAATACGGTCCGGAGAGCATGGCACTATTCACTCACGGATCAGGCAGCAGCTACTTTTCAACCCTGCTGAAAGCTTACGGTTCTGAGAACATAGCCGAGCCTTCATATGCTCAATGCCGCGGTCCGCGTGATGAAGCATTTATTGCCACTTTTGGAGAAGAGGTGTATTCTCCGGAGGTAACAGACATACGTGATACAAAATGCCTCGTTCTGATTGGTTCGCACATAGGCGAAAACATGCACAACGGACAGGTACAGGAGATGTCTGATGCAATAGACAAAGGAGCAACAATCATCACAGTCGATCCAAGGTTTTCAACCGCAGCCGGAAAGTCGAAATTCTGGCTTCCAATAAAGCCGTCTACTGACATTGCACTGCTGCTTGCATGGATTCATGAGATAATATATAAGGAATACTTCGACAAAAAGTATGTAGAGAAATATTGTACAGGATTTGATCAGTTGAAAGAACATGTAAAGGATTTCACCCCCGATTGGGCTTATGGAATAACAACGATCAAACCGGATCTTATTCGCAGTACAGCAAAGGAAATGGCTGATGCTTCTCCTGCTGTAATCATACATCCCGGCAGGCATGTTACCTGGTATGGTGATGATACCCAGAGAGTTAGGGCGATTGCAATACTTAATGCACTATTAGGTTCATGGGGTAGGAGAGGTGGTTTTTACAGGCCTTCAAGGTTTGATTTGCCGGCTTTCACGCTTCCTCCTTTCAGCATACCTTCAAAAACATGGCAGGATGCATTCCCAGGGAAGTTTCCGCTTGCAAGCTCTCCGGTTTCAAATGCCCTTATTGATGCCTCAATACCTGAAAAAAATCCGGGATATTTAATCAAAGGATGGATAGTTAACGGAACCAACCTGATATTCACTGTTCCTGATCAGCCTAATACGCTGAAAGCTATACAGAACCTTGATCTGATTGTTGTAATTGATACTATGCCCATGGAAATCACAGGATGGGCTGATGTGATACTTCCTGAATGCACTTACCTCGAGCGATATGATGTTCTCAGAGTAAGTCCTCACCGCAAACCGGCCCTGGCTTTACGCATGCCGGCAACTGAACCGCTTAATGAGACAAAGCCGGGTTACCTGATAGCACGTGAACTGTCATTAAAACTCGGACTTGGACAATATTTCCCATTCGAAAAGCAGGAAGAGCTACTCGACTGGCAATTGAAAAAAGTGGGATCTTCGCTGGAAGAAATGCAGAGGATTGGTGTTAAGACAGTTGATAGGGATACTGACGATCTCTATTTTGGTGAAAATGAAGATGTGGAATTCTTCACCGACTCGGGGAAAATTGAACTGTACTCCGCATATTTCGAACAGGCAGGATTTGATCCTCTTCCAAAATATTTGGCTCACGAAGAACCTGCTGAGGGTTTTTACAGGCTTATTTACGGAAGAGCTCCGATGCACACCTTTAGCCGTACTTCAAATAATCCTAATCTCACCGACCTTATGGATGAGAATTCAGTGTGGATAAATCCAAAGGTTGCCCATGAATGGGGTTTGCAGACCGATCAGTATATCTGGCTTAAAAACCAGGATGACATTATCTCGGACTTCCCGATCAAAGTCAGGGTAACTGAAAGAATAAGATGGGATTCGGTTTATATGGTTCATGGGTTTGGTCATAAGCAGGTTAGTATGAAAAAATGCTTTGGACGCGGAGTAAGCGATACACAGCTGATAACCAATGTACTTGTAGATCCGATAATGGGAGGAACAGGAATGAGAAGCAATTTCGTAACATTTTTAACTGACAAACCGGAAGTGGAGGCTGCATCATGAGATATGCAATGGCCGTAGATACGGTAAAATGTGTGGGATGCAGCGATTGTGTTGTAGCTTGTCAGACAGAAAATGATGTTCCGGTTGGGTTCTGCCGCGACTGGGTAACCGAGGTTATTGACGGAACGTATCCGGAACTTGAAATTGAAATCCGTTCAGAGCGCTGCAATCATTGTGTGAATGCACCTTGTGTCCGTTGTTGTCCTACAGGTGCAAGCCATATAGTTGATGGCGGAATCATTCTGGTCAGTCATAATGAATGTATTGGCTGCGGAGCTTGTATTGCATCGTGTCCCTATGACGCCCGTTATCCTCATCCAAAAGGATATGTAGATAAATGCACATTCTGCGAACACCGTATTAAAAAGGGCATGTCTCCTGCATGTGTTGCGGTTTGTCCGACCAAATGCCTTTATTTCGGAGATCTTGATGATGCAAACAGCAGTGTTTCAACTGTGATTAAGAAAAGAAAATATAAAACGCTTATTCCTGAAGCCGGAACAAAGCCCCAGTTGTATTTTTTAATATAATAATCAGATGAAGGAAGAGTTAATTATCAGCGGAAGATTAAACCATATGGTTGATCCGCATCTTAATATCTGGCACTGGCAAATTCCGCTCTACCTGTTTCTAGGAGGAATGGCGGCCGGGATACTTGCAATAGCAGCACTTTACTTTATAAGGGGAAGAGAAAAAGACTACAGAACTGCTGTCAGACTAACTCCATTTCTTGCTCCTGTTTTGCTTGTATTCGGATTGCTAGCCTTGTTTATTGACATCAGGCATAAATTATTTTTCTGGCAGTTGTACACCAATATTAAACTTCAGTCCCCCATGTCGTGGGGAGCCTGGACTCTTTTGGTTATCACTCCTGTTTCCTTTATCTGGTGCGCGCTTCATATAAAGGATATTTTTCCACTATGGAACTGGAAATATAAATGGCTGATTGATCTGGAGTCATTCTTTAATAAATACAAAAAAACACTGGCCTGGATTATGCTTATTTACGCAATCATCCTCGGAATATATACCGGAATTCTTCTTTCAGCATTTAATGCAAGGCCGCTCTGGAACACCTCAATTCTCGGACCCTTGTTCCTTGCATCAGGACTCTCGGCAGGTGCTGCAGCAACATTGTTGATTTCAAAAAACAAAGAGGAAAGAAAACAGTTTGCCAGGATTGACCTGGTTTTAATCGGAATTGAATTATTCCTGATAATACATATGTTCATGGGATTCCTTGCCAGCTCACAGGTACAGATCGAAGCTGCACACATGTTCCTTGGAGGTCCGTACACAATGTCATTCTGGATTTTTGTGGTTATAATGGGAATGCTTATCCCGGCTCTTCTTGAAATTATGGAGCTTGGGAAATTCCATATACCTGTACTTGTGCCGGCTGTTCTGGTGATATTCGGCAGTTTTATGCTGAGGTTCATTATCGTATATGCAGGACAGATGAGCAGGTGGCTGTATTGAAGGCGAAAGGATGAAGGCGAAAGGCGAAAGGATGTATTAAGGCGGAAGGCGAAAGGATGTATAAAGGCGAAAGGCGAAAGATAAAGCGACCCAGTGGGCAATTTTAGATGCTTTTACTGTAAAAAAATAGTTTTGGAAAATAAAAGAAGAAATTAACAAAATAAGTATGAATAAATCGAGTGAAATCAGGAAAACCAAATACCTCAATCCTTATCTGGGGGGTGTATTATTAGGACTGGTACTTCTTGCAGCCAATTTTACTGCCGGCCGCGGGCTGGGAGCAAGCGGAGCTATAAAGAGCACGATTGTTTCGGCCATGACCACGGTAGCTCCTGCTGCCAGTGAAAACTCCTCATTTGTCAAAGAATTCCATGAGTCTCATACCGGCAATCCAATGAAGACCTGGCTTGTTTTTGAAATGCTCGGAGTCATTGCTGGAGGTTTCCTGTCAGGAGCACTGGCCGGCCGGCTTAAATTCAAGGTGGAACATTCTCCTAAGATAACTTCACGCAGAAGGTTGATCTTTGCCCTGGCTGGCGGTGTTTTGTTTGGATTCGGCTCTCAGATCGGCAGAGGATGCACAAGCGGTTCTGCTCTGAGCGGAATGGCCGTACTCTCATTGGGTGGTTTTATAACAATGATGGCAATATTCGGTACTGCTTTCGCCCTGGCTTATTTTTTCCGCAAAAACTGGATTTAAAACGTATAAACGCATAACCGTATAACCGTATAAACGCATAACCGTATCACCCCATAAACTTATCAACTTATCAACTTTTCAACTATTCAACTATTCAACTTTTCAACTATTCAACTTTTCAACTATTACAATCTATATCCACAATGGGACCACTAGCAATCAATGAATTAATATCTGAAAATACCAATCTTTTCCTGGCATTTATTATAGGAATCGGTTTTGGATTTGTACTTGAACAGAGCGGATTTTCATCAAGCAGAAAACTGGCCGGTGTATTTTATGGCTACGACACAGTAGTTCTTAAGGTATTCTTCACAGCCGCGATAACAGCTATGCTCGGGATGCTGTTTTTCAGTCTTTTCGGCTGGATTGACCTGAATCTCATCTACATAAATCCTACTTATCTGACCTCGGCAATAGTTGGAGGGGTCATTATGGGCGCAGGATTTATTATGGGCGGTTACTGTCCCGGGACAAGCTTCTGTGGAGCTTCGATCGGCAAGATAGATGCCATTGTTTTTATCGGAGGATTATTTCTGGGAGTGTTTATCTTTGGAATAGGATACGACCTCTGGGATGGAATGTACCTCGCAAAATTCCTTGGATCTCCAAAAATTAGTGAGACTCTGGGATTAACAGACGGGATATTTGCATTTCTGCTCATCCTGATGGCACTTTCAATGTTCTGGATTGCAGAATGGGCTGAGAAGAAATTTAAGCGGGAAGAATACTAAATTATGATCGAATGTTTTTAACACTGTGAGG
>JBBQJD010000065.1:0-21870 GCA_038325595.1 Bacteroidales bacterium | reverse complement strand
TATTTGTGGAAAGGGTTCAGGAATTGATAATTTACAATATTTTAAATTATGAGAGAATTAACCAGGGCAGAGGAACAGGTGATGCAGGTTCTCTGGAAAATCAAAAAAGGATTTGTTAAAGACATCCTTGAACATTTTGAGGAACCAAAGCCTGCTTATAATACTGTAAGTACCATTGTCAGAATTCTGCAGGAGAAAGGTTTTGTTACCCATAAAGCATATGGAAGAACACATGAGTATATTCCGCTCATTTCGAAAAATGAATATTCAAAGAAGCATCTCAAGACATTTGTAAATGACTATTTTTCAAACTCTTTTGAAAAAATGGTTAGTTTCTTTGCAAAGGAAAAAAGCATATCCGTTAAGGAGATGGAAGAAATCATGAAAATAATGGAAGGAGAGGTAAAAAAACAAAAAGCAACAAAATGAACACACTATTAATATATATGATTAAGGTTGCAGCTTACACAGCAGCTTTTTATCTTGTATATACTTTAGTGTTAAGCAGGGATACATCTTACGGCCGAAACAGGGCTTTTATAATCCTGTCATTAACATCGGCACTCATATTTCCGTTCTTCACCCTGAAAGCTTTTCAACCTTCCGACATTCCCATTTTTGGAAAGATGCTTTCTGAAGTATTTGTCACAGGAACATCAAATGAAATAAAAGCCATCCGTTTGGCGGAAAATCCATTTCAGTTAATATCATCCATCTATATTACGGGGGTGCTACTGTTCTCATTCAAACTAATCATTGACCTTGGAAACCTTGTTATTCTTGTATTAAGAAAGAGGACAGCCGGTACCAGGATCATCAGATTTCATGATTTTCATACCTCAGGCTTTTCTGCTCTTGGCTATATCTTCATAAATTCAAGGCTTGATCAGGACGAAGCCGCTGAGATAATCAAACATGAACAAAATCATATACGCAAACATCACTTTCTGGATATAATCTTTGTTGAAATCATTAAAATTTTACAATGGTTCAATCCTATGATCCATCTGTTCGACAGGTCATTGAGAGCAATTCATGAATACCAGGCTGATAACGATCTGATTAATTCCGGGGTGACAATCATAAATTATCAGAAATTGTTACTGAACCAGGTATTTAAATCAAAAGCCTTTAACCTGACAAACAGCTTTTCCAATCCATCGCTTGTCAGGAAGAGAATGATCATGATGACCAGGAAACGCACTTCCGCCATTGCAGGTCTCAAGCTATTGTCAGTGCTGCCAGTGGCATTGTTTGTTTTCCTTGTCATTTCCGCTTTCGCGAAGACACCGGAAACTAAAGCAGCAGAAGCTGCAGATAAAATTGTTCAGACACCTCCACCTCCACCTCCTCCTCCGGCTATTGCTGAAAATGACCAGAATACAATAAGTGAAGAGGATACAGAACCTTTTGTTGCCGTAGAACAAATGCCTGAATTTCCCGGCGGAGATGCTGAACTTCTTAAATTCATTGCAGTGAACACAGTATATCCTCAGATTGCAAAAGAAAATAGTATTCAGGGCAGGGTAATTGTCAGATTTTGTGTCACATCAACCGGCGGAATAAGCCAGGCAAGCATTCTAAAAGGAGCATCTCCTGACCTGGATTCCGAAGTTTTAAGGGTGGTCAGTACTCTTCCAACCTTTAAACCCGGAAAACAGGGCGGAAAGGCTGTCCCTGTCTGGTATATGGTACCAATCACATTCACATTGCAATAAAAAAATAGTATTGTCACTCAGTTACTGAATGCTCTGGCAAGAAGCCGCAATTAACTCATAATCAGCATCATCCCGTTTTCCAAGTTCCAATTTTTACTTTGGATACTGCCTTTAATGCGCATCTGTATTCACTAAACTCCGACGGGAGAATTAAAAAAATGTGGAATAATCATTCCTGAATTTTTTTCTCAATAAAATTAATATAATTAACTATTTAGTTGTATAACTAATTTATTCGTTGTATATTTGTTGTTTAGAAATTTTAACAGATGTCAAAACCTGAAAGTAAATAACTCTTAATGAATAATATTATGAAGACAAAAACAAATTCTAAACAGATCATGAAACATAATCTTTATATGGTTTTAACAATTATCGCAATTTTTCTGATTATGAGCTACTCATGCAGCGAAAATGCGAAATCGACCGCCGATCCTATGGAAGAGATTATTCCTCCTCCTCCCCCTCCGCCTCCTGATGCTCCTGCTCCACCCCCGTATACTGTTGAAAATGGGGATACCACCTGGATAGAAGTCGATGAAATGCCTGAATTTGCAGGAGGAGAAATTGCCCTTTTAAACTTTATAGCGGACAATACCAAATACCCGTCTTCAGCAAAAGATAATGGAATACAGGGAAGAGTTGTAGTATCTTTCATTGTAAATGAAGAAGGAAAGGTATCAAGGGCGAAAATAGTCAAAGGTATTGATAATGAGATTGATGCTGAAGCCTTAAGAGTTATAAATTCTCTTCCCTCATTCGTAAAACCGGGAATCAGGGATGGAGAACCCGTCCCTGTATATTATATGGTGCCTATTTCATTTAAACTAAAATAGCTGAAGCTGTTTCCGTTGAATTTCTTATATATATAAAGTTTAACCTGGCAAGAGCTTTCATCATAAAAGAATTGCTCTCCATGAAACTAAAAAAACTGATCGCAGGATCAGTTTTTTTATTTAATTCCAATCCAATTTTAAGTAAATTTGCATGCTGCTAAACTAATCAGAATGAATCTGGAGGAAAGGATTGAAATATTCGCCCGGCTCGGGGAAATACTGCGTGATGCTGTGAATGGGAAACCAGGTCCGCATTCTGATCGCTTAAATACATTAATAGAGGGGCAGCATCTTAATAATGAATGGTTTACTCCCGAAAACGTAAGAAAAGCTTTAAAGGCTGTTGCAGCAGAACTTACCGATGATATTCTGACAAAATGGACCAGCTCCTATCCTGAACTGAAAGAGAAAAGGAATCCGGTGCGGGTAGGTGTGATTATGGCAGGCAATATACCATTGGTTGGTTTTTATGATTTTCTTGCCGTACTCATAAGTGGCAATTACCTTGTTGCAAAAACCAGTTCAAAGGATTCAGAGCTTATACCTTTCATCGGTGAAATTCTTTTCGGACTGAAACCTGAATTCAGGGAAAAAGTTGAATTTACCGATGGAACACTTTCGAATTTCGATGTTGTAATTGCCACCGGCAGCAATAACAGTTCAAGGTATTTTGATTATTATTTCAATAAATATCAGCATATAATAAGGAAGAACAGAACAAGTGTTGCAGTTATAAACGGAGAAGAATCAGTAAATGAATTAAAAGATCTGGGGAATGATATCTTTTCATATTTTGGCCTGGGATGCAGAAATGTTTCAAAGCTTTTTGTACCACGAGGCTATGACCTCGGTCTGTTAACTGACAAATGGACTGACTATTCTGGTGTAATTGAGCACCGGAAATATGCGAATAATTATGATTTCAATAAAGCCGTGTATATTGTAAATAAGGAAAAATTTACCGATACCGGATACCTTCTCCTGAAGGAGGATAGTAGTCTCTTGTCACCTGTCGCTGTTCTTCATTATGAATATTATGATTCACAGGAAAATGTCCGTCAGATTATTGGTATACAGAAAGATAGTATCCAGTGTATTACAGGGAGAGAGGGAATTCCTTTCGGCCATGCACAGGCTCCGCATCCATGGGATTATTCTGATGGAATTGACACGGTACAATTTCTGCTAAAAAAAAAATCATCAGGAATATGTTAACTTAAAAAATATTATATTGCACCCATTGAATTAAGACATATATGGTTTACAAATTTGTAGTGTTATCAGATGAGGATGAGTCTTTTGTAAGGGAATTTGAGTTTTTGGATTCTCACACATTATTGGATTTTCATAACCTGATTCAGGATGAATTGGAGTTTGATAAATCCCAGATGGCATCTTTCTTTATGGCAACCGACAATTGGGAAAAAGAGGAAGAGTTTACACTTTTTGATATGGGAACCGGATCTTCAACCATGGAAACTGCTGTTCTTGAAGATATTATTTTCCGGAAAAACCAAAAACTTCTATATGTATTTGATTTCTTCAACGAAAGAGCTCTTTTTGTCGAATATAACGGCGAAACGAAGGAAGTTGAAGGACGTGAAGTTCCCTTATGTGTAAATTCAAAAGGAGTACCTCCAAAACAGGTAATATTCAGTGGTACTTCCCGCAAGCTTTATAACAGCATTGTTGTTTCCGTAGACGAGGATGAAGATGAGCCGGAAGTGGATGAGCTTTTCCTGGAAGGGGAAGATGAAGAAACACTGCCCGATTTCGAAAATATCGACAACCTAACCGAAGACGAAGAATAACCCGGGCTGTATATCAGAATCCGATGAAAAATATTCTGATAGTTCTGCTGGGTCCGACAGGAGCGGGCAAAACTGATCTCGCTGTGAATCTTGCTTTAAGATTCGAAAGCGAAATTATATCAGCCGACTCACGTCAGATTTTCAGGGAAATGAAGATAGGAACTGCAGTTCCGTCAGATCAGCAATTACTTCTTATTAAGCATCATTTCATAAGGTCAATATCCATAAAGGATTATTACAGTTCCAGCATTTTTGAAAGGGATGTCCTTGATCTTCTTCCATCCCTGTTCAGCAAAAACAATATTGTTATAATGTCAGGCGGCTCCGGAATGTACATTGATGCAGTCTGTAATGGCATTGATGATATTCCTGATACCGACATGTCCATAAGGGAAAAATATATTTCAATGTACATGAACGAAGGAATTGAAAGTCTGAGAATAGCCCTCAGACTTGTTGATCCTGAGCACTATTCAAAAGTAGACCTGAAAAATCATAAAAGGATAATGCGGGCTCTTGAGATCTGTGAATCGACAGGCAGGCCATATTCATCATTCCTGAAGAAACAAAAAAGGGAGAGGGATTTTGAGATTATTAAAGTAGGAATGAAAAGAGAGAGGGAAGATCTTTATAACAGGATAAATTCCAGAGTTGATGAAATGGTACATTCGGGTCTGGAGGAAGAGGCAGCATCTCTAATGAAGTACAGGGAACTGAATGCATTGAAATGTGTCGGTTACAGAGAGTTTTTTGACTTCTTTGATGGAAAAATCACCCGCGAAAAAGCTATTGAGCTCATAAAAAGGAACAGTCGGAGGTATGCCAAGAGGCAAATGACATGGTGGGACAAGGATAAGGATATCAATTGGTTTCATGCTGAGCAAGCTGACGGAATTATAAGTTTTTTAACCGCAAAGATCACTTTTTAACCACCCTCCGGCGTATATGAAGTCAGAAAAGTACTGACTGTCCAGATTTATTGTTTCAGACTTTTCAGCATCCTTATTGTATTTTCGGGATCAGCCGAACTAAAAACTGAGTTGCCTGCAACAAGTACATTCACTCCTGATTCTATTAGCTTCGAAGCATTATTTGTACTGATACCTCCATCTACTTCAATCAGAGTATTATAGGCACCATTAACTATCATCATCCTGAGTTCTTCGATCTTTTTGTAGCTCTCCATAATAAATGTTTGCCCTCCATAACCCGGATTAACTGTCATAATAAGAACCATGTCGATAAAAGGAAGAGTATTGATCAGAAGCGATACAGGTGTATGTGGATTCAATGCCACCCCTGCCTTCATACCCAGTCTTCTTATTTCAGTAACAGTACGCTGAAGGTGTGTGCAGGCTTCATACTGGACTGTAAGTATACTGGCTCCGGCATCTTTGAACCGCGAAATATACCTGTCCGGATCTACTATCATGAGATGTACATCCAGCGGTTTTTCAGCATATTTTTTCACACTCTCAATAACGGGAAAACCAAATGAGATATTCGGGACAAAAATTCCATCCATTATATCGAGATGAAGCCAGTCAGCCTGACTTCTGTTAACCATTTTTACATCTCTTTCGAGATTGCCGAAATCTGCTGCTAAAAGTGACGGAGAGACTAAATGATCCATTTAAGTTATATTGGACAACAATAGAGATATATCATCCCAGATAGGTTTTTAAAATCCTGCTGCGGGTTGTAAACTGGATCCTTTTAATTGCTTTTTCCTTGATCTGCCTGACGCGCTCGCGGGTAAGATTGAGCTCCTCTCCAATTTCTTCAAGGGTATAGGGATGTTTTAATCCCAGCCCAAAATAAAGTTTCAAAACTTTTGATTCCCTTGAGGAAAGAGTATTAAGCGCTCTTTCTATTTCATATGCGAGTGATTCGTTGATAAGATTCCTGTCGGGACTGGGCGTCTCAGAACTTTGGAGGACATCATACATATTATTATCCTCCTCGTTGTTTATCGGAGCATCCATGCTTACAGTCCTGCCATTTGTTTTCAGGGCATCCTTTACATCTTCCGGAACCATCTCAAGCAGATCAGCAATTTCCTGCGATGAAGGTTCGCGTTCATAGTTCTGTTCCAGTTTAGCAAATGCCCGGTTTATACGGTTTATTGAACCAATCTTATTTACGGGCAGTCTGACAATCCTCGATTGCTCTGCCAAAGCCTGAAGGATTGCCTGACGGATCCACCAGACAGCATATGAAATAAATTTAAATCCACGGGTTTCATCAAACCGCTGAGCGGCTTTCATGAGGCCAAGATTGCCCTCATTAATAAGGTCGGGCAAGCTAATTCCCTGATTCTGATATTGTTTAGCAACAGACACAACAAAACGAAGATTGGCTTGTACAAGCTTCCTGAGAGCTTCCGTTTCACCTGCCCTGATTCTTTTTGCAAGAGCAACTTCTTCTTCCGGGGAAATAAGATCGACTCTGCCGATTTCCTGGAGATAGATATCCAGGGAAGGGGTATCACGATTAGTAACCTGTTTTGATATCTTTAACTGACGCATACAGGCACGGTATTAAATTTGGATATTTTTACAGCTTGCAAGGACAATTTTAGTGAAATTATGTCAAAAAAGGTATTATTTTCTTAAATATTTTTTGATTAATATAAGAATTTTCGTAGCTTGCGCTGTTATTTCGTTCAGATTGAATATCAAATTATTAGTGGATTTGATAAACCCCATTGCAATTTTAATAGCTTTTGATATTAATTTATAAGCAATTTTATTTAATATTGCAGCGTTTTCCGGATATGTGAAAGTTTTCCACCGGTTTCATATTCGCATCTTGACCGTTTCCAAAAAATCATTGAACTCTCTTATATTCCATTTATCATTAAAATATGTACGACATTCTTGAGTTAAGTAAGAAATTGCTTCCTGAATTAAAGGATATAGCAAAAGAACTTAAAATCAAAAAAGCAGAGACCCTGAAGAAGCAGGATCTGATTTATAAAATTCTTGATCATCAGGCAATTGAATCAATAGAGCCTAATCCATCTGCAGAACCGGAAAGGAATGATATCCAACCTTCCGCAGAAGTTAATAGTCAGGATTCTGATTCTTCATACAGAAGAGGTAAAAGGCCTAGAACAGCAACCCCGGTAGTTAAGCGACCGGTGGAATCTGTTATGTCTGTTTCTCCCGATGATCTGAAAGGTCCGGAAACAGCTCCTGCTGACTGGCAGGATAAAACAGCAAAGCCTGAAAGAACCAATCCTGAAAGAACGAATCCTGAAAGAATCAATAAGAATCCTGAACCTTTTAAAAGTCCGGAGCAGCCAAAAGAGGAAATAAATGTACCGAAATGGAGGAATGACAAGAGACAGGATGACAGGCAAGGCAAAAAAATGCATTATGAAAAACCTCTTGAAAGAAATGACCATAAGAGATTTCAGACCGTCAACGAAACAATAGTTGAAAATAATCTTCCGATAAACAATGATGATGCGATCCAGGATGAAATTAAACCGGCAGAAGACATATATTATGGTGACCCCATAATTGAACCACAAGTATCCGGCAGAACACACGAAGTTCTTCCTGCCAGGGAGGAGAAGAAAGAAAAAGGTTACGATTTTGAAGGCATCATTTATAACACAGGTGTTCTTGAAATTATGCCGGATGGATATGGCTTTCTGAGATCACCGGATTACAATTACCTGAATTCACCTGACGATATTTATGTTTCACAATCGCAGATCAAGCTTTTCGGACTAAAAACGGGCGACTCAATTAAAGGATCAATTCGTCCTCCCAAAGAGGGTGAAAAGTATTTTCCCCTTATAAAAGTTGACGAGATAAATGGCAGGAGTCCTGATTTTATAAGGGACCGTGTACCATTTGATTTCCTGACCCCGCTCTTCCCTGATGAAAAATTTACCTTATGCCAGCCAGGCGAAGGGTCATTATCGGTAAGGGTCATCGATATGTTTACTCCTATCGGAAAAGGACAGAGAGGTCTGATTGTTGCACAACCAAAAACAGGTAAAACAATTCTTCTTCAGGAGATTGCCAACGCGATTGCCAAATATCATCCCGAAGCGTATCTTATGATACTTCTAATTGATGAGAGGCCTGAAGAGGTTACGGATATGGCAAGAAATGTGAAGGCTGAAGTAATTGCTTCCACTTTTGACGAACCGGCTGAGCGCCATTGCCGTGTTGCTAACATAGTGCTGGAAAAAGCAAAGCGCCTGGTGGAATGCGGACACGATGTTGTCATTCTTCTTGATTCAATAACACGACTTGCAAGAGCTTTCAATACAACAGCTCCGGCATCAGGAAAAGTGCTGTCAGGAGGAGTTGATTCGAATGCACTCCATAAGCCGAAAAGATTTTTCGGTGCAGCCAGGAATATTGAAAACGGAGGTTCTCTTACGATCCTGGCAACTGCTCTGACAGATACAGGTTCAAAAATGGATGATGTGATTTTTGAAGAATTTAAGGGAACAGGTAACATGGAGCTCCAGCTTGACCGCAAGCTTTCAAACAGAAGAATATTCCCATCCATTGATATTCCGGCATCAAGCACACGCCGTGAAGATCTTCTTCTAAATAAAAATATCCTCCATAAGATATGGGTATTACGCAATTTTCTCACCGATATGAACTCAGTTGAAGCCATGGAATTCCTGCGTGACAGGCTGTTACAGGCAAAATCGAATGAAGAGTTTCTTATTTCCATGAATGGTCAGTAGAAAATTGATATTTTAATATTTATTTATACTTTTGCACTGTTTTTTAAATAACAGTACAATTCTGTATTGTCTGATTTTGAAAATTCTTTTTTAATCAAATATATTATCCAATGGGAACAAAAAAATTTATAACATGCGACGGTAATCAGGCTGCTGCGCATGTAGCATATATGTTCAGCGAAGTAGCTTGCATATATCCTATAACACCATCGTCTACAATGGCAGAATATGTTGATGAATGGTCTGCCAGTGGTTTGAAGAACATTTTCGGTGAGCAGGTTAAAGTTGTTGAGATGCAATCTGAAGCAGGAGCAGCAGGTGCCTTGCACGGGGCCTTACAAACCGGCTCTCTGTGCTCAACATTTACAGCTTCACAGGGATTGCTTCTGATGATTCCAAATATGTATAAGATTGCAGGAGAGCTTCTTCCCGGAGTATTTCATGTTTCAGCACGTACACTTGCAGCCCACGCATTATCAATTTTTGGCGACCACAGTGATATTTATGCCACCCGCCAGACAGGATTCGCGATGCTTGCAACAGGAAGCGTTCAGGAAATTATGGACCTCGCAGGAGTTGCACACCTTGCAGCGATTAAATCAAGAATCCCGTTCATGCATTTCTTTGATGGCTTCCGTTCTTCTCATGAAGTACAGAAAGTTGAATTAATGGAAATGGATGATCTTAAAAACCTTATTGATCTGAATGCACTGACACAATTCAGGCAGAACGCTCTTAATCCTGAACACCCTGTAACAAGAGGAACAGCTCAAAACCCCGATATTTTCTTCCAGGCAAAAGAATCAGTCAATAAGTTTTATGAGCCGATTCCTGATATAGTGAATTCTTATATGGCTGAAATTTCCAAAATCACAGGCAGGGAATACAAGCCATTCACATATTACGGCTCACCGGATGCTGAACATATTATTATAGCCATGGGTTCGGTTACTGACACAACAAAGGAAGTTATTGATTATCTGAGAGAAAAAGGCGAAAAAGTAGGTCTTATAAGTGTTCATCTCTATCGTCCTTTCTCTTCAAAATATTTCTTTAATGTTTTCCCTTCATCAGTTAAAAAGATCACTGTACTTGACAGAACTAAAGAAATCGGAGCACCGGGAGAACCACTGTATCTTGATATCAAAGACATGTTCTATGACAGGCAGGTAAGACCGGTAATTGTGGGCGGACGTTACGGATTGAGTTCAAAAGATACCACTCCAAGCCAGATTCTTTCTGTTTTTGAAAACATGAAGCTTGCAGAACCGAAGAATCTTTTCACAGTTGGTATCAATGATGATGTTACATTCAAATCATTGCCAATTTTACCCGAGATCAATGTTGCACTTCCGGGAACATATTCAGCCAAATTTTATGGATTGGGCTCAGATGGTACGGTAGGTGCAAATAAAAACTCAATTAAGATCATCGGGGATAACACTGACAAGTACTGCCAGGCTTATTTTGCTTACGATTCCAAGAAATCAGGAGGTATAACAACATCACATTTACGTTTTGGTGATAAACCGATCAGGTCGCCCTATCTTGTCAATACACCCGATTTTGTAGCATGCCATGTGCCATCATATCTTGATAAATATGATATGCTGAAAGGCCTTAAGGAAGGCGGAACCTTCCTTTTGAATTCCATCTGGGATAACGAAGAAACAAAGAACCGTCTCCCCGATCACATGAAAAAATACATGGCAGTCAATCATATCAACTTCTATGTAATAAATGCAACTGCAATAGCTGAGGAATTGGGCTTGGGAACGCGCACAAATACGATAATGCAGGCCTCTTTCTTCAAGGTGGCAAACGTTATCCCTTATGACAAGGCAGAATCTCAGATGAAGAAAGCCATTTTGAAAAGTTATGGCAGAAAAGGTGAAGATGTGGTAAATATGAACAATGCTGCAGTCGATAAAGGGACTGAAGTTCATAAAATAGAGATTCCTGCTGAATGGGCTAATATTGAAGTTGTGAAAGCTAAACACAACGACAATATCCCTGACTTTATCCGTGAGATCATGGAGCCAATGAATGCAATGAAGGGCGACGATCTGCCTGTAAGCGCTTTCACAGGCAGGGAAGACGGTACTTTTCCTTCCGGAACATCTGCTTACGAAAAACGTGGTATTGCAGTTAATGTTCCCGAATGGCAGCCTGAAAATTGCATCCAGTGTAACCAGTGCTCATATGTTTGTCCTCATGCAAGCATTCGTCCTTTCCTTCTTACTGAAGAAGAACTGACAAATGCACCTGACGGTACCAAGGTTATCCAGGGAATTCCCGGAGCACTCAAGGCTTACAAATTCAAAATACAGGTAAGTGTCTATGACTGTACAGGTTGCGGTAACTGTGCTGAGGTTTGTCCTTCAAAGGTTAAGGCACTTGTCATGAAACCTCTTGAGACACAGCTTGAAGAAGCTCCAAGATGGACATACATGCATGAAAAAGTAGGTTACAAGGATACAGTTGTTGATAAATTTGTGAATGTAAAGAACAGTCAGTTTGCACAACCTTTATTCGAGTTCTCAGGAGCATGCGCGGGTTGCGGTGAAACACCTTATATCAAAGCTATAACACAACTTTATGGTGACCGTATGATTGTTTCAAATGCCACAGGTTGCTCTTCAATTTATGGCGGATCGGCTCCTTCAACACCTTACACACATAATAAAAAAGGATATGGTCCAGCATGGGCAAACTCACTGTTCGAAGATAATGCTGAATACGGTCTTGGACTTGCTCTTGGCGCCAACAGCTTAAGAGGACGCATAGCATTGCGCATGACAGATGCTCTCAAGACAAATTCTTTAAAAGAAGAAACGAAGGCAGCATTTGAAGAATGGCTCAAGGTAAAAGACAGTGCAGAAGCTTCAAGGGCTGCATCAGAAAAAGTGATTGAAGTTTGCAACAATGAGCAATCAGAATTTGCAAAAGAGATACTCAGCCTTAAGCAATATCTTATAAAGAAATCACATTGGATATTCGGAGGTGACGGATGGGCTTATGATATTGGTTACGGAGGACTTGATCATGTTCTGGCTTCAGGTGAAGACGTGAATGTCCTTGTTATGGATACCGAAGTATATTCAAATACCGGAGGTCAGGCTTCCAAATCAACTCCTGCAGGGGCTGTAGCAAAATTTGCTGCTTCAGGAAAGAAAATCAGGAAGAAAGATCTTGGCCAGATGGCAATGACATATGGTTATGTGTATGTTGCTCAGGTAGCAATGGGTGCAAATAATGCCCAGTACTTCAAGGCCATCAAAGAAGCTGAAGCTTATCCGGGACCATCACTGATAATTGCCTATTCTCCATGTATCAACCATGGTATTGGCGACGGAATGGGCAAGACACAGGCTCAGACCAAGGCAGCCGTTGAAGCGGGCTACTGGCATAATTACAGGTTTAATCCGCTTCTGGAAGCAGAAGGAAAGAATCCTTTCATACTCGATTCAAAAGAACCTGACTGGAGTAAATTCCAGGATTTCCTGAAATCAGAAGTACGTTATACATCACTATTGAAGGGATTCCCCGGAGAAGCAGAAGTGCTATTCAAGGCAGCTGAAGAAAATGCAAAATGGAGATACAATTCCTACAAGCGTCTGGCTGCAATGGAATTCACGAAGACAGAATAGTCGGAAGAATTATATAAGAAAAGCCATCCGCGAGGGTGGCTTTTTTTGTTAAAGGTATAACTCTGCTATAAAATTTACTGAGAGTTTTAAACTCCATACTTTTTAGTACTTTTGTCACTTTAAAAATTTATGAGCAGGATTCTTGGCATAGATTATGGTAAAAAAAGGATAGGACTTGCTGTAACAGATCCGATGCAGATGTTTGCGTCCCCTCTTGATACGGTAAGCCCGGTTGAATTTGAAAGCTTTCTCGATAATTATATGAAAACTGAAAAAATTGAAGCATTTGTAATCGGTTACCCCGTGCAGATGAACAACCAGCCAAGTGAATCTGTTACTTACATTAATCCGTTCATTAAGAAATTAAAACACAGATTTCCCGATGTTCATATTCATCTCATTGATGAACGATTTACATCACAAATGGCTTTAAGAACCATGATAGACGGAGGAGTGAAAAAGAAGGAAAGACAGGACAAATCAATGGTTGATAAAATAAGCGCAGCAATTATTCTCCAGTCTTTTCTGGATAAAAGATCAAACAAAATTAATAAATGATGATTTAATGATATATCCTATTGTCGTATATGGCCATCCGATTTTAAGAAAAATTGCCGAAGATGTGGATCAGGATTATCCTGGTCTCGATCAGATTATCAAAGACATGTTCGAGACTATGTATTATGCTGAAGGTGTTGGTCTTGCAGCACCTCAGATCGGCAAGTCAATCAGAATCTTTGTAATCGACGGCAAACCTCTTGCAGACGAAGAACCCTCTCTCGAAGATTTTAAAAAGACATTTATCAATGCCCATATTGAAGAAAAAACCGGCGACTTTATGCTCATGTCAGAAGGTTGTTTAAGCATTCCGAATATCAGGGAAGAAGTTAACCGTGAGTCACATATCAGGATAACATACTACGACGAGAACTGGGTATTCCATGATGAAGTATATGATGGCTATAAAGCAAGGATCATTCAGCATGAGTATGATCATCTCGATGGCATAATGTTTACAGACAAAGTAAGCCCTCTCAGAAGAAGACTGCTTAAAGGAAAGCTTAACTCAATAAGTAAAGGAAAATTTGAAGCTGATTACAAAACCATCCTGGCGGCTCAGAAAATCAAATCAGATTTATAATAAAATTCCATTAAAACCGGAACTGAGCATAACTTTAAGTACTCCAAACTTTAGCTCACTCCAAACTATTTCCTATCTTTATATAGTCTCATAGCTGCAAACTGTGCTTCATAAGGAAGTTCCATTTCTCCGGATTGGCATGCCTTTGTGTGCAGGCATCATTTCAGGTTTGTATTATAAACCCGGTACTGAATTCTTGTTGGTTGCTGCATTCATTGTTGTTTCCGGTTTTGCTGCAAGTCTCTTTTTCAACAGATCATTCATCAATATTATCTTCGGGGTCTCATTTACTGTTCTAATGTTTACCTGCGGTCAGTTGCTGTATTCAGATGAAAAAGAAGCTATTTCAATTCTCGAACCTGAACCATCGGTTTTTTCAGGTACACTTACTGATTATCCTTTGGAAAAAGAAAACAGTTACATGCTCACCGTTAAACTTCACAACAGAGTTGTCAATTATCATAAGGAACAAATCGGAGGCAGTTTGCTGCTTTATGAGAAGAAGGACCCTTCTATATTGCAGCTTATGCCGGGAGATCATCTTATTATAAAGTGCACACCGGGGGAGATCAAAAACAGAGGCAATCCGAATGAATTTGATTATAAATTCTTTCTGGAGACTCATGGTATCAGATATTCGGCCTATATCAGAAGTCAGGACATAATTTCACATGATATTCCAGGGTACAGGGAATTCAGATACAGAGCATTGATAATAAGGGAGAAGCTGATCAGCATGTACAGGGAACGCGGCATAACAGGTGAAAGACTTGCCCTCGTTGCAGCTATAATCCTGGGGCAAAAGAATATGCTTGAACCTGAACAGAAACAAAATTTCATGAAAGCAGGAGTAATGCATATTATGGCTGTATCCGGCCTGCATGCCGGTATACTTAGCCTGTTTATATTTAATGTTTTGTTTTTTATGAAGCGAAGGCTGAAAGTTCTCCGGGTAATACTAACAATACTCATACTCTGGTCTTTTGCTTTTGTTACCGGACTCACTCCATCTGTGCTTCGGGCAACACTGATGTTCTCATTTTTACATGCCGGAAACCTAATGAAACGAAGGGTCAACAGCATTAACTCAGTTCTTGCTTCCTCTTTTATTCTTATACTCTTAAAACCCTCTGTAATCTTCGAAGCAGGATTCCTGCTTTCTTATTCAGCAGTTATTTTCATAATCACCTTTTACCAGGCTGTATACCAGAGATTTGAAATGAAAAACTGGTTTTCAGATAAGATATGGCAATCAGTAGTTATAACCGTTGTGGCACAGGCAGGTACTCTTGCAATCACTATCATGCTTTTTAACAGGTTCCCGACTTATTTCATCATTTCCAATGTTATTATAGTGCCTTTGTCATCGTTACTGATCATTGCAGGATCGCTTGTTCCATTAACATACCCGGTACAATTCCTGTCTCAGTTTCTTGCATACCTGCTTAATCATCTTACCGGGCTTACTGAATTCTTAACTGCCAAAGCAGCTTCTCTCCCATTGTCTACTATTGAAAACATCGGCATGACAACTTTTCAATGCATAATGCTTACCCTTATTTTATTCTCTTTTGGTTTCCTCCTTTTGAAAAAGCATTCAATACCAATCTTTATTCCAATTGCAGTGATCTCTTTATCAGTAATTTATGGCACAGCACATGAAATATCAGTCAGAAAAACAAACCAGCTGATTGTATATAATACTCCAGGTTCATCAACCATAGGTATCAAAACCGGAAAATTGCTGAATATTTATACTGATACTGCATTTATTTCACCGGTTGTAACAAGGCATAGCTCTGTTCTCGGACTCAGAATTAAGATGAATATCCTTAATGAAGATCTTAAATATTTACAAGCCGGTCAGAATAAGATACTGGTATGCAATTCTTTAAATCAATATGCTGGTTTAAGAATAAAGCCTGAAATAGTGATCCTTACCGGGAACAGAAATAATGAAAAAAATTTATCAGACGAACATCTGCCTGAAAAACTAATTATTACATCCGATCTTCGTCTTCCCAAAAAGGCTGATTTAACAGCAATTGATACTATTCACTTTGTTAAAAAATCAGGAGCATTCATTACAGCATTATAAAAGCATAGAAAGAAAAGAGAAGAAAAAGTTGAGTATTAAGCTATTTATCTCTTATTTTGTCATGTTTTTTCAATAAAATTTTCGATGAGAATAATAATTGCCGGAGCTGGTGAAGTTGGTACCCATCTTGCCAAAATGTTATCAAATGAAAATCATGAGATAATTCTTATCGATCCTGAGGCAGTGCGGCTCAGACCAATTGATTCCACACTTGATGTGATGACCCGCGAGGGTTCAGCGACTTCAGTGAGGATACTGCAGGATGCACTTTTGAAAAAGACCGATCTTTTTATTGCAGTTACTCATTCTGAAGATACCAACATTACTGCTGCAATTCTTGCAAAAAGATTTGGTGCGATTAAAACTATTGCAAGGATTGACAATATTGATTTCCTTGAACATTCCACCCAGGAGTTTTTCAAATCTATGGGTGTGGATTCACTGATATATCCCGAACTTATTGCTGCACGCGAGGTACTTGGTCTTCTTCATGAAATAGGAGCAACGGATTTTATGGAATTTTCAGGAGGAAAGCTGGCCATGTTTGTTCAGAAGCTTGATGAGAAAGCACCTATTCTCAACAAAAGCCTCCAGGAGATTGCAATGACCAACAGGACTGAGGAATACAGGGCAGTTGCGATAAAACGAGCCGGCGAAACCATCATACCCAGAGGTAACGAACAGTTTAAATTGGGCGACCTGGTTTATGTCATCTCCACCCATGAAGGAATAAATGAGATGATGAAATCATCAGGCAAGGAGCATTTTGAAGCAAAAAACATTATAATACTCGGAGGAAGCAGGATAGGAAAGCATGTGGCTTTGTATATGCAGAAAACATCTGATGTTAAACTTATAGACCTTGATCCGAAAAAATGCGAAGATCTTGCAGAGATTCTCGATAATACACTGATAATAAATGGAGACGGCCGGAATGTGGATCTTCTGGAACAGGAAGGCATCACAAAGGTGGATGCTTTTGTTGCGGTTACCGGTAATTCCGAAACAAATATTCTCTCATGCCTTCTTGCAAAGAGAATGGGTGTTAAGAAGACAATTGCAGAGGTTGAAAATATGGAGTACATAAATCTTGCAGAAAACACAGGCATTGATACTATTATTAACAAGAAGATAGCTGCAGCCAGCAGGATATTCAGGCATACATCAAATCCAAATGTCACCCAGGTAAAATACATGACCGGAACCGATGCAGAAATCCTGGAATTCAATGTTCCGGCAAATTCAAAAATAACCAAGGGCACACTCAGAAGTCTCTTTTTTCCAAAAGATGCTATTGTTGGCGGGGGAACAAGGGATGGAATTCCTTTCATAGCATCAGGCGACACAATCATAAGAGCAAACGATAAAGTCGTTGTTTTTACATTGCCTGCCGCTTATGATAAAATTTCGAAATTTTTCACCTGATCATGGTTAATTTCAGGGTAATAGCAAGAGTCTTCAGCCTGCTGCTTATTTTTGAAGGATTGTTCATGCTCTTATCCGCAGGTGTATCTTATATATACCAGGAGGATTCCACATTATCCTTTTTCCTGTCAGCACTAATTACAATAATTACCGGTATACTGGTCTTTACTCCATTACGGAATGAAGAGAGAATCTACGGTAATAAGGAAGGATATATAATTGTTACTGGTATCTGGATCATTTTCAGCCTCTTCGGAACGTTACCCTACCTCCTTAGCGGATCAATTAACAACTTTACTGATGCGTTTTTCGAATCCATGTCAGGTTTCACAACCACGGGAGCAACAATCTTTACCGATATAGAATCCATGCCTAATGGTATTCTTTTCTGGAGAAGCCTTACCCAATGGATCGGGGGGATAGGAATTATATTCATATCATTTTCAGTCCTTCCTGTTGTCAGGTCAATAAATATTCAAATTGCAGCAACTGAATTTTCAGCACAACAAACAGACAAGATCCATCCGCGTACCAAAGATTCAGCCAACAGGCTCGTAACAATATACCTCCTTATTACTCTGACTGAGGTATTTTTCCTGTCAATAGGCGGAATGCCTGTTTTTGATGCAATATGCCATTCTTTATCCACTTTATCCACCGGAGGGTTCTCAACTCACAATGACAATATGGCGTC
Source organism: Bacteroidales bacterium (assembly GCA_038325595.1). Classification (GTDB taxonomy): domain Bacteria; phylum Bacteroidota; class Bacteroidia; order Bacteroidales; family VadinHA17; genus LD21. Next base: position 3,774 of record JBBQJD010000065.1, on the reverse strand, counting down.
ATTTTCATCTCCTTATATAATGCTTATAATGACCCTGTTTATGTTTGTTGCAGGCACAAATATGACTTTGATTTATTTCGGATTAAAGGGGAATTTCAAAAAAATAATAACTAACAATGAGTTTATTTTCTACGTAATTGTCTGTGTCTTATTCATTATCATTTTTTCTATTGCAATGCTCTTCAGCACAGGATATAGTTCTGGAAATTCTTTTGTAAATGCTGCTTTTCATGTTGTTTCAATCATTACGACTACAGGATTTTATACGCAGGATTTTAATCTCTGGGGCAACCTTCTGATAATAATGCTCTTCGTCCTGATGTTTACCGGGGGAATGGCCGGTTCCACCAGCGGTGGTGTCAAGATGGTCCGGTTACTGCTGATCACTAAAAATAACAGGAAGGAAGTAAAAAGCATCATACATCCGAATGCATATGTTCCGGTACGGCTGGACAGACATATAATCAGTCAGAATACAATATATAACCTACTGGTTTTCTTTACCTTATATTTCTTTGTATTGTGTGCAGCAACAGTCATGATATCATTTATGGGTTACGACCTTGTAACATCTTTCAGCACATCCGCATCAATGCTGGGAAACATAGGACCGGGATTCGGTTCATTCGGACCTTTCACAAATTTTTCAGAATTACCGGTTGGCGGGAAATATTTTTTATCCGGACTAATGCTTATAGGAAGACTTGAAGTTCTGACGGTTCTGATACTTTTTACCAGAAATTTTTACAGGCATTAATACTTATAATTCAAGAATTCCGAGTCCTTGCCTCACAATCACAATCTCTTCACCGGTACAATCGACAACTGTGGAGGCTTCATTGTTAGAAAACCCTCCATCAATAACAACCTCACTCAGATCACGGAACTTTTCATGGATCAGTTCAGGATCTGTCGTGTAGTCGAGCATTTCGTCCTGATCATGAATTGAAGTTGTAACTATCGGCCTCTGAAGCTCCCTTACCAGTTCGAGAACGATGTTATTGTCAGGGATCCTTATTCCGACTGTTTTCTTCTTGTTCTTGAATAATTTAGGGATTTGATTATTTGCCTGAATTATGAAAGTAAACGGCCCGGGAAGATTCCTTTTCAATAATTTAAATAAAGAATTATCTCTTATTATGGTGTATTCAGAAAGCTGGCTCATGTCGTGAAAAATAAGAGAAAGATCAGGATTCATAGGATTTAATCCTTTAAAGCGAGCTATTTTTTCAATTGATTTTGTAGCCTTAATATCACAACCCATTGCATATACCGTATCAGTCGGGTAGATTATTATAGCTCCGGCACGAAGCATATCAACTACCTGCCTGATATGTTTTGGATTTGGATTTTCGTTGTAAATGCGCAGAAGCATAGCTGTTTATAATTCCTTGCACATCATAAATAAGTGCTCAGTTTATTGCAAAAAAAAAGGGTAAGCTACTTATATCGCACCGCTACAACTGCCTACCCTTGCTACCTTCCGATCCTGGGGGAGTTCAGCAGGAGCTGGTCGTATAAGACTTACCCAAAGACAAAAGTACATCTTTTTTATGGCACAACAAAAGCGCTCATAATAAATCTTAAGTTATTTTTCTATATTTGTTAAATAACTAAGTTTTTAAGAAAATGGAAAATAAGTCTGCTCCCTTCATGAAAAGTGCTTTGAACAGTGGTATGATCTTCGGAATAATCCTGATATTGGTACAATTGGTTTTTTGGATGTTCAATATTATACCTGTCGGAATCAGCAAGGGTATTCTCATGTTTGTTTTCAATTTGCTGATATCTGTTGTTGGTCTTTATATTTTTACCAAAAATTACCGGGATGGTGTACTTAATGGATATATCTCTTATGGTCAGGCATTTATGCATGGGTGGACTGTCTATCTTATTGCGACCCTGATTTTGATAATTTATAACTTCATTTTCAATAAATTCATTGATCCTGAATATACTACCAGAGTAATTCAAACAACAGCTGAATGGACTGAAGAATTCATGCGGTCAAAAGGAGTTCCTGAATCTCAGATATCCGACGCAGTTGATAAGATGATGTCCAAAGCACACCCATCAGTAATAAAAAGTGCAGTTACTTCCCTTATTGGTGGGATTGTTGCGGGAGCAATTTTTTCAGTAATATCATCTGCATTTGCAAAAAAAGTAGCCAACCCATTTAAAGAAGAATAAGAAAATAAGGCATGGATCTTACTGTTATCGTACCAATATATAATGAAGAGGAGTCTATTCCGGAACTTACCGAATGGATTAATAAGGTATGTACCTCCAATAATCTCTCATTCGAAGTTATATTGATTGATGATGGAAGTTCTGACAGTTCATGGGAAAAGATACAAATAGCAGCTCAAAAGAATAATTTCATTAAAGGTTTTCGTTTCAGAAGGAACTATGGGAAAGCGGCAGCTTTGCATACCGGTTTCATGGAGGCTTCAGGCGATGTTGTTATAACGATGGATGCGGACCTGCAGGATAGTCCGGATGAAATTCCTGAACTGATAAAGATGATAACAGATGATGGTTATGATATGATATCCGGATGGAAAAAGAAAAGGTACGATCCGTCCGTAAAACGTATTACCAGCAGGTTTTATAACGCAACAGCCAGATGGTCATCAGGTATTAAGCTCCATGATTTCAACTGCGGATTAAAAGCCTACCGCCAGGAGGTTGTGAAGAACATAGAGGTATTTGGTGAAATGCACAGGTATATTCCTATGCTGGTTCTTGAAGCCGGATATACAAATATTGGCGAGAAAATTGTTGAACACAGACCCAGGAAATACGGAGTAACAAAATACGGACTTGACCGGTTCATAAAAGGTTATCTTGATCTCCTTACAATCGGTTTCATAACACGTTTTGGCAAAAGCCCGATGCATTTTTTCGGATCTATCGGAAGTATCATGTTTTTAATTGGATTTGTTATGGCTGGCTATCTGGGTATCAGAAAGTTAATCTACATAAACCATAATCTTAAAGCCCCTCTTGTTACCGACAGCCCTTTCTTCTTCATCGCCCTTACTGTGATGATCATCGGATCATTCCTGTTCCTCACCGGTTTCCTTGCCGAGATTATAACCCGAAGCTCTTATGACAGGAACAGGTATCAGATTAAGGACAGAGTAAATATCTGATAACATTTGCCGGTGATTATTTAACACACCTTAGCCGTCCGGGATCTTCTTAAACACGGACAGTATAGATGCAGTCATCTTATCCCAGCTGAATTTTTCCTTCTCCGCTCTGACTCCTTCCGTGAACATGGATTTTCTATTATTATCAAAAAAATCAATCATCGATTCTGCAATTTCTTCGGGCTCAGGCTTTACAACATATCCGCATATTCCGTCTGCAACAATCTCCTTCAATCCGCCAATATCCGTCACCAGCATTGGTTTTTCAAAATAATATGCAATCTGGGTTACTCCGCTCTGGCTGGCACTCTTGTATGGCTGTATTACAAGATCGGCAGCACTAAAGAACAACGGCACCTCGCTGTCTTTAATAAAATGATCGTAAAAAATAATTTCATTTTCAAGATTAAAGTTCCTTACAAGCTCCCGGTATGGAGAGTCATCCTCATAAAACTCACCCGCAACAATAAGCTTTATCTTCCTGTTTCTTAACCTGTTATCCGAGAATGCCTTTATCAGCAGATCAAGACCTTTGTAGGCTCTTATGAATCCAAAGAAAAGAAGATAAGAATAGCCGGCATCCAGGTTAAGCTTTGAAAGTGCCTCCTCTCTTCCGGTC
>JBBQJD010000064.1:0-22866 GCA_038325595.1 Bacteroidales bacterium | reverse complement strand
CAAATTCAGGAGTTTATAGGAATATCGATTGATGATTTCAAGACCGCGGGGAATGATTTTCATTACGAACTTGAACCTTTGAAGGACATTTATCTTAAAGGCGCACCTCAATATACTATCGGTGCTATCGGTTCACCTTCGACTGTTTATATCTTTTCAGTGATCGCCATACTTATACTTATTATTGCTATCATAAATTATGTGAATCTTGCAACGGCCAAGTCTGCAGGCAGGGCAAAGGAAGTAGGGATAAGAAAAGTTTCAGGTGCAAATAATAGAGGGTTGATAGTGCAGTTCCTGGGCGAATCATTGCTGATTGTGACCATTGCTGCAATTCTGGCCATTATTCTGGTATATGCCCTTACACCCTCTTTTAATAATCTGCTCGGGAACAAACTTTCGGTGTCTTTATTTAACAATTCCACAAGTGTATTATTATTTATCCTTCTGATATTTATTGTCGGAATTGCTGCCGGTTTTTATCCTGCTTTTGTCCTTGCATCATTTAGTCCGAAAGAGGTTTTAAAAGGCACTTTAAGTCCGGGATCCATGTCGACAAAGTTAAGAGGACTGCTTGTTGTTATACAATTCACAATATCCATAGTGATTATTATCGGATCAATAATTGTATATAACCAGTTGAACTATCTTACGAATAAAAATCTGGGTTTTGACAAGGAAAATCTTGTTGTTGTGCGCAGGCCTGATGCATTTTATCAACAAATGAGATCATTCAGGGACAGGCTATTACAGATTCCTGGTGTCGAACACGTCGGATTTTCACGTGCTGTTCCCGGCGGGGTATATAATAATAATGGCTTTTTTAAGGATGATGATCCTGAAAAGAACACATACCTGTTAAATCAGACACAGGTAAGCTTTGAATTTCCGCAGGCACTTGGGATTGAGCTTGTTGCGGGACGGTTTTACTCAACAGATTTTGGCACTGATTCCACTGCAGTTCTTATAAATGAAGCAGCTGTTAAATCGCTGGGTCTTACGGATCCTGTCGGCAAATATATCCTTCAGCCCAGTGGACCCAAGCAGTCTACCAGGCATGAGATAATAGGCATCATGAAAGATTTTAACATTGAATCATCTCACAAGGCAATAACTCCGGTTTGTTTCACAGTTCTTCGTGAGGGTGGCGGTGATCAGTTTGTTACGGTAAAACTGAACGGTACTGATACTGAATCCACAATACGAAATATGGAAGCAGTATGGCAAAGCTTTACAACAAAACAGCCTTTTCAATATGACTTCTTCACATCCACATGGAATAATCTTTATAAATCGGAAATGCGGACCGGAAAAATATTCATCATCTTTTCTGTTTTGGCGATATTCATTGCATGTCTGGGTTTAATCGGACTTGTTACATACATTACAAATAAGAGAACAAGAGAGATTGGTATAAGGAAGAGTTATGGTGCCAGTAACATTATAGTTCTGAGGTTACTATCGAGAGAGGTTGTTTTCCTTATCCTGATTTCCTCTGCGATAGCCTATCCTCTGGCTTATTTCGGTTCAAGATACTGGCTCGAGAGTTTTGCAGATAAGGTGGCGATAAATCCTCTTATTTATGTTGTTGCATCACTGATAGGTTTCATTATCGGCTGGATGTCGACAAGCTACCAGACTTACAAGGCTGCGAACTATAATCCGGCTCAGGCACTCAGGATAGACTAGAGATATTATCAAAGGCCGAAGAATTCTGCCTACTGCTTTATCTTCGCGAAGAAACTTTCTTTATAAGTATTGCTGACAGGAATTTTTTTGTCAGCAATACTTATTATTCCTCTTTCAACTGATTTAATTTTATCAATCGCTACGATAAATGATTTATGAACCCTGTGAAATTTTTTTGAAGGCAGACTCTCATTGAGCTTTGCAAAACTTTGTAATGTCATGATTTTCTTGTCTGCATCTTTATAGAATAATCCCTGTAAAAATTATGGAATGTTCCATCAAAAAGAGCTATCGAAAACCACAAGCACCTAGCACCAAGCACCAAATATATGAACGGATCACGTAGAAATAAAAACCGATATACCTCCTTGTGAAATATATCGGCATGATCAGTTATCTGATCTGTGAAATGTAATTGAGCCGGGGTATTAAAACCCGATTCAAACCTGTTCTTTAAGGAATATATCTATCTCTTTTGCTGCTTTTCTGCCCGAGGCTATGGCATTCACAACGAGACTTGCTCCACTGATGGAATCGCCTGCAGCAAACACTTTCTGACGGGTGGTCGAATGATTATTATTGACTTTTATGTTCCTTCTCATATCAAGTTCAAGTTCCAGCTGTGAAATCAGACCTTCAGCAACCGGGTGCAGAAAGCCCATGGCCAGCAGTACGAGATCAGCTTCCAACAATCTGCGGGTGCCCGGAATAATTTTCATACTATAGCCTGTATCCTTCTTTTCCCATTCAACTTCCTCAACCTCAATGGCTTTAAGTTGCCCCTCATTACCGACGAACTTAACTGTTGAAAGACTCCAGAATCGTTCACAACCTTCTTCATGTGAGGTTGTTGTCTTGAGTATTTTGGCAAAATGAGGCCATGGATTATCGTTAGCCCTTCTCTCCGGTGGCTTAGGCAAAATTTCAATCTGTGTAACGCTTACAGCTTTTTGTCTTATTGAAGTTCCTACACAGTCTGATCCTGTGTCACCCCCACCGATGACAACAACTTTTTTATTCTCTGCGCTCAGAGTACTATCACCGGGAACTGGCTGACCGGCATTTATCCGGTTCTGGTTTGTAAGGAAGTCCATTGCAAAATGAATGCCTTTGAGATCCCTGCCTTCGACCAGAAGATTACGTGGTTGCTGTGCGCCTATTGCTATACATACTGCATCAAACTCACTCAGGAGATCGTTTACCGGCAGGTCTTTGCCTACCTGCACCCCGGTTTTTACAGTAACACCTTCCTTAATCATAAGGTTAAGCCGCCTGTCGACAGTTGTCTTGCTAAGTTTAAAATCTGGTATCCCATACCGTAATAATCCTCCTGCGCGCTCATCTTTTTCAATAAGTGTCACGAAGTGGCCTGCCTGATTAAGCAAGTCTGCTGCTGCCATTCCGGCCGGACCGCTTCCTATTACTGCAACCTTTTTTCCTGTTCTTGTTTCCGGAATTGAAACCTTTACATAACCCTCGGTAAAAGCCCGTTCAACAATTGCGACTTCATTTTCCCTGATTGTGACAGGCTCCTGGTTTATGTTGAGGACACATGAATGTTCGCATGGCGCAGGGCATATTCTTCCGGTAAACTCCGGAAAATTATTGGTCAGGGCCAGTCTTTCATAAGCTCCTTTCCAGTCACCTTTGTATAACAGATCATTCCATTCAGGGATCAGATTGTCAACCGGACATCCCCAGTGACAGAAAGGAGTTCCGCAATCCATGCATCTTGCAGCCTGCAGCATCCTGTCTTCACTGTTAAGTACCTGTTCAACCTCGCTGTGATCGTTTATCCTTTCATGCTTTGGCCTGTTTCCTGCTTCTTTCCTTTTATACTTCAGAAATCCATGTATATCAGTCATATATATTTTATTAATATATAATTTATCTCTTTTAATTTTTTTATTTCTCAGCTGGCACTGATTTCCAGATCGATCTCAACATCTGCAATTTTCTTCCTTATTTCCTCAAGCTTCTGTTCCTGGATAACCTTTTTATAATCATAAGGTATTACCTTGATGAACATCGGAATGTATTTGTCCTGCTCGTCGAGTATCTTTTTCGCTTTTTTACTTCCTGTAAAATGATAATAGCGGGAAATCAATCCAATGAGTTCCTTTATATCACTATTATCTTCAACAAGCGACAATTCGACCATTCCCATGTTGCAATAATAATCAAAGTCACCATTTTCATTGAGAACATATGCAATTCCGCCACTCATGCCGGCTGCAAAATTATTACCTGTTGAACCGAGCACCACAACCCTGCCGCCCGTCATGTATTCGCAGCAATGGTTTCCAACTCCCTCAACAACTGCGATTGCACCGCTGTTTCTTACACCAAATCTTTCACCGGCCACACCCGAAATATAAGTTTCCCCTTTCGTTGCTCCATAAAGCACGGTGTTTCCTATAATAATGTTTTTATCAGGTTCGAAACCGGAGCCTGCCGGAGGAACAACAATGATCCTTCCTCCTGAAAGTCCTTTGCCCAGGTAATCGTTGGCATCTCCTTCGAGGTGAAGCTCTACTCCATTTACCAGGAATGCTCCAAAGCTCTGACCTGCTGATCCTTTGAACCGGCACCTTATTGTTCCATCAGGCAAACCTGCCGGTCCATGGATGATGGCGATCGTTCCTGACAGCATGGCGCCTGTAGTCCTGTCTGTATTATTTATCGTTCTCTCAATAAGTACTGGTTCTTTGTGGTATATAGCCTTTTCTGCTATGGCTATAAGTTCCTTATCCATAACATTTTCGGTTTTTATTTCCTGTACTCCGCAACAGTGAATTGCGTTTACCGATGACTCTGCCGGAAGTGCCAGCAAGCCGCTAAGATCAAGATTTTTTATTTTCCAGTGATTAACTTCGGGATTTCTTTCCAGAAGATCTGATCTGCCAATAATATCATTAAGGCTTTTGTAGCCGAGCTCCGCAAGCAATTCCCTGACCTCCTCTGCCATAAACCGGAAGAATGTTACAAGGTGATCGGCTTCTCCGTGGAAATGTTTTCGCAGCTCAGGATTTTGGGTGGCTACTCCGACAGGACATGTATTCAGATGGCATTTACGCATCATTACACAGCCAAGTACAATCAGCGCTGAAGATGCAAAGCCGAATTCTTCAGCTCCGAGCAAAGCCATTATCACGATATCCTTCCCGCTTTTTAGCTGACCATCAGCCTGAAGTGTAACTCTTCTTCTGAGATTATTCATCACCAGGGTCTGTTGAGTTTCAGCAAGCCCAAGTTCAAGTGGCAGTCCTGCGTGTTTGATTGATGATGAGGGACTTGCACCGGTGCCGCCTTCATAGCCGCTGATCGTTATGAGATCTGCCCCGGCTTTGGTAACTCCGGCAGCTATTGTACCAACTCCACTCTCAGATACAAGTTTCACACTTACCCTTGCTTTTGGATTGACGTTTTTCAGATCGAAGATTAGCTGTGCCAGGTCCTCAATAGAATAGATATCATGATGAGGAGGAGGAGATATCAGGGTTATTCCCGGAATCGAATATCTTGTTTTTGCTATAATCTTATCAACCTTATGACCCGGAAGCTGTCCTCCTTCACCCGGTTTTGCTCCCTGCGCTATCTTAATTTGCAACTCATCGGCATTAACGAGGTATTCGGTTGTTACACCGAAGCGTCCGCTGGCAACCTGCTTGATAGCACTCCTCACGCTGTCTCCATTCTCCAGAGGAACAAACCGTGCAGGATCTTCGCCACCTTCCCCGGTGTTACTCCTGCCACCTATCCTGTTCATAGCAATAGCAAGGGTTTCATGTGCTTCCTTGCTTATCGATCCGTATGACATTGCGCCGCTGACAAATCTCTTAAGGATATTTTCAACCGGTTCAACCTCTTCAATAGGTATTGGATTTGTTTTCATTTTCAGTAAACCCCTTATAAATCCTGGTTTTGCAGTGTCCTGGTCAACCCTTTTACTGTATTCCTTGAATTTTTTATAATCCTTATTTCGGGTACTCCACTGAAGAAGAGAAATTGTCTCCGGATTCCAGGCATGGTGCTCACCGTTTCTGCGGTATGCATAAACACCTTCGGTAAGCATATCAGAATGTGCCTGCTCAGTGAATGCTTTCCTGTGGGGGATAAGCACTTCCTCGGCAATCTCATTCATGCCGATTCCACCAAGCCTCGATGTAGTTCCTGCAAAATATTTATCTATAACATCATTATGTATGCCTACTGCTTCAAATACCTGTGCAGAGCGATAACTTCGGAGGGTACTGATACCCATCTTGGACATTATTTTAAGTATTCCTTTATTGATGGCATTGATATAATTCTCTTCAGCCTTTTGATAATCAAGCTGTATTGCCTTTTGTTTAACAAGCTTGTCAATAACTGCAAGGCTCATATATGGATTTATAATACTTGCACCATATCCGAAAAGAAGAGCAAAATGCATTACTTCGCGTGGTTCGGCAGATTCTACAACAAGGTCGATCTGCATTCTTTTCCGCGTTTTGATCAGGTGATGATGCACTGCTGAAACTGCCATCAGCGATGGTATCGGAGCAAGATTCTCCGTTATTCCCCTGTCGGATAATATTATATAGTTCTTTCCTTCATCAACAGCCTTCTCTGCATCAATGCATAGTTGATCAACAGCATTTTGCAAGCCTTCAGCGCCTTTGGTTGCATCGAAATGAAGCAGGAGGTTAGTACATGAAAAACCTTTATATCTTAAGTTTTTCACGACCTGGAAGTATGTATTTGAGATTACAGGATTTCTGAACCTCAGCATCTTTACATGTAAAGGTAAAGTCTCAAGAAGATTATCCTGCAGTGATCCCAGATAACCTGAAAGAGTCATTACGAGCTCCTCACGTATAGGATCGATAGGAGGATTTGTTACCTGTGCGAAGATCTGCTTGAAGTAGTTGAAAAGCCTGTAAGGTTTTTGTGAAAGAACGGCAACAGGCACATCGTTTCCCATCGAACCTAATGGTTCTTTCCCTGTGGCAGCCATTTCCTTTATTATCTTATCGGTATCTTCAAGAGAATAATTAAAGGATGTTATATATTTATTGTACTGATCGGCCATGTCGGTTGTTTCGGTATGACCGGTTTCAATCTTTACAAGCTTCACCATATTCTGATCAATCCATTTTCCATATGGATATTCTGCGGCAAGCTCTGCTTTTAATTCCTTGTCATAAAGGATCTTGCCGGATTTGGTATCAACAAGAAGCATTTTCCCGGCTTTGAGTCTTCCTTTTTCCCTGATCTCCTCAGGTGCAAAGGTCTGCACTCCGGTTTCTGAACCCATTACAATAAGGTCATTATTTGTAATGACATATCTTGAGGGTCTCAGACCGTTCCTGTCGAGCATACCTCCAATGTATCTCCCATCGGAAAATATAAGTGAAGCAGGTCCGTCCCATGGTTCCATAAAAGTTGAATGATACTTGTAGAAGGCCCTTAATTCAGGAGAGATGGGATTTTTGTCATTTATTGATTCAGGAATCAGTATTGACATTGCATAAGGCAATGATTTACCGCTCATTATAAGAAATTCAAGTACATTGTCAAGCGATGCGGAATCACTTTTGCCGGGCTCAATAATCGGATAGATCCTCGACAGATCGCCAAGCTTTTCTGATTTCATGACAGATTCCCTTGCTTCCATCCAGAAGCGGTTTCCCTTAATGGTATTTATTTCACCATTATGCCCCAGCATCCTGAATGGCTGTGCAAGATCCCAGCTTGGAAAGGTATTAGTGCTGAACCTTGAATGGACCAGCGCAATCGCACTCTGCAGGCGCTCATCATTAAGGTCCAGAAAATACTGGCCAAGCTGTTCTGAGGTAAGCATACCTTTATATACCAATACTTTAGTGGAAAGACTGGGAATATAGAAGAAGCTCTTTTGTCTTATTTCTGAATTGCGTACTGCAATTTCCGTCCGTTTTCTGATTATGTACAGCTTTCTTTCCAGGTCGTCCTGAGGTATGTCAGCGCCTACAAGTATCTGCACAATTTCAGGTTCTGCGGCCCTGGAGATCTCACCAATTACTTCATTATTCCTGGGAACGTCGCGAAAACCTATCAGGTCAACTCCTTCCTCCTTAATTATGTCAAGCAGTATATTTCTGCAAGCGGAAGCATCAGAGCTATCCTGTGGAAAGAAAACCAATCCTGTTCCGAAGCGACCCTCCTGAGGAAGTGAAAATCCCTGGATTAAGTAAAAATCACGGGGAACCTGAATCAGTACACCTGCACCATCGCCTGTTTTACTGTCAGCACCTTCTGCTCCTCTGTGAGTCATATTTGTAAGTATATCAAGACCCTGCCTGATTATGGAATGAGATTTCTTACCCTTCAGGTGTGCAACAAACCCAATTCCGCAACTCCCGTGTTCAAACTCCGGTCTGTATAATCCCTGTTGCTGTGGCCGCTCTTTCTTCATAATTATTATATTTTTCTTTCAATAAAAAAACCGTTCTCAGTTTTTAAGAGAACGGTTGTATCGTAAAATACAAAACACCTTCTCTTAAGTTCGGATTAACCTGCTAATAAGCCTTAATGATATGATAAGTCTTGTAAGTTGCATGTCAGATTGATAATTTCGACAAATGTACAATATAATCTTACAAACTGATGCAAATATTTATAAAAATATTAACAAGTTGTTGGAAAAAATTAAAAAAAAATTGAAACTGTTAACATGATAACATAAGAAAAATACATCAATCTGTAGCCTTTTTAAAAAGAAAACGGGTATTTATTGTTAACTTGGCCATCATATTAATGTGATATTCCGGACAAATCTCACTCATTTATATGAAACAACCAAAAAACCTCATAATCATTATTTTCGGTGCATCAGGCGATCTTACTTCCCGTAAGCTGATACCTGCGATATTTTCTCTCAAATCACTTAATCTTCTGCCTGAAAAATTTGCGATTATAGGAGTTGGAAGGTCAGAAATCACAGATGAGGACTTCAGGTTAAAAATGAGTGAGGCAATAAAAAAATTTTCTGAAGAGAAAACAGGAAATGAACAAATCAAGTCGTTTACACAAGATCTCTGTTATATATCGATGGATAGTTCGTCAATCAGCGAATATGATAAACTGAATGAAGTACTATCTGTAACTGATAAAAAATACGGAATAGGAGGGAACTATATTTTTTACCTCGCCACACCGCCGCTGATGTATGAAGTCATTTCTCTAAATCTGGCCAGTAAAGGCCTTATGTCGCAGCAGGAGGGTTTCAGAAGGGTGATAATTGAAAAGCCTTTCGGATATGATCTTATATCGGGACGTAAGCTGAACAGCACACTGCATGAGCTGATATCGGAAGAACAGATTTACAGAATAGATCATTATCTGGGTAAGGAAACTGTTCAGAATCTTCTTGTTATGCGTTTTGCTAATGGTATATTCGAACCATTGTGGAACAGGAATTTTATTGACAGAATAGAGATCACATCGGCGGAGAGCATTGGAATCGAAACAAGAGGAGGATATTATGACTCTTCCGGAGCATTGCGCGATATGGTGCAGAACCACCTTCTTCAGATGGTAGGCCTTACAGCCATGGAGCCACCTTCATCACTGGATGCCGATCCCATAAGGAATGAAGTGCTCAAAGTTTTCCAGTCGCTTCAGCCTATTAAGGAAGAAGATGTTCCGAAACAGGTCATAAGAGGCCAGTATACAGGGTCACTTATACGCGGTGAATGCGTTGCGGGTTACAGAAATGAAAACGGTGTTGAAAGGAATTCACGCACTGAAACTTATGTTGCGATTAAATTCTATATCAATAACTGGAGATGGGGAGGAGTGCCATTTTATGTACGAACAGGCAAGCGTCTCCCGACACGTGTTACAGAGATTGTTATTCATTTCAAGCAGACTCCGCATCATCTTTTCCAGAGAGAGGCCGGAAAATTGCCTGCTAATCTGTTAATAATACGAATTCAGCCTGATGAGGGCATGTTGCTGAAATTCGACATGAAGGAACCCGGGGCGGGATTTAATATCAAGAATGTCAATATGGATTTCCATTATAAAGAACTTGGTGATATCAGGGTTCCATCAGCCTATGAGCGACTGCTTCATGATGTGATGCTTGGCGATTCAACACTGTTTTCGCGTGATGATGAGGTTGAAATGTCATGGAAATTTCTGGAGCCTATCCAGCGTGCCTGGACAAATAACCCTGAGATTAAAATGTTTGGTTATCCTGCAGGCACCTGGGGTCCGGAGCATGCAAGCGATCTGATTGAGGGAGAAGGTCTTACGTGGAGGTATCCATGTAAGAATCTGGCTGATGAGGAGCTTTATTGTGAATTGTAAGGAAAGAAGGAGAGAGTGGGAGAAGAGGAGAGTGGGAGAGTGGGAGAAGGGGAGAGTGGGAGAAGGGGAGAGTTAACTCCTTGTAAAAGAGTGATTTAAAATCAACTGTATCAAATGAAAAATTCTATCAGAATATTCCAGAGTCCATTTGAACTGGCCGAAGCTTTTGCAGTGAACCTCACCCAAATGATTTCAGAATCAGCTAAACTTAAAAAGCATTTCACACTGGCATTGTCAGGTGGTAAAACTCCTGAGTTAATATTTTCAGTTATCAGTGATCATTTTTCAAAATCAGCTCCGTGGGAATTTGTTCATTTTTTTTGGAGCGATGAAAGATGTGTTCCTCCCGATGATCAGGAAAGTAATTATGGAATGGCAAAAGCAAAGCTGCTTGACAGATTAAAGATTCCTTATGGTAATATACATCGGATCAGGGGAGAGGAAGATCCCGGAAAAGAGGCCGGGAGATATTCGTGTGAAATTTTTAACAATACCCGTGCCGCTGACGGATTTCCGGTGTTCGATATGATCATGCTGGGTCTTGGTGATGACGGTCATACAGCTTCAATCTTTCCCGGACAGGATCACCTGTTGATTTCGGAAAAAGCATGTGAGCAGGCTTTTCATCCCGGTACAATGCAAAAAAGGATTACCCTCACAGGAAATGTAATAAATAATGCTGATCATATCGTTTTCCTGGTTACCGGTAAAAAGAAGGCTGTTGTGGTTGAAAAAATATTTAATAAAAGTAAGGAGGCTGAACAATTCCCTGCTTACTCCATACTCCCTGTCAGCGGTGATCTTCAATGGTATATTGATAATGAAGCAGGGATCTCATTAAAGAAATGAATTTATTTTTTGATAAAGGGCAGGAGGAAGTGTATTGAACGATTTTTTCTATATTTGGAATACCATTTAATAACTTAAAATTGTAAGCCATGTCACACGAAAAAGCTAAAGAACAGACCAAAAACAAGAAAGAGCCGACTAAAAACCTAAAGGAAAAACGGGCTGCTAAGAAAGCTAAAAAAGAAGAAAAAAAGAGACAATAGCCTTAATATCCACTTTTTTTCATGCACTTTATAAAATTAAAAAAGTCCCGTTGCTAACGGGACTTTGAATAATAAATCTTTGTATAAATAAAATTAAGCTAGTCTTACGTCAACTGCATTAATCCCTTTTTTACCTTCCTGAAGTTCGAATGTAACTTCATCATTCTCTTTAATCTGATCTTTCAGACCTGATACGTGTACAAAATATTCATTATCCGAATCTGCATCTTTTATGAATCCGAATCCTTTTGATACATTAAAAAATTTCACTGTTCCTTTGTTCATTTTATTCTGTTTTTAAATTAAGGCCGCAAGTTAAACATTTAATTTAAATAATCGATAAATTTTTATAAAAATCTGAATATTAAGATATTTTAGTATTTACAGAGAACATTAAAAATTGTAATTATTGCAACACCTGAATGGCTTGAACCAGTCCATTATAATATATTAAGGTAATGTAATTCCCTATAGCATTGTAAAAAACACATTTTTTACTGACCTTTGTCGATTGAAAAAATTTAATGCATAATATCCGGATATGAGAAAATGGAAAGTAGAAGATTCGGCAGAGTTATATAACATCAATGGATGGGGTGTTAATTACTTTGCGATCAATGATAAGGGAAACATAGAAGTTACTCCTCAGAAAGGCGGGGTTTCGGTAGATTTGAAGGATCTTCTGGATGAGCTCATTCTTTCCGACGTATCAGCACCTGTACTGGTGCGGTTCCCTGATATCCTCGACGACAGGATCCTTAGTATTTCAAATTGCTTTAAATCAGCATCGGAAGAATATGGATATAAAGCACAGAACTTTATTATCTATCCGATTAAAGTTAATCAGATGCGGCCTGTGGTGGAGGAAATTGTCAGCCATGGGAAGAAATTTAATATAGGTCTGGAAGCCGGTTCCAAGCCCGAACTCCATGCTGTGATTGCCATAAACACTGATCCGGAATCACTTATTATCTGCAATGGATATAAAGATGAAGATTATATTGAGCTTGCCCTGCTGGCTCAGAAGATGGGCAAGAGAATTTATCTTGTAGTTGAAAAGCTGAATGAACTGAAGCTCATCACCAACATTGCAAAGCGGCTTAAGGTGAAACCCAATATAGGAATAAGGATCAAGCTTGCCAGCGCCGGTAGCGGTAAGTGGGAGGATTCAGGGGGAGACATAAGCAAATTCGGACTCACATCCAGTGAACTTCTTGAAGCAATTGACTTTATAGAAAAAAACAAGCTCAAAGATTGTGTGCGGCTTATACATTTTCATATCGGCAGCCAGGTAACAAAGATCCGCAGGATAAAAATTGCATTGCGTGAAGCATCTCAGTTTTATGTTCAGCTAAGAAGACTTGGCTTCAACGTTGAGTTTGTTGATATCGGCGGAGGCCTTGGTGTGGATTATGATGGTACCGGATCGTCAAATAGCGAAAGCAGCGTCAATTATACCATCCAGGAATATGTGAATGACTCCATCAGCACTTTTGTCGATGTAAGCAATAAAAACAATATTCCGCATCCTAATATAATCACCGAATCAGGCAGGTCGCTGACAGCTCATCATTCAGTCCTGATATTCGAAGTTCTTGAAACAACTACTCTTCCATCGTGGGAGCCTGAAGATATTATTACTGATCAGGATCATGATCTGGTCAAGGAACTTTTTCTTCTCTGGGATAATTTTAATCAGACAAGAATGCTCGAGACCTGGCACGATGCACAACAGATAAGGGAGGAAGCTCTCGACAGGTTTAGCTTTGGTCTTGTAGATCTGAAGACAAGAGCTCAGATCGAAAGACTTTTCTGGTCTATTGCAAGGAAAGTTTACCAGATGGCGAAGGTAACCAAGCACGTACCTGAAGAGTTGCGACAGATATCAAGAATACTTTCTGACAAGTATTTCTGTAATTTCTCGTTATTCCAGTCATTGCCCGATTCCTGGGCTATTGATCAGATATTTCCCATTATGCCCATACACAGACTTAATGAAGAGCCTTTGAGAAATGCCACTATACAGGATATGACATGTGATTCTGATGGCAAGATCGACAACTTTATTTCTACCCGGAATTCATCCCATCATCTCCCGGTACATAGCCTGAAAGGGAAGGAACCTTATTATTTGGGAGTATTCCTTGTAGGAGCATACCAGGAAATACTTGGGGACCTTCATAATCTTTTTGGCGATACCAATGCAGTACACGTTTCTGTTGATGAGAAAGGATACCATATCGACCAGATGATTGACGGCGAGACTGTTGCTGAGGTTTTGGATTATGTTCAGTATAATTCAAAGAAAATGGTAAGAACCGTTGAAACATGGGTTACTTCTTCAGTAAAGGCTGGTATTATAACACTTGAGGAGGGAAAGGAGTTCCTTTCAAATTACCGCTCCGGTCTTTACGGCTATACATATCTTGAGTAGCCGGCTGAATTATTTCTCCTTCATTATTAGGGTTTTGTAAAAGATTATTTTTATCTTGGAATCTTATATACATGTTTCATGTATGAGAGATGCATGTTTTATGTATGCGAAATCGTTAAATTTTAACCTAACTAATCATTCAAATTATGAGTAACGGTACATTTGATTTCAATGAGTTTATCAGTGAATCCAAGGCAGTCCTGACTGACCCTAAAACTTACTTCTCAACAATGAAAACCACTGGCGGTATTTCAGAACCATTAATAAAAGTAGTGGTTTATGGCGCTATTGCCGGAGTTTTCGGACTGCTTTGGGGCATTCTCAAGATAGGTGCCGGAGGAGGTATGTTTGGAAGTGCATTCGGAATAATGGCATTCATATGGTATATTTTTGCTGCTGTAATCGGATTATTCATCGGTGCTGTAATACTGCTCATCATTTCATCTATTTGCAAAGGGAATACTGATTTCGAAGCTTGTGCACGAGTGACAGCTGCCGTTATGGTGATTCTTCCTGTTACTGCTTTATTTGGATTTGCAGGCGGTATAAATCTGTACCTTGGATTAATCATTTCTCTTGCTCTGCAGATTTTCTCCCTCTGGCTTTTGTACAACGGATTGGTTTATGCTCTTAAATCAAAACCGGAAACAACGAAAATTGTAATGTATGTGCTTGTTGCTCTGTTTGTTCTTTTTACTATTGCAGGTCTGGGCGCAAAAAGAAAAGCTGACAAGTTCATGAATGAATTCAATAATTCAGACATGAAAGAGCTTATGAGGGATATGGAATAAAGAAATTATTTGAAATAAATAACGCCGGGTTACGTTTAATTATCTCTGAACTTACCTGGCGTTTTGTATATCTATATATGAGGAGTATTACAATTCTGTTATCATTCTTTTTGTGCATGAATCTGAATGCACAGAAATCAAAAATGGTTAAAAGCATCTGGCAGGAGAATGCAGATGAAAATCCCGGCACATCATCTGTTGAATATTCTTTTCATCAAAAAGGAAGGATTTTTTATTTCCTGTCGAATAATAATGATTATGTCTGGTTTCTCATGAAAACTTCAGATCAGGATGTTCAGAATACCGTTCTGAAATCAGGAATGACTTTGTGGATCGATATGGATAATAAGGAAGGAAAGAAATTGGGAGTACGGTATCCGCTCGGTTCATTGAATTCACGTCCTAAGATTAATGGATTACCTGATGAAAAAAGTAGCAACAATACAAATCCGGAAGATGTTATAGCACAGGCAAATACGATCGAACTAATTGGCTTCATCGGCGAAGAAGCAAGACGTTTTCCGTCTGATAATTACGATAATTTCAGAGGTCTGGTGAATTTTGATGACGATGGAACATTGCACTATCTGTTAAGAATGCCCGCGATAAAGCTGCCTTTAAGAAATTCAAAGGATGGCGTTGGTGCAATGCCTTTCTCTCTTGGTGTACAAATTGGGTCCGATGGAAATAAATCAGGCTGCATCCGGATAAAAAATATCAAGCTTGCCACAGGTAAATAGGACTCTCCCTTTAACACTTCAAAAAGATTGTCTTATCTTTCACGTCAAAAAAAATCAGGACTAACGTGATCAGATATTAATGGCACAGATTTTTACTGAAAAGTCACCAGAGAATCATTACTCAGGCAAAAACCGGCTTGTGCCTGGAAATATATTCATACTCCTTGCTTACAGGATGCTGCTGGTTATGTTTCTGTTTACATTATGCAGAACAGGCTTCTTTCTTTTTAATAATAAGATGTTTCCGGGCATTACCATGGAACAACTTATTACAATCCTGAAGGGAGGACTTGCTTTCGATATATCAGCAGCTGTATACATAAACATTCTGTTTATTCTCCTTCACATTATTCCTTTTGATTTCCGTTACAGGGAAGGCTATCAGGTTGTTCTTAAGTATATATTCTTCATTACCAATGGAATAGCCATTGCAATGAATGGGATGGATTTTGTTTATTACCGATTTGTTGAAAAAAGGGCAACCGCAGATGTTTTTAAAACTTTTGAAAATGAAACAGGATATGGAAAATTCTTTTTCCGTTTTCTGATAGATTACTGGCCGGCAACACTGATCACCATTTTCATATGGGTCGTTATGGTTTACCTTTATGACAAAATGAAGCCTGAAAGACCACAGCCAAAAAATAAACTTGCATACTATACCCTCAATATATTTATGATTCCCCTTATTATTGCTCTTGTTGTCGGAGCGGCAAGGGGAGGGTACAAGCATTCAACCCGACCTATAACGATCAGTAACGCTGCACGATATGTAGAAACCCCAAGGGATGTTGCTATCGTTCTGAATACACCTATAAGTTTCCTGAGAACCTTTGGAAAGAAAGTGCTGGTGAGATATAAATTCTTTGAAGAGGATGAGCTTAAGAGGTTATATAATCCTCACTATATTCCGGGAAAAAAAGCAGCTTTTAAAAATGAAAATGTAGTAATTATTATTCTGGAAAGCTTTGCACGGGAATATATCGGTGCTTTAAATCATAATCTTGAAAGCGGAAACTACGTGGGTTATACTCCGTTCATTGATTCACTGATCAGCGTCAGTATGACCTTTGACGTTTCCCTTGCCAACGGAAGGAAATCAATTGATGCCATGCCTTCAATCCTGGCATCAGTGCCTTCGCTTGAGACTCCTTATACTATTTCTCACTATGCAAATAATCAGATAAATGGTCTTCCCGGTTTGCTTGGAAAAAAAGGATATTACAGTGCCTTTTTCCATGGTGCACCAAATGGATCGATGGGATTTGATTCTTTTGCCAGAGTTGCAGGATTTAATGATTATTTCGGACTGGATCAATACCCTGATAAAAGCGATTTTGACGGTATGTGGGGAGTTTGGGACGAGCCTTTCTTCAGGTTTTTTGCGCAGAAACTGAATGAATTCAAACAGCCTTTCCTTGTGTCAATATTTTCAGTATCGTCGCACCATCCTTTCGAAGTGCCAAAACAATATACCGGTAAATTTAAAAAAGGTCCGGCTCCTATTGTGGAGGTTGTAGGATATACTGATTTTGCATTAAAGGAAATGTTTACTGAAATATCAGCAAGTCCATGGTTCAACAATACCTTATTTGTAATAACAGCTGATCATACTAATGAATCACTTCACCCTGAATATCAGAATGATCTGGGCTCCTACAGCATTCCTATTATTTTTTATAAGCCCGGAAGTAATCTGAACGGAATTAAAAGCAGGATTGCCCAGCAGATTGATATCCTCCCAACTGTGCTCAGCTATCTGAATTATGATGAAGAGTTTATTGCGTTCGGGAATAACCTGCTGGATGAGTCTTATGAATCATTTGCATTTAACACCTCCGGAAGTACTTATCATCTCTATATGAAGGATCATATTTTTGAAATGATTGAGAACAAGGCTGTTGGATTATTCAATTACAAAAATGACATCTTCCTTGAAAAAAACCTGCTTGATAAAGATCCGAACCTTCAGCACGAGATGGAGCAGAAGCTTAAAGCCATAATTCAGACTTATAATTCGAGATTACTTGATAATAATATGGTAGTAAGGTAAGAGTTATTTACCTTTGAAGAACATGCATTGATTAACAGAGATAATACAGAAATATAAAAACCAAGATCATGAAGTCAAGACGTCAGTTTATCACTTTAGCCGGAACAGGGATCCTTGCAGCCGGTGCTACAAATCTTTATGGTTCATCTTTTGTTCTTCAGGGGAAGAAAGTAACTGCAGAAACCTTTGGCCTTGGCATGGCCGGCTATACCTTTCGCGAATTCAGTGTCGAACAGACTATTGAAATGATGAACAGGGCAGGTATCAAAAATTTATCTGTAAAGGATTTTCAAATGCCTATGAACAGCACACAGCAGCAGATAACTGCTGTTTTAGACAAATTCAAAAAAGGAGGAATCAACGTATACACTGTCGGGGTTGTTTACATGAAAACCCGTGATGCAGTTGATCAGGCATTCGAATATGCAAAGATGGCCGGGGTAAAAATGATAGTGGGAGCACCTGAGTATGAGCTTCTTCCATATGTAGAGACTAAGCTGAAAACCTATGACTTCAGACTTGCAATTCATAATCATGGACCTGACAATCCGCTTTATCCAAACGCAACAGACATCTGGAACCATATAAAAGATCTTGATCCCCGCATGGGCATATGTATTGATATCGGCCATACTACCAGGGATGGACAGGATCCATCAACAGATATTGAGAAATACAGCAAACGTATCTTTGATATACATATTAAAGATGTAGACGGATCGACTAAGGAAGGGAAAACTCTGGAAATAGGAAGAGGCATCATCGATATTCCAAAGGTTATTGCCACTCTCAGAAAAGTAAAATACAATGGAATGTGTAGTCTGGAATATGAGAAAGATATGAAAGATCCACTTGCAGGTATCTCTGAATCAATAGGATACTTCAAAGGGGTAATGGCCTGCAGTTAAAAAAGTAAGAACAAACCGCAGAATACGCAAAGAATAGCAAAGAGCGCAAAGGCATATCATGAAAGTGAACCCTTTGCGTACCTTGAGTTATTCTTTGCGACCTTTGCGGTTAATGGATTTCAATTAGTATTTCTTAAGCAACGCCAGCAGGTTGCTATCCAGTTTATGTCCATGCCAATCGGTATACTTGATATCTTTCCTGCCTGAGTCGATGAGTCCAAAATCCCCTCTGAAGTTCCACAATGCATATCCGATGCCTCCTTTTGTAAGAATATCTATTACATCCCCGAACCAGGCAAGAAATACTTCATGCGGTGTATTCCTCCAGCAGCCGCATTCCCCGCAATGAACACCTATACCTTTGCTTACAAGGTTTATCCATGGCTTGTAGTATTCTTCAAGCTGTTCCCTGCCATAATATTTCCCTTCCATAGTTCCCGGCCAGACAGGTGTCGGCGCCATTGAAGGATCTTTCCATACCCATGGTGCCTGGTAATGCGAAATAGTTCCGGGCCAGTAACCACGACAGCTCTGGGCAATTTTCATATCGAACAGTTCCGGAATCACATCATTTCCTACACGGTTGCCATCAGCTATAATCAGCCTTTGAGGGCTTTCACTCCAGATAGCCTTTGATGCACCTTCAGCAACCTTGCGGTACGTCTGTCCTGGTACAGCTTCCTTTTTGGCGAACTGATCGTTCATATCTTCAATATAAGCAGGCTCGTTCAGCAGGTCGAAACTTAAATTTTCGCCAGAGATATCCTTGAATCGTTTG
This sequence comes from Bacteroidales bacterium, assembly GCA_038325595.1. Taxonomy (GTDB): domain Bacteria; phylum Bacteroidota; class Bacteroidia; order Bacteroidales; family VadinHA17; genus LD21. Next base: position 4,084 of record JBBQJD010000064.1, on the reverse strand, counting down.
GCCCACATTCCCCAATGAAAATAAAATGCATCCTGTGCTTCTTTATCTTTCCATAGATTGTAGGGTTCATGGAAGCCGGCATTGATACAATATCCGGGTGCCCTGTGAAGATTGAGGCTCATATGGATCCCATGCTTGTTTGCCCTGTACACCAGCTGATCAATTTCATCAACTATCTTAGGATCAGTCTTATAAACATCCTCAACTCTTATATCCTTTGTCCTGTCAAATGAAAGATACCGCGGGTATGCCATTGGAAGTCTTACAAAATTGAACCCCCAGTCAGCCATCCATTTGAAATCGTCATCGGTAGTTCTTGATGAATCAGCATTTTTCGGAGGTGTCGGAGAAAAATAATCAAGAAGATTGAAGCCTTTCCAGCGCGGCAGAATATTCTTTGCCGGTGAAGGGATGTCGGAAAAATCCAGATATCCTGGAATAGTCATTGCTGTGACAGCCAATGATGTTGTTTTAATAAAGGTACGGCGGCTTGTTTCAAGTTTTTTCATGATATTCCTTGATTTAGTGTTAGTTACTGGTTTAAATATATGTATGAAGGTCCCTACTTTTTTCCTGCACATTTACTGAACAACTGATCGAATGCCTTACTTAGTTTCTTGTATACTCCTTTCTGATTTGAAAACATAACACAGATATTTACCGAAGTATGAACTTCCTTGTCACCTCCTTCATAGGTGGTTTCATTATATACACAACTGTTATTCTCTTTTGAATCTTTCGATTTGCAGTTCCAGCAGATGTAAGTGGAAGGTATCATAGTAGGGTTATTCTGAACAGCGGGATTGAGATCTGAGAATTTTGACCTGAACAACGTTTTGAACGGACCATCGAACTCCAGCTTTACTACAAATTCATTTTCTGGAGTGACATCAACAGAATAATAGAAAGTAATTTCCTGGAAATCATCTATATATGGATTTTCTTTTAAAAGAGCATTGATATTTTTTATTAACTCCTCCGCATCCGGACTTTGTGAACTGATAGAATTAACATTAAATAAAAAAATAAGAAAAATAAATGTGAATGCAGAATTCTTCATTGCGGAATTATTACAAGAGTTATAAGTTATGCCAGGTTAGAATTAAGACCAAGATAATAAATAAAATTAATTATATGAGTATCAGGAATCATACATTAACATCCATTGAATCGGAGGCATGATAATAATCCGTATCTTTGCCCCTATGAAAGATGAAATATTTATACCGGTTCTTAAAGTAGAAGATTTCGTGGCTGCAAACAAACGCAGGGATTCATATGCACTCACTAGAGACGTGCAGGCAACTGAATTTAATGGAGCAATTGCTGCAAGATTGCTGGCTGAAGCCAGGAATAATGTCAAATGTGAAAAGTGCGGGAAGCAATTTGACGCAGGACCCAAACAAGATGGTCCTGCTAAATGTCCGGAATGCAAGTAAACTAATAATTCAAGCCGGATTCCACCATTCTGTAAGCCAGGATTAATCTCTTATCTAAACGGGGCTTTGAGTCTGCCATTGCATTAGTTGTCAGGGCAGGCAATCTTTAAAACAACATATCCCCAGTTCGGGGGATATGTGTCGAGATAAACTAAACTTAACCGTATGAGAGATATAGCAAAAGTATATGCAGCGGCTCTAATTTTGTTACACAATTTTGGGAAATTATTATACAATTCACAGTTCGGGGCCAAACTAATACCTCTTCCACTCATCAGCTTTTAGATCATCAAGAAAGACTTCCATTTCTTTTATAGCTTTCTCCATTGCTGATGGGCTGCATGTTTCAGAAAAATCAATGTCCTTTATTTCAGGTATGGGTTTGGAAAGGTCTATATAGGCCTTAAAATGCGGATATGTGAGTTTCTTCAATATATAAAAATCACCCTTTTTAACCAAACTAAAATTATTTTTCATTTTAGCAGGAATGATTAAATTAAAGAACTTTCTATAAAATTAACAATTAAATATCACATTATGAATTATTTAAAGATGAATATTTTATCAATTCATAAGTTTGGAACGCATCATCATGAAAGTATTGATCAAAAATCAAATAAAATCTAGAACTTTTATGAATAGAATTTAGTTATAGTATTAAACAGTAGTAGTTATTAAACTGATTATTTTCTATGGGATGCTGATGCAGAAGATGAGAATATTTCCGACCCTGTCAACTCCGGATATCCTTCTTGATCCGGATGGTATTATAATGATAGAGGGACGTTCAATGAATGCAAATATTAAAGAATTCAGCGAAACGATTGATAACTGGGTTGATAAGTATCTGTCAGATCCGGCTGAAATTACCAAAGTTGATCTCTATTTTGAATATCTGAGTACAAACAATCTTATCTTCTATCGTTCGCTTCTTCTTAAGATCAGTATGGTTTTATTGAAACGCAAGAAATATGTTATAAACTGGATCTATGATGAAGGAGATTTTGACATAATGGAAAAAGGAGAAAACATTTCTTCATCTGTAGGTGTAGATGTTAATTTCATTATGATTGAAGATTCTTTCTTTAATGGAGTAAGCCTGAATTAAACTGTCAATTCCGCTTAAATCCAAATTACTTTATCATATCAGATAATTCCCTTCAGCTCAGTTCAATTGGAATTGTAAAGAAGAAAGTTGAACCTTCGCCCGGCATGGATTCGTACCAGATCTTTCTTCCATGCTTTACGACAAAATCCTTGCATAAAACCAATCCTAATCCACAACCTAAATGCTTAGCCTGGTGAGGAATCTGGATCACTTTAGGTTGCTTTTAACATTAGTTGCCTTATTTTGTTATAGTTAAGGAACAAATTAATGAGTAAATCATGACTTCATATGTCAAGCATAATAACGGGCTATGAATACGACATATTCATCAGTTATCGTCAGAAGGACAACAGAGGTTACAAGTGGGTCAGTGAGTTTGTGGAGGAATTAACGACAGAACTGGAATCCACTTTCAAAGAGGAAATCAGCATTTATTTTGATTTTAATCCTTATGATGGACTTATGGAATCACATGAGGTGGAGGGAACACTCATTGATAAGTTAAAATGCCTGGTCTTTATTCCTATTATCTCCCGTACTTATTGCGATCCGAATTCCTTTGCCTGGGAACACGAATTTAAGGCATTTGTCAATCTTGCTTCACAGGATAAATTTGGATTAAAAGTCAGACTTCCCGGAGGAAATGTAGCATCCAGGGTGCTTCCGGTCAGAATTTATGATCTCAATAAAGACGATGTTCAGATGTGTGAAGCTGTTCTGAACGGACCACTTCGCGGTATAGAGTTTATTTATAAATCTGCAGGAGTCAACAGACCTCTGAGAGCTAATGAAGATCATTCTCAAGACAATTTGAATAAAACCTACTACCATGATCAGATTAATAAATTGTCTTCATCGATACAGGATATTATCTACAGACTAAAGAGTGAACAGACTGTTGTGACTGATGATGAAAAAGTTCCGCATTTTGAAGCCCGGGAAAAAGTAATAAAAGATAATTTCAGAGTGAAGGAGAAGGGCTTCATGAAAATGTCAGGCTCAAAAATTCTTTATGGGATTCTGATACTGCTGTCTTTAACTACGCTTGTATTCACATATCCAATATTATTTAAGAGAGATAGCGTCAAAGATCTCAGAAGTGAAGAGATTTTAGGAAAGGCAATCAGGGTTTCCGACAGGTATGGTTTCTGGAAGAACTATACAGGAAAGATTCATTTAACATATGCAGAAGCAAGCTATATGGCTCCGGAAGAAGCGTGGCCAAAAGCAGCAGAAGCCGCAAACCGGGCTCTTCAGCTCGATACTGAACTGGCAGAGGTTCATGCTACAATAGCAACCATTGCCATACTTTTTGAACGTGACTGGCCCAAGGCTGAAAAAGAATATGAAAAAGCTCTGCAGCGAGCCTATCCGTAAATTTAAAAAACCTGCCATTTAATTATGAGCGACTGACAATGATAAAGAAAAAATATGATCCTGATAATTTATTCAGGGTGAATCAGAACATAAAACCTGCATTGCAGTAAAAAAATGTTGCATGGCAGCATTTACCTATTTTAAGCCTGCTGCTTTTGCC
>JBBQJD010000063.1:0-23209 GCA_038325595.1 Bacteroidales bacterium | reverse complement strand
CGGTCTGAACTGGGACTGAAAGAATTTGTCGAATATCTTGATTCAAACCGTGAAAGGCTTATAGAAGATTCAATACACATCACATATGATAAAACGGAGATTCCTGTTGAAATTGCTCTTCAGTATAACAGCTCGTTCTCTGAGAATGTACATTCATATGTAAATAATATAAACACGATTGAAGGAGGAACACACCTGGCAGGATTCAGGAGGGGATTGACGCGTACTCTTAAAAAATATGCCGAGGACTCAGGCGCTACCTCAAAGCTGAAGTTTGATATAAACGGCGATGACTTCCGTGAAGGTCTCACAGCTATAATCTCAGTAAAAGTTGCCGAGCCTCAGTTTGAGGGCCAGACAAAGACAAAACTCGGAAACTCAGAAGTTATGGGTGCTGTAGATCAGGCCGTGAGTGCCATGCTAACAAATTATCTTGAGGAAAACCCAAAAGATGCCAGGATAATAGTCCAGAAGGTAATACTTGCAGCAACTGCGAGGCATGCGGCCCGAAAAGCAAGGGAGCTAGTACAGCGGAAAAATGTTCTTTCTGGTTCCGGATTGCCGGGTAAGCTTGCTGACTGCTCCGACAGGGATCCTTCTCATTGCGAGATCTACCTGGTAGAAGGTGATTCGGCAGGTGGTACAGCCAAACAGGGCCGCGACCGCCATTTCCAGGCTATTCTGCCCCTCAGGGGCAAGATCCTGAATGTTGAAAAAGCAATGCAGCACAGAATATATGAGAGCGAAGAGATTAAAAATATATTTACTGCACTCGGAGTAAACATAGGTACTGAAGATGATAGTAAAGCACTTAATATCAGTAGATTAAGATATCACAAGATTATCATCATGACTGATGCTGATGTGGACGGTTCACATATAACCACCCTCATCATGACCTTCTTTTTCAGGTATATGCAGGATCTCATCAAAGGAGGCAACATCTATATTGCCACACCTCCGTTATACCTTGTTAAGAAAGGGAAGGCAGAACGCTATTGCTGGACCGAGGAAGAGCGCGAGGCTGCAGTGCTCGAAATGGGACAGGGAAAAGAATCATCCGTCGGGATACAGAGATATAAAGGTCTGGGTGAAATGAATGCTGAACAGCTCTGGTCAACAACCATGAATCCCGAAACAAGAACCCTGAGACAGGTCACAATCGAAAACGCGGCTGAATCAGATCATATATTTTCAATGCTTATGGGTGATGAAGTTCCACCGCGGAGGGAGTTTATTGAGACACATGCAAAATACGCCAGAATAGATATTTAGGCACTTATAGACAAAAACCATAATAACCGCAAAGTCTCCCTCCTACGGAAAAGGTAGTAACTTCAAATTTAATAACTTGAAGTTTTGAAGATAAACAAATTAAAAGTCCCCCTCGGGGGATTTAGGGGTAAAAAATGCGGGAAACAGAACCATTGAAGAACTTACACAGAGTTTCACAGAGAAGTCACAGAGTTTCACAGAGGAAATCAAAATACATATTGTAACAATTGTTACAATTCATTTAAACCCTTATTTACTAAAAAATAACTCTGGGTACCTCTGTGGTTCTCTGTGGTTCTCTGTGTAAGTTTTTAATCTCGAAATAGTTACACAGAGTTTCATATAGATAAAAAGAGTTATTTAGTAGCACGCAGAGAATAGCAAAGAACGCAAAGAACGAGGAGAAGTCTTTGCGCCCTTTACGGTTTGGATATTTAATTGTTGATCATTACCGTCCTGATAAGCTGTTCTATTCCCGCAACGACATTCCTTGACGGGCCCGTATAATTATTTACTATTATACTGAAGATCATGTTCCTTCCCGAAAGGGTCGTAAAATAGCCGGTATAGCTTCTTACCCTGGTCATTGATCCGCTTTTTGCCTTTAATCTTGACAGGAAAACAGGATCTCTGAAACAATTTTTGAGTGTGCCATCAAGACCCGCATCCGGGAGGGAAGAATAATATTCAGGAAAATACTTTCCGCTCGTCCTCATGTAAAGCAATAAATGAGCCAGTCCGGATGAAGTTACGGCATCAAGCGGAGATAGTCCGCTTCCATCCTCAATGAACAATCCGTCAGTATCAATTCCTGCATTCCGAAGAAAATCCTCAACAACAAGCAGTCCTGATGAGGTTGATCCATCATTGTTGAATTGCTTCCCCATCTCCTTGAGCAGGTGTTCCGCAAAAAGATTTACACTCTGGTGATTAAGAACTTCAATAATTGCTGAGAGGGGAGGAGAGCGTATTTCTTTGACAGGAATAATTTCGTCAGTTGGAATATTCTTTTCTGTTCTTATAGTGGCAGGTTCTTCAGATATTGATATTCCCTCTTCTTCAAGCCTTTTATCCATCATTTTTGCCAGAAGCAATGGCGGATCGGCAACTGATGCTTTTAATATGAAATCTTTCATGTCTGCCGGGACTGTACCAGCAATCCAGCCTGAAGAACTGTATGGAGCTGCAAAAACATAGCCTTCATCTGATGTGCCTGAGGATATCAGCCAGTCAGACAGTTCATTATTATAATCGACAGGTATAATACCGGAGATTACCGGAAGCGTACCTTCCGGTCCGGTTTTCAAATGTATTTCAAAAGTGTTGTCGAAGGCTGACAAGCCGTATGCTCCGGCGCCATAATAATTTCCAATATCCTCCCAGAGCCATTTTGAAGGTACCGGCTGAAAGTCATAATACGAATCATCGGCGAGAACTTTTCCTTTTATCTTTTTGATTCCCAATTGCTTAATCTCATTAATCCAGACTGAAAGGAAGTCCTGGTAATGTTCCGTGAAGTACTTTGATCCCAAAGCAGGATCTCCTCCACCCTTAATAATTATGTTGCCTTTTAATTTTCCCGATCGTTTGTTCAGTGATCCGGTATATCCCAGTACTGTTTTGAATTTGTATTCCGGACCAAGCAATTCTAGTGCCGCTGCAGTGGTAACAAGCTTCATAACCGAAGCAGGGATAAGGCTTTTAACAGAATTATGTTCGAGAATGATTTCACCGGAATCTGCATCAATAATGCAAAGAGATACTGCCGCATGATGCATTGAAGAATCGGAAAGGAACAGATCAACGGGGTTATCCTGTGCATATACTAAATATGGAAGAAGTGTAAAAAGTACACTTAATAAAAGCCTTGTCATTTCTAAATCTTCCTGTTTTGTTCAAGTGTTGACAATAATCCACAAGCTGCCTGAATATCAACCCCTCTGCTTGCCCGTATTGTTGTGAGTATTCCCCTGGCAATAAGAGCCTCTTTAAACCTTTTGGTTGTTTCTTCATCGGGACTTTCAAATTCTGAACCTGGTATTTTATGAAAACGAATGATATTAATGCGGCATTTGATTCCGTTGAGTATCCTTGCGAGTTCCCTGATATGTTGCGGTGTGTCATTCAATCCCTTAAAAAGAATGTATTCAAAAGAAACCCTTCTCTGGCTGTTGAAATCGAAGTTTCTGATAATTTCGAGCACAGACTCAAGAGAGTTTGTCTTCTGAACAGGCATTAATCTTCTTCTTTCCTCATCAAATGGAGAGTGAAGACTGACTGCAAGATGGCACCTGCTTTTCTCAAGGAACTCCCTGATTCCGCTAATGAGTCCGATCGTACTTACTGTAATCCTGGTCGGGCTCCATCCATATCCCCATTCGCTTGTCAGTATATCGAGTGTTTTCAGAACCTCGGTGGTATTGTCCAGAGGTTCACCCATCCCCATATAAACTATATTGGTCAGATTTTCAAACTCGGGAAGACTCCTGAACTGGTTAAGTATCTCATTAGATGATAAATGCCCCTGAAAACCTTGTTTTCCTGTCATGCAAAAAATACAACCCATTTTGCATCCTGCCTGTGAAGAAACGCAAATTGTAGCACGATCATCATCAGGTATATAGGCAGTTTCAATAAATTTATCCCTGAGTACCCTGTATAGATATTTCTTTGTTCCGTCGGTACTTACAGTTGCATGATCGGGCGGAGTTAGTCCATATTCATATTCAGCCGAGAGGAGTTCCCTGGTTTTTTTGGAAAGGTTAGACATCTGGTCTATGGAATCAATTTCTTTTTTATAAAGCCAGTCGGCTATCTGCCTGGCTGCGAAGCCGGGCAATCCGATGCGTTTGGTAACGGCGATAAGCTCGTTCATTGTCTTTCCGTATAGTTTTTCTTTCTCCATTATTTTCTTTTTTATCCCCTGCATGCTACACCCTGGTTATTTGAATGAACCTATAATTTCGCTTTTGTTTCTTTGTTAGTGTCAAATTGTCCTGTCAGAATTGAAGCAATGTCAGAATGGCAAATTTAAATTTTTCTTCGGCAGCCCTTTACCCTTGAGGATGGGATGAACCAAGTCCGGCTCTGCTTACAAGCCCGGCGCAGCTAAAATCAAATACTCCCTTTAAGGTCGGGGCAAATAATTGATTTTCAAAAATAAAAGTATTTATATGTCTGATTCCCGATAGTCATTATTTGTTAAATAGAATTATCATTTTGTTAAAGTCAAGTTAAAACATTTGTATAATACTGAACATCATCTTAAAATTGCATGATCTTTGTAAACAAATGATTATGAAATCCGTTATAAAGATAGTTAATCTTTTAGAAGGGTTGAAAACATGACAAAGGATCAAAAGAATTAAAAACAATTAAGTTATGAAAGCAAAGTATTTGTTAGGTTCATTATTTATGGCTCTTCTGGGCGCAGTAATTGCCTTGTTTGTTTATACCAAATTCATGATGCAACCATCAATGAGCGTAATGAAAGACAGCTCCAGGGTCGAAATCGATAATGCCAGGGCGCTGCTTACAACCCTTCAGACTCAGGAAGGCCAGATAGATTTTACTTATGCTGCGGAACAGACCATCCATGGTGTTGTTCATGTCCGTACAAAATCAATGATGGGTGCCGCACCAGAAAATCCCATTATGGAATGGTTCTATGGAGAACGTGAATCACGGCCAAGGGAAGTCAGGGGATTCGGTTCAGGCGTTATAATATCAGCCGATGGATATATCATTACTAACAATCACGTTATTGAAAATGCCGAAACTGTAGATGTATCATTAAATGATAACCGGGTATTTACAGCTGAAGTTATTGGCAGGGATCCAAGTACAGATATTGCCCTTTTAAAGGTTAAAGGTGAAAATCTGCCATATTTAAAATATGGTGATTCGGATAAGCTGAAACTTGGTGAATGGGTTCTTGCTGTCGGTAATCCTTTTAATCTTACATCAACGGTAACTGCAGGGATTGTCAGCGCAAAAGGAAGAAGCCTGGGTTTGATTGAAGGAGACTACAAGATTGAGTCATTCATCCAGACTGATGCCGCCCTGAATATGGGTAACAGTGGTGGAGCGCTCGTTAATACAAAAGGGCTCCTTGTAGGAATAACCTCTGCAATTATTTCACCCAGTGGAGCTTATGCCGGTAATTCATTTGCAATACCCGTATCAATTGTAAAGAAAGTAGTTGAAGATCTTAAGGAATTTGGTGAGGTACAAAGAGCTCTTATCGGTGTAAATATTACAGATGTTGATCCCGAGGTTGCCGACAAATATAATCTGAGCGACGTCAGGGGTGTGCTGGTTACCCGCATAATCGAAGGTGGTTCAGCAAGGGATGCCGGCCTTAAGGAAGAAGACATTATAGTTAAGTTTGATGATAACCCGGTAAACACAGTTGCGGAGTTGCAGGTTGAAGTAGGAAAACATCGTCCAGGTGATAAAGCCACAGTAACTTATATTAGAAATGGCAAGGAAAATACAATTCCGATAGTTCTTAAAAATGTATCAGGAACAACAGGTGTAGTTACAGCTGGGATGGGCGGAGAAGTGGTATTCGGAGCAAAACTCGAGCCCCTCAGCTCATCGGAAATGAGAAAACTGAATGTGGATTATGGAGTAAAAGTCAGTGAAGTGAACGGAGGTAAATTACAGGATATAGGTATGAGAAAAGGATATATCATACTGAGCATAAACGGAGTAAAGGTAAAAAATGCCGTTCATGCAAGGGAATTGACCAACAGCGAAAGGAGCCTTAAATCAATCGGAGGTATCCAGCCTGACGGTACAATATTCAATTACCAATTCGGGAATTAATCCAGTATTTCCATATAACTAATTGGATCCCAGGGGTTTAATTAAATAATCCCCCTGGAACAACATTAGTAAATAATTTTTGTTATTATATAATAAAGCAATATCTTTGCGGAAAATTTTTTGGGAGGAAGAATGAGACAACTAAAGATTACCAAATCCATAACCAACAGGGAAAGTGCATCACTCGATAAATATTTACAGGAAATTGGTAAGGAGGAGTTGATATCGGTGGAGGAAGAAGTTGAGTTGGCTCAGCGGATTAAAAAAGGCGACAGGGCAGCACTTGAAAAACTTACAAAAGCAAACCTTCGATTCGTCGTATCTGTTGCAAAACAATATCAGAACCAGGGGCTAAGCCTTCCCGATTTGATCAATGAAGGCAATCTTGGCCTTATCAAAGCTGCAGAAAAATTCGATGAGACACGTGGTTTTAAGTTCATTTCATACGCTGTATGGTGGATCAGACAATCTATACTTCAGGCTCTTGCCGAGCAATCGAGGATAGTAAGACTGCCTTTGAACCAGGTAGGATCACTGAATAAAATAAACAAGGCTTTTTCCAAATTCGAGCAGGAGAACGAACGTACTCCTTCTGCGGAAGAACTCGCTGATGTACTTGAGCTGCCTAAGGAAAAAGTAACTGATACACTTAAAGTCTCCGGACGACACGTTTCAGTTGACGCACCTTTCATTGAAGGCGAGGATAACAGCTTACTCGACGTTCTGACAAACTCCGATTCACCTGTTGCAGATAAGCTGCTGATGGACGAATCACTTTCAAGGGAGATCTACAGGGCACTTGCCACACTCACTGAAAGAGAAAGGGATATAATCCGTTTCTTCTTCGGAATAGGCTGCCAGGAAATGACACTTGAAGAGATTGGTGAAAAATTCGGTCTGACAAGGGAACGCGTCAGGCAGATCAAGGAAAAAGCAATAAGAAGGTTAAGACATGCTTCCCGGAGCAGATTGCTGAAGGGGTATCTGGGATAGTGAGGTTATATGTATAAGATAAAAAAGGTGTCTCCAAAGGACACCTTTTTTTTATTCGAACAGAAACAGGTTAATTTTTTTTAATTTTGTAAACTTTATTTTTCCAGGATGAATTTCAAACTCATTTCCGATTTCAAACCAACCGGAGATCAGCCGGAAGCAATCAGGCAACTTGTAGAAGGACTTGAAAGCGACGTTCCATTCCAGACACTCCTGGGTGTGACAGGATCTGGTAAAACATTTACTATTGCAAACGTTATTGAACAGGTTAACAGGCCTGTACTTGTGCTGAGCCATAATAAAACCCTTGCTGCCCAGCTTTATGGTGAGTTCAAAACATTTTTCCCTGACAACAAGGTTGAATACTTTGTTTCATATTATGATTATTACCAGCCTGAAGCATATCTCCCCAGTTCAGATACGTATATTGAAAAAGATCTTTCGATAAATGAGGAAATTGAAAAACTCCGCCTGAGTGCTACTTCATCGCTTCTCTCAGGGCGGCATGATGTTATTGTTGTATCTTCAGTATCATGTATATATGGAATAGGAAATCCGGATGATTTCCATTCCAACACCGTACATATCAAAAAGGATCAGAACATTGGCAGGAATCTTCTTCTGCGAAAGCTGGTAGACAGCCTTTATTCGCGGAATGAGATTGAATTCAAGCATGGTACCTTCAGGGTGCGTGGGGATACAGTAGATATCTTTCCTGCATATGCCGATATCGCGGTGAGGATAGTATTTTTCGGTGACCAGATTGAAGAGCTGAGCACTTTTGATCCGGTTAGCGGCCACCGGCTTGAAATCCTCAATGAATATATTATTTATCCCGCGAACATCTTTGTAACCACCAGGGAGAGGATAAACCTTGCAATAAGGGAAATACAGGATGATATGGTCCGTCAGGTTACTTATTTCAATGATATTGGCAAACGGGAAGAGGCTAAGCGATTGGAGCAGAGAGTCCTGTATGATCTGGAAATGATAAAGGAACTGGGATATTGCAGCGGGATTGAGAATTATTCAAGGTATTTCGATGGCAGACAACCCGGAACCAGGCCTTTCTGCCTTCTCGATTATTTTCCTGATAATTTCATTACTGTCATTGACGAAAGTCATGTCAGCGTACCCCAGATACGGGCAATGTTCGGGGGTGATCATTCAAGGAAACAGAACCTCGTCGAATATGGTTTCCGGTTGCCTGCAGCGCTCGATAACAGACCCATGAGGATAGAAGAATTCGAAGCGATCACCGGACAGACAATTTACGTCAGCGCCACTCCGGCTGATTATGAGCTTGAAAAAAGTGAAGGCGTTTTCGTCGATCAGGTGATCCGTCCGACCGGACTTCTTGATCCGCCAATTGAGATCAGGCCGAGTCTCAACCAGATTGATGATCTTATGGCTGAAATAAGGGCGAGAACAAAAGCAGGGGAGAGGACCCTGGTCACAACAATTACAAAGAGAATGGCTGAGGAGCTTTCATCCTACCTTGCCAGGTTTAATATTAAATGCAGCTATATTCATTCCGATATTGAAACTCTTGACCGTATTGATATTATGGAAGGTCTGAGGACAGGTCTGTATGATGTCATTGTTGGTGTCAATCTTCTCAGAGAAGGACTTGACCTTCCGGAAGTATCCCTTGTTGCAATCCTGGATGCTGATAAGGAAGGATTCCTGAGATCGTCGAGGTCGCTTACACAGACTTCGGGGCGTGCTGCCCGTAACCTGAACGGCAAGGTGATAATGTATGCCGATAATATAACACGCAGCATGAAGCAGACTATTGACGAGACTAACAGGCGCAGGGAGAAGCAGATGAAATATAACGAATCGATGGGAATCACACCAACGCAGATAGTCAGGAAAACAGGATCAGTCCTCAGCGGTCTGACCAGGAAAGGCGTTGCCCATGCCTATGTCGAACCCGAGAATCCTGATATTGCTGCTGATCCTGTTGTTAAATATATGAACAGGGAAGCCCTCGAAAAAGCTATCGAAAAATCGAGGAAGAGCATGGAAAAAGCAGCTTCAGAGCTTGATTTTGTAGAAGCTGCAAGATACCGGGACGAAATGGCTGAGCTCCAGAAGCTTTTAAGGAGCAAAGCACAATAAAATATCCTGATAATCTGTTACTTACTGTGTGCTATAGAAGTGCGGCCCACTGTTGCTTTACGGGTTGCTGACCAGTTATTCTTATCAGAACCGTTTATCGTTGTACCGGTCATGTTATTATCATTTACACGCCCGGTATAAACAGTATCATCAACCTTGAATTTGATAACATCGCCTGTAAGCCTGCCCTCACTGATTACTTCAGATCCGGATCCGTTTCGCAGTTCACCTGTGACTTTCTGAAAATCCTGATGCAGTACAAGCTCGCCCTCGGGAAAATTCCAGGAACCTTCAACTTTTGCCGGAATGATCCACATCAAAGCAGTTGACCAGCTGTTGTTTTTATTATCTGTCCTTGCTTCTGAATCAGCTTCCCATTCCCCCATGGAGAACGTGTTTGATACAATACGCGTACCGGGTTTAAGATCAAGAAGCTTGGGTCTAAGCTTCCGGTTTATGTCAGGAAGCAGAAACATCGTAATTACAGTAGCCTCGGAAAAATCAGTCTCGAACAGATCAGCCTTCATGAACTTCGCTTTCTCGGCAACACCGGCCTCTTTAGCATTCTCTTCTGAAAGCTTCACCATATCGGGATTATACTCAATTCCAACAGCCCTGGCTCCAAGCTTCGCTGCTGCAATTACAGTACGTCCGTCGCCAGACCCGAGATCTATTAGGTAATCCTTTGATGTTACCTGTGCAAGGTCAAGCATTTTATCCACAAGATCATAAGGTGTGGGTACCCAGATAACATCCTTACCTGCCTGACCTGAATGAGGCACAAATTCTGATGTTTCTGATTGGGATTGCTGCTGAGCGAATAAACCACCAGCAAGGAAACTCATAAGAATGATAATTAACGATCGATTAAAAAGACCAGATGATTTCATATTAACCTCCTTCCCGGATGATCCGGATTTTATGAATTACTAATTACGAATATGTTATATTATTGTATATCAGATTATTCACATAATTTGCAATTGCAATGGAAGATGTCAGTCCGGGCGATTCCATACCGATAAGGTTTATGAAACCGGGGTAACCTTTATCCTTTTCTTCCTTTATATAGAAATCTTTCTCATGGTCTCCCGGCTTTTGGATTTTCGGACGGATCCCTGCCATTTCAGGAGCAATATCATCATACTCAAGGAAAGGAAGGAATTTCCGGGCTGATTTAAAAAATGTTTCCTGCTTGAACGATGACAGCTTATAATCGTAAGTATTTGATTGAAGATATGTTACATCAGGTCCCAGTTTTACTCCCCCGCCCATATCAATGGTAACATGAATACCTATTCCTTCCATATTTTTATGTGGAACAGGATATACAAGCCTTTTTATAAGCTTGTTTTTTGGAGACTTCAGCCTGAAATATTCGCCCTTGCAGAACAATATCTTTAAATTCTCGTCCGACATTCCTGCCATTTCAGATATCTTATCTGAAGTAAGACCTGCTGAATTGATCACTATTCCTGTAGTAAAAGAGAAACTAAGCTTATCAGAATCGAGCAGTGTAATTTCATACCCGTTCTTAATTCGTTTTATGCCTGTCACCTCACTTCCATAAACAATATTGCCGCCATTGTTCAATGTATGGGTTTCAAAGCTTTTCATCAGGGAATGAGTATCAACAATTCCGGTTGAAGGTGAATACAGAGCTTTCAATGCATAGATGTTGGGTTCCATTTCGGCTATTTGTTCTTTATTAAGTTCAATAAGATCCTCAACACCATTCCCCATTGCCGTCTGCCTGATTCCTTTAATTATTGAAACTTCCTCTTCAGAAGTAGCAACAATCAATTTACCGCAATTGTTGTAGGGGACTTCATTTTTTTTGCAATAGTCGTAAAGAAGGTTTTTTCCTTCAACACAAAGCCTTGCTTTCAGACTGTTTTTTGTATAATAAATTCCGGCATGAATCACTTCGCTGTTCCTGCTGCTTGTCTCCTGACCAAATGTTGGATGTTTTTCAATTACAAAAACGTTTCCATATAATTCTGACAGCTTTTCAGCTATAGCAAGTCCGACAACTCCGGCCCCTATTATTGTAATATCTGCATCCATCATTTTTAAATGTTTTCATAAGAAATTCTTCCCCGAAACTTTCAAGAGGCGATAAAAATAACTTAAAAACCTGTTGATATATTAACGGATCAATATTATATTTACAATTATCAGCATGTATTTCAAGGTTTTCAATATTATTTTTTAACCTGAATTGGAATTCCTGGAGCGATTTAATTCACACAGGTATTATTCTGTAAATTCCATCTGTAAAATTCAGCAATGTTCAACATGATAAATGCTTTTAAAATGATGAAAAAATTAAAAATTATCCTATCCATAATTATTGTTATTTTAATAACAGTAGAAGGATCAGCGCAGAAAACAATTACGGTAAGATTTAATGAAACAGATGAAGTACTTACTAATCCCGGAATAGGTTTCACAACCTTTCAGCGTTTTAATGGTGATAAAACAAATACAGGTGTTGGCTGGACCGAAGGTAAACCGATAGAGTATCAGAAATTTGACGGCAACCTGGTAACCAGCGATCATCCCATGTCTTCCATTGCATATTTCCGTGTATACTGGAGATTCCTTGAACCTGAAATGGGAAAATATAACTGGGCCATGATAGATCATGCCCTTAAAACAGCTCATGAACGTAAGCAAAAGCTGATGCTGAGAATTGCTCCCTATGGTTCAGGGAAAAAAATAAACGATGATACGGATATTCCCAACTGGTACAGGAGCATGATCGGGGATAAAAATGAATGGATGACTTCGGGTGAGGGATGGAGAGCTGATGCTGAGGATCCAGTATATGCTCAGTATTTTGGCAAACTCATAACTGAACTGGGCAAAAGATATGACGGACACCCTGATTTTGAAGCAGTTGATCTTTCAATCGTAGGTTTTTGGGGAGAGGGAAGAGGATCAGAAATCCTTACTGATAAAACAAGGGAGGCTCTTGTAAGGGCATATACCGATAATTTCAAAAAAACTCCTTTGATCATGCTTCTTACTGATGAAAAGACAAATAAATATGGCTTGTCACAGGCAAATGTGGGATGGCGGGTTGACTGTATTGGTGATCTTGGCTTCTGGGCTGAGGATAAAGACAGACCAGGCTGGACACATATGTATGATTATTATCCCCAGGGTATAATTAATTTCGGAATGAAGGATGCCTGGAAAACAGCACCAATAAGCCTCGAAGTATGTGGTACAATAAAAAGCTGGAAAGGGGAAAGGGGAAGCTGTGAGTATTGCCAGGGATATACTGTTGAGGATGTAAACTACATCATTGATGAGACATTGAAATGGCACATATCTTCCTTCAATGCCAAGTCATCGGGCGTCCCGGATGAATGGCGGCCGCTTATCGACCGCTGGCTTAAAAAGATGGGTTACAGGTTTGTTCTCCGCAGCTTCTCATATCCTGAATTTGTTGCAAGGGGCGAAAAGATTAACTTCCTGTCATGGTGGGATAATAAAGGCGTTGCACCCATCTACAGCAAATATCTTCTTGCTGTCAGACTTAAAAACGATAAAACATCGCAAGTACTTATAACTGAAGCAAATATAAACTCATGGTTCCCGGGTGACAATCTTTACGATGACGGAGTATTTGTTCCGATCGACATGCCTGCCGGTTCCTATCAACTTGAGATCGGGATCGTAGATGTTCAGTCTCATGAACCGAAAGTGAACCTTGCCATCTCGGGAAAGGATCCTGAAGGCTGGTATCCTTTAGGCAAGATTGAAGTAAAATAATAAATACAAAAAAACCAATCTGACTGAACTTTCAGAAATCATCGTCGCAAACTGATGGAATTGTTATCAGAATAAAAATAAACCTATAAACGCATAAACGCATAAACTTTTCAACTTTTCAACTCATCAACACTTCAACTTTTCAACACTTCAACTTAAAAAGATACAAATGAAAAAACAAAAGGAATTATTATTTACCGGCTCTGACACAGAAGGCGGAATCACATCAGGATACCAGATGAATGACGGAGTTCCCCTTAAGGTGCCTTATTCTTTTTTTGGTTCAATTTATGACAAGGAGGAAGAAAGGGCTCTGCTTGCAGTACTGAAACAGGAATCACAGACGATGGGACCCCAGGTAGCTTTGTTTCAGAAAGAATTTGCTGAGGAATTTGATGTCAAACATGCTTTCGCTACCTCAAACTGCACTACAGCAATGCATGTTGCAACCCAGGTTTTTGGCATCAAACCCGGTGATGAAGTGATAGTTACTCCAATTACTTTTATCGCTACGTCTCTTGTTATACTGAAGGAAGGCGGCAAGCCGGTATATGCCGATATTGATCCCAAAACCTTCAACATTGATCCCAAACAAATCGAAAGTAAGATAACTGCAAAAACCAAAGCCATTTATGTGGTTCATTATGGCGGACAAATGTGCGATATGGATCCCATTATGGAGATTGCAAAAAAACACAAGCTTTATGTTCTGGAAGACTGCGCTCATGCTCATGGTGCCAAATATAAAGGCAGGCAGGCAGGTAGCATAGGCGATATTGGTTGTTTCAGTTTTCATTCACTGAAAAACATGGTTACTCTTGGCGAAGGAGGGATGGTAACTACAAATAATGATGAATTTGCAGAAAAAATCCAGCGTATGAGGGTTATGAGCATAACTCACTGGGCTCCGGATCAGACCCACTGGGAATTCGGAGGATACAAGCTCGATAAGGAAAGTATAAAGGATTACTGGATACCATCGCACTTTGATGTCATAGACGACAATGGTAACTGGGGTAATAATTACCGTATGAATGAAGCCCAGGCAGCAGTGGGGAGGGCTCAGCTTCGCAAACTTGAAATGATGATTGATAAGAGAAGGGAAAACAGTCACAGGCTTAATGAAGGAATAACTGGAATCAAGGGCGTTACACCTACATTTGAAGATCCGAATTGTTATCATGCATTTCACCTTTACACATTATGTGTCGAGCCGGAACTGCTGGGTGCGTCCCGTGATGAATTTATGAGAGTTCTTTACCAGGAGGAAGGTATCCAGGGAATTCTCCATTATCAGCCAACTTATCATTTCACGGGTTTGAAGAAAATGTACAACTACCCCGATAAGTTATGCGCTAATGCGGAGAAATTCTTTTATGCGCGTCAGTTAAACCTGCCCATGAATCCAAGGTTGACATCAAAGGATGTTGATATGATGATAGAAGGTATCAAAAACGCAGCAGAAAAGGTGCGAAAATAAAGTCTGGCTGAAAGCCTCAATTTTTATCTGACTGTAAATGAGAAAAATAGTTATCTCATGGATATTGCTTTTTGCATGTAATCTGATGTGGTCGCTGCAGTTTACTTGTATTAAGCTTACTCAGGATCAGGTTGGCCCATATTTCACTGTATGGGCACCAATGCTGCTGGCTGTTCTGTTTTTGGCACCTTTCGTCAGGCAGGAATTCAGGAAAGGAGGAAAGAAGCTGAAAGATTTTCTTGTTTTCGGACAGTTGGCATTGCTGGGAGCCTTTCCGGCTCAGGTGTTAATGACCTGGGGCACCCAGTATTCACTTGCAAGCAACTCGGCAATCCTTACACTTTGCCTGCCGGTGATCACTGCAATATTTGCCTTTTTTATACTGAAGGAAAAGATGAACAGCATACGTTGGCTAAGCTTCATAATTGCCATTGCCGGTGTCGTCCTGATGTCAACAGGTGATATCAGGCAACTGAATTTCGGTTCAAGGTATGCCATAGGTAACCTGCTGATTTTTGCAGCCATAGTAGGGAATTCGTATTACAATGTCGGATGCAAAAAAGTCTCAAGCCGTTACAGTGAAATTGAAATGGTGTTCTATACCTATATTGTAATTGTAATATTGCTTACTCCGCTTGTTTTGTACTATGAACCTTATATGTTTTCAAGAATACCTGCCTTTACCCTGCAAACCTGGACGGGTATGGCCCTTCTGACTGTTTTCCATAATTTCCTTTCCATGGTTCTGTTTTTCAAAGCTTTAAAGATACTCGATGCAATGCAGGTTGCCCTTTCGAACTATCTCATTGCATTTTTCGGCTTGCCTATTGCAACAATATGGCTTGGAGAAGTGCTTGGTATACAGGCTATTACCGGAGGTATTCTTGTTCTGTTATCTACATTGCTGATTACAATAGCAGACTACAGGATGAGTCAGAGAGCAGGAGTGAGGCGTGAGGGGTGAAGCGTGAGGAGTGAGGATGGAAGAAGTTTGGAGAGAGAAGGGTGCTTGGTGCTTGGTGCGTGGTGCCTTGGTGGCAAAAATGGAATACATATATAGACCTATAAACGCATACACATATAAACGTATAAACTATTTATCATGATACGAAAAATCATCATTAAGTTCTCTCTGATAATCCTTATTACATGTATTTATCAGACTGGTTTTGCTCAGAAAAGCAATTATGAGATAAAGATCGATGGAAAGGATATTGCCCATACGATGAAGGGAGGTATCGGAGCTTCATGGCATTCACTGGTTTTTGATCTGCCGCTTGAAAATCATAAATATACCTGGCCGGCAGATACTGTTAGTCCGAGAGGCAGTGCCTGGGGAGGAAATCCACCACTATCAGATACCAAAGCCTGGAACCAGGTCTATAATCATGCCAGGTGGTTGGGTCTGGATTTCATCAGGGTAGAGCTGGATCAGAGAATGTATGAGCCTCAGCGGAACAGGTTTGATTGGGATAATGATGAAATGAAAGTATTGTTCCGCATTCTGGACTGGTGCCAGAAGAATGACGCAGATGTATTTTTACAGCAAATGTGGGGTCATGTTGAATGGAATTCCTACCCGGGTGTCAATCCTCTTATCAGCGCACCAAAGTCATTAAGTGATTTTTCACACGGTATTGCCACTTTGCTGGATTACCTGATCAGGGTAAAGAAGTATACTTGCATCAAATATTTTTGTATAACCAATGAGCCTCCGGGAGGAACATGGGGCTCATGGTGGAGAAATGGTAAATCCTCTCCTCCAGTTACCACCGCATGGAAAGCAGTACGTGAAAAACTGGACAGCATGAATATTTCTATTCCTTTATCCGGACCCGACTGGACAGACATGCCACCATTTGATGCTTCAAAGATTGATTTTGATAAATACATTGGAGCCTATGACATTCACAGCTATCAGGGGATTGATCAGCCTAAAGAGCAAATTGTAGCCGATTGGGTGAAATGGGCAGCAGCTCATGATAAACCATTTTTTCTGACGGAGATTGGCAACATGAAACTGGGATGGAGAGGTACAAATCCCGGTCCAAAAACATTTGCAGCATCCCTGTCAAATGTCTCGGATATTATCAAAGCATTAAACCTTGGCGTCGATGCTATTAACCGCTGGAGCTTTGTTAACCGTGGAAATCTCGACGGACAATGGCAGCTTATCCGGACATATGATTTTGAAAATAAAAAATATCTGTCCGAAATAAAGCCTGAAAAGGAAGCTTATTATGGATATGCAATGGTGACAAGGTTTTTAAAGAAATATGCATCCGTCATCAATGTGAAAAATCAGAAACTGCCTGATGGATTACAATTGGCAGCTCTCATGAATACCGATGGTTCTTTTAATATAATTATCCTGAATAAAAATCCTGAATCCGGCAACATAAGCCTGGTTTTCGAAAAGAACACATTCAAGGGGCCGTTATTCAAATACCAGGTGAATCAGGAAACCATTGCAGATGAAAATTTCCGGCTGGAACCATCTGAAACTATTAAAACGAACAGTTTCACTGTAAGCTTGCTGCCTCAAAGTATCACAGTTATAAGTAATTACAATTTGAAACATGAAGAAATCGGGAAGATATCGGGTAAAAAGGACTGAGGGGAGAGGAGAGAGGAACAGAGCCTAATGGGGCAAGCTAAGAGCATTTCTGAAAGTGCGATGACATGGCACTGAGGGGTGGTGTTTCAAAAGTTTTTTTTAACCGCAACGTATCAACGTATCAACGTATCAACTTATCAACGTATCACTTATCAACTCATCAACTCATCAACTTATCAACTCATCAACTCATCAACTCATCAACGTATCAACTTATCAACTAATAAACCTATCAACTTTATATCAACTTTATCCAGGATTGGAATATTTAAATAATTTAAACTAGTTTTATAAAAAGTTAATCAGATGAAATTTAAGATATGGCAGAAAAACTAGCAATTCAGGGCGGTCCCAAAGCTGTAAAGAGCAGTAAAATCGGCTGGCCTAATTTTGATGAGAAGGCAATTAAAGCCGTTGAAGATGTGTTGCGCTCCGGTAAAGTAAATTACTGGACAGGTCCCAAAGGCATGGAATTCGAAAAGAAATTTGCCGAATGGCAGGGAAGTAAATACGCAATTTCTGTCGCTACCGGAACAGCTGCACTTCATGTTGCACTTACGTCACTGGGCATTGGTCCGGGTGATGAAGTAATTGTTCCGAGCTATACCTTTATTGCATCCAGCTTCTCTGTTGTTCAGGCCGGTGCAATTCCGCGCTTTGCCGATGTTAATATCGATGATCATTGCATCAATATCGAATCAGCTGAAAAGCTTGTCAATGGTAGAACCAAGGCCATCATGCCGGTTCATCTTTACGGCAATGTGTGCGATATGGATAAGATCAATGAATTTGCCAGGAAGCATAAAATATTCGTTATAGAAGATAATGCCGAGGCATTTGGAGGCTCATATAAAGGCAAAAAAACAGGAACCTTAGGTGACATCGCCGGATGCAGTTTTTGTCAGAACAAGACATTCACAACAGGTGGAGAAGGCGGCATGATAACCACTGATAATGAGGAGTATGCATGGATTGCAAGGAGCTTCAGGGATCATGGTTATGATGTAAAGGAACGTCTTAGCCTGCTTGAGCTTGAACAAAAACTTCCTTACATTCATAACATGGTTGGCTGGAACTATCGCATGACAGAGATGCAGTCTGCTATAGGACTTGCTGAACTCGAAAGAATGGATAACTGGAATATGCCAGCTCGCCAGCGAAATGCCCATATCGTTATTGATCGTATTAAAGATCTGAAACAGGTTTTGTACACCCCTGTAGACACAGCAGAAAGGCGCAACGGATGGTTTGTAATGGCATTCTCGCTCGATGTCGACAATATGAATTGCAACATCAGGCAGTTTGTCGAGGCGGTCGTTGCTGAAGGAGCTCCCGTATGGAAAGTATTCTGGCCGCAGTGTCATACAGAGCAGGCATTCCAGAAACATATTTCATTCGGACGTTCAGGATTTCCATTTAAATCGAAGGAATATACAAATCCGGAAAGCGCTGATTACTCAAATATTGATGTACCAAATGCGATATGGCATGAAGAACATACTTTTACATGCTTTGCATTTCCAACTTATACAGTTGAAAACTGCGAACAGATCGGCGATGCCTTGAGAAAAGTTATTCTGGCTTATTCGAAATAGCAAAATTACTGGTGCCTTAGGGCAGGTCACAACCTGCCCCGTAAGCTTCCTTTCTTAACACTCTGCGGCCTTTGCGCAATTGCTTTGCGACCTCCGCGGTTAATAAATTTAAAAAAAACTATAATGAAAAATTTCAGAAGTGCAATCTTAAGTTTGTTTATATCAGGAATGCTTTTTCTCCCGATGACAATCTCTGCAGCTGATCTCAGGATTGGTGCAGCTGCAGTAAAAATTACACCTCCTCTTGGTATTCCAATGGCTGGATATTATTATGAAAGAGGAGCTGAAAAAATCCATGATGACCTGTTTTCCAAAGCACTGGTTATCGAAAAAGATAACAGAAAGATCGCGATAGTATCATGTGATATTATCTCTGTTTCCGAAGATATCGTGGCAGAGGTCAGAAGCCTGGTTCAGAAATCGACAGGAATCCCTGCCGACAATGTTATGATCAGCGCGACTCATGCACATACTGGTCCGGTGATTCCAAAAAAAGACAGCAGAGATCAGAGCTCGGATCTTCTGGCATCGTATATTCAAAAACTGCCCGGTCTGATTGCAGAAAGTATTAAACAGGCCAACGACGCCTTAAAGCCTGCAAAGCTTTCTTTTGGACTTGGCCATGAAGAATCTATCAGCTTTAACAGGCGTTTCTACATGACCGATGGAACTGTTGGCTGGAATCCGGGTAAGCTGAATCCTAAAATTATCAGACCTGCAGGTCCTATTGATCCTGAGGTATTTGTTCTTTATGCTGAAACAAATGACGGAAAACCTGTTTCTACTTATGTGAACTTCGCTTTGCATCTCGATAATACAGGAGGTATGGAGATCTCGGCGGACCTTCCTTATACGCTTTCAAGTATTCTTGGCAAGATAAAAGATCAGAATATGGTTACACTATTCGGACAAGGCTGTTCCGGAAATATCAACCACATAAATGTTAAAACCAAAGAACCCCAGAGCAGTATTGCTGAAGCAGCCCGGCTCGGCACTGTCCTTTCCGGAGAAGTCATAAAGACATATACACGGATGCAGCCTGTGGATATCAATGCTATTACGGTAAGAAAGAGGGTTGTAAACCTGCCTCTTGCCGAATTTTCGGTTGATGATCTACCTGCAGCCCGCGCTACTGTTGCCAAGTACGGAAAATCAGATGCTGCTCCATTTCTTGATTTCGTCAATTCTTTTAAAATCATTGAGTTATATAATAGAAAAGGAAAACCAATTGAAGCTGAGATCCAGGTTTTTGCTATTGGTAATGATCTGGCAATAGTTAGTCTTCCGGGTGAAGTATTTACCGAACTCGGTACTTATATAAGGAACAGATCCCCGTTTGCCAGGACCATTGTTGTTGAGCTGACTAACGGCTCCATCGGATACATTCCGGATCGTAAAGCCTATGTTGAGGGCAATTATGAACCAATCAGTGCCAGAGTTGCACCGGGAGCAGGTGAGCTGCTTGTCGAAAACGTAATTCAGATGCTCAATGAATTGAAAATAAGGTAAATATAAAAAACCAAACTTTAATAATTTCGCTGTTCTTTCTTTATTGTTTCCGGATTTAATTTTTACAGCAATGGTTAAAACAAAAAAGAAACTGATGCGTATCCTGTCAATAGATGGGGGAGGGATAAGAGGTATTATTCCGGGACAGATTCTGGTAATCCTGGAAGAAAAGCTTAAGAATGCATCCGGCAACAAGGATGCAAGAATTGCCGATCATTTTGATCTGATTGCCGGAACCAGCACCGGTGGAATTCTTGCCTGTGCTTACTTATGTCCTGGTTTGAGTGATCCATCATTGGCTATTCGTCCAAAATTTACCGCAAAGGAAGTAGTGAATCTCTATCTGGAGCGGGGCGACAGGATTTTTGACACTTCACTAAAACACAGGATAAAAACCGCCGGAGGAATTCTTGATGAAAAATATCCTGAAATGGAACTTGAGAAAGCCCTGGATGATTATTTTGGTGAAATCAGGCTCAGCCAATTGCTTAAGCCATGCCTTATTTCTTCCTATGATATTAAAAGAAGACAGGGCCATTTTTTTAATCAGTTTGATGCAGCTAAAAAAGAAGGCGAGGACTTTTTTGTAAAAGATGTCGCCAGAGCCACGTCTGCGGCTCCGACTTATTTTGAATGTTCACAAATAAAATCAATGACAGGTATTAATTACCCTCTCATTGATGGTGGTGTGTTTGTCAATAATCCTGCCCTCTGCGCCTATGCGGAGGTACATAATAAATTTAAGTTTGCAGCCCGTGACATGGCCATACTATCACTCGGGACAGGTTTTGAAGATGAGGCATACGATTATAATCAGGCCAGAGACTGGGGAATGGTGAGATGGGTCAAACCTGCACTGAATATAATGATGTCGGGTGTTTCTGAAGTTGTTGATTACCAGCTTAAGCAAATATACTCTGCTGTGAAAGCTCCCTCGCAATATCTCAGGATCAATACCGGATTTCCAATTAATGTGAATTCGGATATGGACGATGCTTCACAGGAAAACATGAATGCCCTGAAAGAACTTGGAACGGAAACAGCCCAAAAATTTGATGCCCAGCTGGATGCATTTGTGAAATTCCTGATTCCGTCTGTATAGCGTACAAAAAGGTATTCCTATAAACATATGATAATCAAAGGATAAGTCTTCTGGCTCACCATGTGGATGTCACATTCGGGGATATATGTATAAAGCCAGTAATTAATGCTTTAAGAAATTAGCAGGGAGTTAATATATGTGGTAAAAAAGCTCCTGAAAGCAGGAAAGGGGGGAATCTAAGACAAGGCTAATATGAATCCTCAAATTCACTTACAAAATTTTCATTGATATAATATCCAATGTCATCTATTACATTCTTCATAATCAGGGAACTGCAATCTTCAAAAAACTCAATTTTCTTTAATTCGGGAACAGGAACACTAAAGTCAATTTCTGCCTGCATCTGCGGATAGACAAATCTTTTTAAAAGATGCCTGTCCTTTAGTTTGCGGATTTTGTAAATCCCGGATAACATTTGAGTAGTTTCCATAGCTATAATATTAGTTTTTTACGCATCTGATATATTTGCCACCAACCTTGATTGTGGTGCCTTTGTAAATGCGTGGATCAGTATTATCCAGTCTCCGGTACCATGCAACTTCGGGATGGCCGTTTATTGCATCATCTGTGGAAGTCCAGAAATAAGTGAATGTGCCTGATCCATAGAATTCCCCTGTTATCCACTGCCTGTAACCTGCTCCCAGGGCATTAAATCCTGATGAATTTGTACCATTACCATTTTCTGCCCATGTTGAAGTACTCTTCAATTGTGTTCCCTGATCAGTTCCGCGGAATCCATATATATGAACATCTGTAGAAGAGATCCCCAGATGCATTTCCAGGGTATTAAATTCCGCATCTCCCGGCACGTGCCAGCCCTGGGGGCATAGTTTGCCTGTATTCACTGTATGCCAGTTGTATAATGCTCCATAAACATTCTTATTTGCATTATCATTATTGTACCAGCTGTAGGCAGGAGTTGTTAAAGCTACCCAGGCAGCATTATCCGTTATATTCTGGATGTCGGTGTTGTCATTGAATTTAACTGTTCTCAGATTTTCAGCCATCCAAACCTGTGAACCGATCAATACTGTTTTATAAACATTTCCTATGATGTCTGTAACAGATGTGATGAAAGTAAGCTGATTCCCATAAGATGTTCCTGCACTGTTAGTTGCGTACGCCCGAACATAATATATTGTACCATCGGTCAAGCCTGTTATATTGCTTACAAAAGTGGCAGAGCCTGGTGCATCAGATGTTATATTGTCCGCTGTAGTAGGATTTTCAGATGTTCTCCAGCATACTCCATTAGCCGTAATCACAGATCCGCCTGTGTTTGTAATACTTCCACCCGATACTGCCGAAGATGATGTCAATCCGGTCACCACAGTAGTTGTTAAAGTTGGCGCGACCACAGATGAGGTTGTGAAAGTCACCTGGTTGCCGTATGCAGTGCCCTGACTATTGGTCGCGTAAGCTCTTGCGTAATATGTTGTTGCTCCGGTTAAATTAATCAGGTTGCTCACAAAGATCCCGGTTCCTGCACCATCTTCGGTTTTGCTGTTGGCAACTGTTGGGTTCTCAGTTGTGCTCCAGCAAACACCCTTTGCAGTTACAGGGCTGCCCCCGTCAGCTGTAATATTTCCACCTGATATGGCTGTACTTGCAGTTATTGATTTTACTTCTGCAGTTGTTAACGATGGAGGCAATGTAAGAGTATTGAAGCTTACCTGGTTTCCATAATCAGTTCCGACTCTGTTTGTGGCATATGCCCTGACATAATAGGTTACACCGGAAGTCAAACCTTCCATGTTGCCTGTGTAGCTGCCTGAACCGGTGCCGTCCACAGTGAAATTATCTGTAAGTGTAGGTTTTTCTGAGGTGCTCCAGCAGATTCCTTTTGCTGTTATTTCAGCACCGCCATTATCTGTTATTTCGCCCCCTGATAAGGCTGAAGA
>JBBQJD010000062.1:0-23357 GCA_038325595.1 Bacteroidales bacterium | reverse complement strand
TTATGCCCGCGATGCCATTGAATCATTTTACAGAGAAAAAGAGGAGAGAAGCGATTCAAGACAATTTGTTAAGGAGAATAATAAAGAAACCCTTGCACAGGTGTTCACAGATGTAAGATATAAGAAGGCTGATAATATTCTTTTTTCAAAATCATTTCTTAAAGTACTTGAAGATCAGGGATTTATGAATCAATAAAACAAAAAGTTCTCATTCAAACTTTATTCCCAGTTCATGAGCAATTGCAACCAGATCATCCTTAATTGCAGGAACTAATGATATTCCGTCTCTCTTATGGATCTCCTCCGCTTCTCTCTCCGGATCTCCGGGAATCAGAATCTGGCTTTCACCCTTAACAGATTTTGCTGACCGGAATGTGTCAATCCATTCATCCATCTTTGCCTTGAATTCATGTGCAGGCTGAAATGCGTCTATTCTCATAGCTCCGAAGAAATGTCCGGTTCCTTCTCCGACTTTTTTATCAAGGACCGGCAAATAAGCAACGCTGGGAGGAACGAACGGTCCGAAATTGGCACCACTGAACACAGCTGAAAAAATATCCACGATAGCCGAAAGGCAGTAACCTTTATGACTTCCATGGACCCTGTCGCCACCAAGAGTCAGCATTGATCCTCCTCTTTTTAGGATTGACGGATCATCAGATGGAAATCCGTCCTTATCCTGAACAAACCCAAAAGGAACCTTTTCACCCATCTTTTCAGAAACGGCCAGCTTGCCTCTCGCAATAGGGGTAGTTGCGAAATCTGCAACAAACGGTGGCTGATTCATAGCCGGTATGGCTACCGCAATAGGATTGGTACCCATCATCCTGCTGATTGAAAAAGTAGGAGCCACCAGAGGATTGGCATTAGTAAGACTAATACCAATCATATCGTGCTTAAGAGCCATCATTGAGTAGTACCCTGCAATTCCGAAATGATTTGAATTTCGTGTTGCTACCCAGCCGGTACCTGCAGTTTTTGCTTTTTCAATTGCAATTTCCATTGACCTTCGTGCGGCAACCATCCCGATTGCATTATCCCCGTCAACTACTGCCGTACTCGGGGATTCATGCATTATTCTTACATCAGGATTAATATTTATCCTGCCTGATTTCCATAATTCGTAATAGTCTTTAATCCTTAACATTCCATGTGATGAATGTCCTCTTAATTCAGCAGCCAGAAAAACATCGGCAATAATTGATGAATGATTTTCGCTGCATCCCATTTTTATGAAAACATTCTTTGTAAAATCAAGCAGATAATCGTGGGTGTACATTGTTGGGTTGATTGTTGATAAGTTGATGTGTTGAAGGGTTGAAGGGTTGATAGGTTGATGGGTTGATAAGTTGATGCATTAATGTGTTTATGTATTTGGTTATGATATGTTTATGTGTTATCAAATGTATAAACCTATAAACCTATAAACCTATTCTTTCCTGAAATTATGATTGGCATCAGCCTGCTGTGTGGGGGTAATAACCAGATCATTTATACAGACATGAGTTGGAAGGTTGGCACAAAAATAAATAACGCTTGCTATATCGTCACCAGTAAGTGCATCAATACCTTTATATACCGATCTTGACCTGGCCTCGTCACCTTTGAACCGGACAATTGAAAATTCAGTATCAGCCATGCCCGGAGCTATATTGGTTACCTTAATATTATTCTTCAGGAGATCTATGCGCATAGACCTTGAAAGTGAATCAACTGCATGCTTTGAAGCACAATAGACATTGCCGAATTCATATTCTTCCTTGCCTGCAATTGAGGACAAATTAAAAATGTGACCTGTCTTCCTTGCAACCATGAGAGGAGCAACTGCTCTTGTAACATAAAGAAGACCTTTGATATTTGTATCAATCATCCTTTCCCAGTCATCAATATTTCCTTCTTCAATATGATCCATTCCAACCGCAAGACCCGCGTTGTTTACAAGGATGTCAATATTTTTCCATTCCTCCGGAAGTCCGGCTATTACGGATTGTACTTCATTCCTGTTTCTTACATCAAAATTCAATGAAAGTACTTTTGCCTTGCCGTAAGATTCAAGTTCTTTCCTGAGTTCTTCCAGTTTTTCCTTCCTCCGTCCTGTAATGATTATGTTGTATCCGTTTTTTGCAAAGATAATTGCAGTTGCCCTGCCAAAACCTGCAGTAGCGCCGGTAACCATGATTGTCTTAGTCATTTTTCGTGTTGTTAAATTACTAACGGTAAAGATAAAAAGCTTTTATTCATTTCTTTTGCCTGTTTATCTTTTTCTCTGTCGCCATACAGGGCAGCTCCCGCTTTGCGATGCAGATAGGGACAGAGCCGTGAGTTCGTGCCGATTTTTCTTTATCTTTGCCAAAATGGAAAACCACACCAATCCTGAGAATAAGAAAGCTGCCGTTGGAGCCATGTTCGATTCCATTGCAGGTCGTTATGATTTCCTGAACCATTTTTTGTCCCTGGGCATAGACAGAACATGGCGAAAAAAAGCGATAGGGATTATTTCCCGCTCACCCCGTCATTCCAGAATTCTTGATGTAGCTACGGGTACCGGCGATCTTGCTATTGCAGCCATGAAACTTAATCCTGAAAAAATTACCGGGATTGATATCTCTCCCGGGATGCTGGTGATCGGTCGTGAAAAAATAAAACAGAAAGGACTATCCGGCAGAATCGAACTATTCCAGGGAGATTCAGAAAATATTGGCTTTCCCGATAGTAGCTATGATGTGGCTATGGTAGCATTCGGGGTAAGGAACTTCTCAGATCCGGTTAAAGGACTTACAGAAATGAACAGAGTGCTTCTTCCGGGAGGCATGATAATGGTTCTTGAGTTTTCGAAGCCAACCACCTTCCCGTTCAAACATATCTTTTATTTTTACTTTGTAAGAATTCTTCCTTTATTCGGCCGGATAGTATCAAAAAACAGGGAAGCATATCAATATTTGCCTGACACGGTAATGAAATTTCCTGATAATGAAGAGTTTATAAAATTACTATCTTTGGCAGGGTTTACTAAGATCAATCAGAAAAGACTTTCCTTTGGGATCGCAAGTATTTATACAGGTTTCAAATCAGATGTACAATAATCATTGATCTATATAGTTATAACATAATACCGGGAAAAAAAGACCATTTGAAACAAAGCATCAGCCATATAATCGCAATCTTCTGTCTTATTTTTATTGGACAAAACCTTACCGGCCAGATATTAAAGCCAAAAAATGAATCATGGTACGATGAAAAACTTCTCCATTTCGGATTTACCGTGGGATTCAACTCCATGGATTTCAAAATCACCCCTTCACAGGAATTTCTCAAGTCAGATTCATTATATCCTGAGGTTACCCAGCTGAATCCGGGCATCAATATTCAGGTTGTAACCAATCTCAGAGTAAACAGATATCTTGATCTCAGATTTCTTCCTGGTGTTTCATTCGGTCAGCGCATTATAAATTATTATAAGAATGAGGTTCCTTATCCAATACCCCAGAAGCTTGAATCGTCATTTCTTGAATTCCCTCTGTTGTTGAAATATAAGGGAGAAAGATTGAATAACATAAGACCATATGTAATCGGAGGTCTGAATTTCCGCTATGATCTTGCCGGGAAAAAGGAGTTTGATGATGAAAAACCAGTATATATCAGGGTAAAACGGCCCGATCTGTATTATGAATTAGGAGCCGGATTCGATTTTTATCTCACATATTTCAAACTTTCTATCGAACTGAAAATGTCAAATGGCCTTGGCAATGTACTTGTCAATGAAGCATCTCCCGGACATACAGAATATTTTAATGCCATCGACAGGATGAAATCCCAATTGTGGATTTTATCATTTCATTTTGAATAGAATAATGAGTAAAATACTCCAGATAAACCTTTCTCCGGCTGCAGCAGCCGATGAAAAAGCCATAAGAAAAATTTCCGCTTCACTTTCCGGTAAAGACCTGGCTGATATTACGGATGTAAGGGTAATCAAACGGTCAGTTGATGCCAGGAAAAAAAATATAAGGGTAAACCTGACTGTCGAAGTTTTTTCAGGATCCGATGAACCTGTTCCGGTTCTCAGGCCATTCATGCCTTTAAATGTTACAAATAACAGAGAAGTAATTATAGTCGGTGCAGGACCTGCAGGATTATTTGCAGCGTTGCGTCTGATCGAGCTTGGAATCCGGCCCATAATTCTTGAAAGGGGACGTGATGTGTCATCGCGTAAAATAGATATAGCAAAGATCAGCCGTGAACAGATAGTTAATCCTGATAGTAACTATTGTTTCGGCGAAGGAGGTGCGGGAACCTATTCGGATGGCAAGCTGTATACCCGTTCCAAAAAAAAAGGCGACAATGCCAGGGTTCTGGAGTTGCTTTGCTTTCACGGTGCCAACACCAACATTTTATATGAAGCCCATCCTCATCTTGGTACTGATAAGCTGCCGGGAGTGATATCAAAAATACGTCAGTCAATAATTGATGCCGGAGGAACATTCCTGCTTGAAAAGAAGGTTACTGACTTTATAATAAAGGATGAAAAGATAATAGGTGTTATTACTGCAGATAATGAAACATACAGCTCTGATTTTGTAATACTGGCAACCGGACATTCGGCAAGAGATATCTATGAGATCTGCAACAGGCGCAATATTGATCTTGAGATGAAAATGTTTTCCATGGGCGTCAGGGTTGAACATCCCCAGGAGTTGATTGACAAGATACAATATCATGGAAATTCCAGAGGAGAATTTCTTCCTGCTGCATCATATAGCCTTGCTAAACAGGTAGATGGGAGAGGAGTATACTCATTTTG
Organism: Bacteroidales bacterium; assembly: GCA_038325595.1. Classification (GTDB taxonomy): domain Bacteria; phylum Bacteroidota; class Bacteroidia; order Bacteroidales; family VadinHA17; genus LD21. Next base: position 18,556 of record JBBQJD010000062.1, on the reverse strand, counting down.
CATGTGTCCGGGAGGATTCATTGTTCCTTCAGCTACATCGCAGGAAGAGGTTGTTGTAAACGGAATGTCCCCTTCAGGAAGAAATTCCCCATATGCAAATTCAGGGATAGTGGTTGAGATAAAACCGGAAGATTTAGCAAAATATAGCTCTTCAGGCGTAATGGCCGGAGTGGAATTTCAGAAGGAGCTTGAGCGTGAAGCATGGAAGAATGGCGGACATACACAAATGGCTCCTGCCCAGCGCCTTGCTGATTTCGTTTCAGGAGAAACATCAGCCTCACTGCCAAAAGTATCTTATTTTCCCGGTGTAACATCTTCTCCTTTGCATAACTGGCTTCCAAAATCAATCGGTCGCCGGCTGAGAGATGGATTGAGGCTTTTCGGTCAGTTGATGCATGGTTATCTTACAAATGAAGCTGCAGTTCTTGGAGTCGAATCCAGAACTTCATCCCCGGTACGGATTCCCAGGGATCCGGAGAATATGAATCATATAAGGATCTCAGGGCTGTATCCATGCGGAGAAGGTTCAGGCTATGCAGGAGGTATCGTATCTTCGGCTGTGGATGGTATGAGGGCTGCGGAAGCAATTGCGCGAAAAATCCAGAATCGTTCCTGAATTTTAATTAGGGCTACACTTTGCGGTTAATGGATTTTTATTCTTATGTTTATTGCACCCTAATATGAACCTGAATTCAGATGGAAAACTACAGAAAGAATTATGTGCTGCTTATCAGTGCTATAGCATCCCTTGGAGGATTTTTGTTTGGTTTTGATACCGCGGTAATTTCCGGAACAACTCCTTTTATAAAACCATACTTTGGACTTGATGATATCGGATTAGGATGGACAGTAAGCAGTTTACTTTTTGGTTGTATCCTTGGGGTAATTTCTGCCGGCAAGCCTAGCGATTTATTTGGACGTAAGAAAACTCTGATGGTCGCGGCTTTGCTTTTCGTTCTTTCGGCAGCAGGTTCTGCACTGGCAACAGATCTTACGGTTTTTATAGGATTCAGGATCATGGGTGGATTTGGAGTGGGAATTGCTTCAATGCTCTCGCCTATGTATATTTCGGAAGTTTCACCTGCTGAACGAAGGGGAAGGCTTGTGTCATTGAACCAGTTAGCAATTGTAATTGGTATTCTGCTTGCATTCGTATCAAACGCCTTGCTTGTCGATTCAGGCGATAACAACTGGAGATGGATGCTCGTCGTAATGGGATTACCGGCATTATTATTCTTTATAACTCTCTTCTTTGCGCCTGAGAGTCCACGGTGGCTTGTGCAGAAGGGATTTCCTGAAAAGGCGCTTCTTACACTTCAGAAAGTGAATGGAAATGAAATTGCAGCTGTTGAACTCCGCTCTATAGAGGATTCGGTTAACAATGAAGCAGATAATGGGACCTATAAAGAGGTTTTTTCACCGCGTGTAAGACCCATATTATTAATAGGTGTATTCCTGGCTGTATTTAGTCAGATCACCGGAATTAATTCAATAATGTACTATGCTCCGGTTATTTTTCAGAATATGGGTTCAGGAGCAAACAGTGCAGTTATACAGACAGCATTTATAGGATGTATAAATCTGATATTTACCTTTCTTGCCATTTCACTTATAGATAAAATAGGACGCAAACCTCTGTTGATTGGCGGGACTACCGGAATGCTTATTTCTCTGACTGCAATTTCAATTTCCTTTTATCTTAAAAAATTTGAAGGATTCATTATCCTTTTCTTCATCCTTACATATTGTGCTTCATTTGCTGCTTCCCTGGGCCCGATAAGCTGGGTGGTCATTTCGGAAATATTCCCGAATAAACTGAGAAGTAAAGCCATGTCTCTGGCTGTAATGTCGATATGGATAGCAAATTTTATCCTTATCCTTGTATTCCCTGTTGTTTTGAGCAAATTCGGCGGTGCAACTGCATTCCTGATATTTGCTGTAATGTGCATATTCCTGCTGATTTTCGCAATCTTTAAGATCCCTGAAACAAAAGGAAGAACCCTGGAGGAGCTGGAGAAGATATTGATAAAGAAATGAAATCCTTTAACCGCAGAGGTCTTCGCTTCTTCCTCCTCATATCCAACTACTTGAAATGTCATTTCGAAAGCAGTGAGAAATCCCCATCTCACTTAATGAGATTAAAATTTACCGATTAGTTCTTCTCCTGAATTCTGAAAATATAACTGAGGCTGCCATACCCACATTGAGGGAATCGATACCATTCTCCGCAGCTCCAAACCCTGGAATCATAATAAAGTCAGTAATTAAAGGCATAAGTTCTTCCGAAATACCTTTTGATTCATTTCCAAGTAGTATAACACCTTTATTATCAAGATTATGTGAATAAATTGATTCTCCCACCAGAACAGAACCAAATACCGATACACGATTTTCCCGGGCCTGTGTGCAAAACTTTTCAAGATCAGCGTAGAATACATTTACATGAAGTAAAGCTCCCATGGATGCCTGAATAACTTTGGGATTATATACATCAACAGAATTTTCCGAACATATTATATTCTTTATACCAAACCATCCGGAAGCACGGATTATAGTACCCAGATTACCCGGATCCTGAACACAGTCGAGACCAACGCATAGCTCTTTCAGAATTTCACTTGTATTCAGTTTGCGTTCGGGCATTGGAATAATCGCCAGAGCATTATGAGGAGTTTTAAGAGTGCTGATTTGCTTTAGTTCTTCATATGTTATGCTTTCAATTTCAGCAATGAAACTGTGTATGTCCAAGGGAAGGGAACTTATGAATTCAGGCTTGGCAATCAGAGCTTTGATTGGCACTCTTGCGGCTACAAATTCTTTTACAATTTTATCTCCCTCAATAACATAGAGTTTCTCATCATCCCTTATTTTCTTTTTCTGAAGGGATACAATAAATTTCGCTTTGCTTTTACTTATCATTGAAGAAGGAATTAACTACTTTTGTTATTGGCAACCACCAAAGTTAGGACATATTTGCGTTATCACACTTTTTTACAAATTTTGAAAATTATTCCTGGATACAAAAAAATGTCTTCTTTGAGATCTTTTCTCCCTCTTTATCTTTTGTTTCTGATTATATCTTCTTGTAATCCAACAAAATACGTTCCCGATGGTGAAACTCTTCTTGATGAAAATAATATTATCGTAAACAGAGAAAGGGTTGAGAAGAGTGATCTGGAACCTTACATTAAACAACAGCCAAATAAAAAGATCTTTGGAACAAGGTTTTACCTTGGTCTGTATAATCTTTCAAATATCAACAAAGAAAAATGGCCTCATAACTGGCTTAGAAATATTGGTGAGGAACCTGTCATTTTTGATCCATATTCAACCATTCAGTCAAAACAGGAAATTCAGTCATATGTAGCATCAAAAGGGTACTTTGACGGAAAGGTCACAGACACCGTAAAAACAGAAGACAGGAGGTCAGATGTTTATTATAAGGTCAATCTGCGGCCGGCTTATACAATACGGAATCTGTTCTATGAGATTGAGGACACTTTAATAAAGCAACTATGTTTTTTCGATTCGGTTAACTGTTTGATTGAACGCGGAGAACCTTACGATGTTGATGTTTTGCAGGCAGAACGTTCAAGGTTTGAACGCTTTATAAAGAATCAGGGTTTTTACGGTTTTTCAAATGACTATATCAGCTTCAGCATTGACAGCACTGCCGGTAACAGGCAGGTGGATGTATACTATAATGTCAGAAAGTTTTCAAGGGTCGATGATGCAAAGAGGGTCATTACCTCCCCGCATTCAATATACCAGGTAAAAAATATTTACATCTATCCTGATTATATTCCGAGTGAAGCGCTTTCAGGGGGCGAGGAGTATTATGTTAGTCTTGATACGATAAACTATCAGGGCTATTATTTCATCACATCAAATGATAAGCCTGAAATAAAATATGACCTGATTATTCAGGCATTGTATCTGAAGCCGGGATCTATTTACAATGTGACGAATACAGAGCAGACGCAGGCGCATCTCATGTCGCTCAGAGTATACCGTCTTATAAATATATACTATAATGACTCCAATGATCCCGCTGATCAGCAGTCACCATTATTGATGATAAACTGCAATATACAGCTGACTCTTCTTACTCAGCAGTCGTATAAGATTGAACTTGAAGGAACTAATTCAGCCGGTAATCTCGGAGGGGCGCTTAACCTCATATATCAGCATAAAAATATCTTTCATGGAGCAGAGCTTTTCAGCCTGAAGCTTAAAGGAGCTTATGAAGCACTTTCTCAAAAAAAGGATACTACGTTGAAAATCAGAAGTATACAGGAATATGGAGCAGAAACAAGTCTGAGGTTTCCGAAATTCATTGTTCCATTTCTGAAGACGGAGGGATTCATAAAGAAATACAATCCCTCTACTACTATTCTTGCAGCTTATAACTACCAGGAAATGCCATTTTTTAACAGGACTATGGCTACGGCAACTTTTGGATATAACTGGAGAGCAGGTAACTATCATGAACATATAGTAAATCCTCTTCAACTGAACCTGTTGAAGTTTCCAAGAATTGATTCTGTATTTTCTATCAGAGTAAAAGCTTCTCCATATCTCTCCTCAACCTATAAAGATGTTATGATCATGGGTGGAGGATATTCATATATCTTTAATAATCAGAAAATCCAGAAATCCAGAGATTACTGGTTCCTCAGGGTAAACTTTGAGGCTGCAGGGAATTTGCTTTCCCTTGCTGAAAATTTGATGGGCGCCAGGAATACAAATGGTGCATATAACATCTTCGGACTTCCGTTTGCACAATATGTAAAAACTGACCTTGACCTGAGATACAATTATAAAATCAATGATGTGAGTTCATTTGCTTACCGTGGATTTATAGGGGTAGGTGTACCATATGGAAATTCACAGGTAATTCCCTATGAAAAACAGTATTTCGGAGGCGGGGCAAACAGTATACGGGCATGGCAGGTAAGGTCTCTTGGTCCGGGATCAGCCACCAGGAGCGACAGTATAGCTTTTCTGAATGAGACTGCTGATATAAAGCTGGAAGCTAATGCAGAATACAGGTTCAGGCTCTTCTGGATACTTGAAGGGGCGGTGTTCCTTGAGGCTGGCAATATATGGACATACAAGGAGGATGTGTCAAGGCCGGGCGCTCAGTTTAAATTCAATAAGTTTTATAAAGATCTCGCGGTCGGAACCGGAACAGGATTCAGGTTCGATTTTACTTTTGTCATCGGCAGGATTGATTTCGGTATGAAACTCCGTGATCCTGGTGATCCTTCACTGGCAGATGGTTCCAAATGGATAATCATGAGGCGCCCTTACAGCCTGAGACGTGATTTTACATGGGTTCTGGGAATTGGATATCCTTTCTAGCAAAAATTTAACATCTTCTAATTGAAATTGTTTAACTTGCATTGTCTCACTGCAGTTACACAATGAAAATTGATTTTGAACCGATCAGGAACTGGTTTGGATTTACCCGGAGGGAAAGACGGTCTGCTTTTCTCTTGCTCCTTATTATAATTGTCATAATTGGTTTAAGATATACTGTTCCTGAAAAGAACATGGAAGTAGAAGATCTTACAGATGATTATATTGCTTCCGCAACTGAACATTCCTTTGAAGAGAGTAAGAGTCCTTACTCTGCCAAGTTGTTTTCATTTGATCCTAATAAGTCATCATATGATACACTGATCCAGCTTGGTCTTACTGAAAAGGAAGCGGGAACCCTTATAAATTACAGGAATAAGGGAGGAAAATTCCGGAATCCTGAAGATATTAATAAGGTATATGGAATTGATCAGTCAAAAGCCGCCAGGCTGGTTCCTTATGTAGTCGTTACTCCTGACAGAAAAGATGTTGCTTCGAAAACAATTGCTGCACAGGATTATCCTCCGATTGAGCTTAATAGTTGCGATTCAGCTTCCCTTGTAAGGCTTCCCGGCATCGGGCCTGTTCTGGCAGCCCGGATTATCAGGTACCGTCGCCTGCTGGGAAGTTATGCCAGTGTTGAACAGCTCAGGGAAGTTTATGGCTTGCCTCCGGAAACGTATGATCTGATCAAAGACAGAATACGTATTGATAAATTAAATGTTAAAAGGATCAATATAAACACGGCTGATTATAAGCAGCTAGACAGCATTCCATATCTTGAAAAATATGAAATCACTTCCATTCTCAAGTACCGTGAGTTGCAGGGGAAAATACACAGTGCAGATGATCTTATCAGCAATAAGCTTCTCTCAGATGAAAAAGCCGGGAAAGTGAAACCATATCTTATTTTTGAATAGAAAAAATAACCGCAAGTTTCCTGCCTGATTTAAAATTCAGAAACATCAAACCTTATAACTCTTAAAACCCCCATCCCAGCCTTCCCACGGGGGAAGGAGTGCATGCCACCATACTTTAAGAAATGCTCTTAGCTTGCCCCCCTGGGGGAAACGGGAAAGGGGGTTTAAAGATATAAAGTTCATTAACGAGTTATGTAGTAGGTTCCAAAAGATTACATCACAAAGGTCGCAAAGATCTCATATTCAGAGTATTTCTTTGCGTTCTTTGCGTATAATCTTTGCGCTCTTTGCGGTTAAGTAGAAATTCCGGAAGGAACTATTTCTTCTTATCCTTAGTTTCGTTGAACACCGAGGTGGCTGTTGCAATGACCCCTGCAATATCTGTAAGGTTCGACGGGATTATCAGTGTATTGTTAACCTTTGCAAGCTTCCCGAATTCAATAAGATACTGTTCCGCAACCCTAAGGTTAACTGCATTCAGGCCGTTTTCTTCGGATATTGCTGATGAAATAGCCCTCAATCCATTTGCAGTTGCCTTTGCAAGCTGTTCAATCTCAGATGCACGTCCGGCAGCCTCATTGATACGTTTCTGCATTTCACCCTCTGATTTTTTAATCAGCTCCTGCTTGTCACCTTCTGCATTGTTAATCTTGGCTTGTTTTGTACCTTCTGATTCAGCAATAACAGCTCTCTTTTCCCTTTCGGCCCTCATCTGTTTTTCCATTGCATCCTTGATGCTCTGCGGAGGAGAAATATTTTTTACTTCATAGCGCGATACCTTAACACCCCATGGGTCACTTGCTTTGTCTACAGCTTCAACAATTGTAAAGTTGATGGTTTCACGCTCTTCAAAAGTTCTGTCAAGTTCAAGCTTGCCAATCACGCTTCTCATTGTTGTCTGAGCTATCTGTATTGAGGCAAAGCGATAGTTGTCAATTCCGTATGAAGCCTTCTGAGGATCGAGAACCTGAAGGTACAGGATGCCATCGACTTCAACTGCAATATTATCGCGGGTTATACAAACCTGCGGTGCCACATCTATTGCCTGTTCCTTTAAGGTATGCCTGTATCTGACTTTGTCGACAAAAGGAATAAGTATTTGAAAACCAGCAGTAAATGTTGCTTTGTATTTTCCGAGCCTCTCAACGATTATAGCTGTTCTCTGAGGAACAATCTTAATCATGGACGCGATAAGGATGAATCCCAGAAAGATTAATCCGATAAGAATAATTGTTGTGCTTGAGCCTTCCATATCAATGATTTTTTGGTTTAACGAATAATTTGAAATTTTCTTTTCGCAGGATTATAACTCTCTGTCCTTCTTTAATTAACGATTCAGATTCCGCTTTCCACCTGATGCCTTTAAATTCAACTGTCCCATGTTTATCAGTGCCGAAATCTGAGAGAGCCAATGCTTCATTTCCTGTAAATTCATCTTCTATTTTTTCTGACTGGTAATCATTGTTTGAGAAAAATTTCTTCTGAATGCTTTTCCTCAGTGCAAGAAGTGCAAGCACAGAAGTGATTGCGAAAATAATTATCTGCAGATTGGTACCGGGTTCACCGATAAGACATACAAGAGCTGTTACCCATGCTCCGAGTCCGAAGAAAAATATGAAGAATCCGGGAAGAACCAATTCAAGAAGAAAGAGTACCAAACCCAGGAAGAACCAAAAAAGTTCAGGCTTGGAAAAAATGTTGTGGATCATGATGAGATATTTTTAAATGCTGAGATTATGTTTAATGAAGTAAAGATAGAAAAAAATATGGAAATTCATAACCGGTTTATATGCAGCAGGTTGTTTTACACACTTGAAAATGAAGTTTATTGAAAGCAAATTTTAGCTATATTTAAATGAAATTTCTCATCGATTCATTATTAAAAATTAATAAATAAGTTATGAAAAAGCTCATTGTTGTCTCTGCCTTGTTCTTTGGCGTATCTTCAATTTTTGCACAGACTGCTGATAAAGCAACGCTTGAAAAAGGTGTTAATTTCATTGAAACCAAAACTTATTCTGCTGAAGATGATGCAAAAATCCTTGCATTATACAAGGACCTGAGAGTCGCTGATGTTTCAGACGGACTTGACATGGTTGGACTTGCAGGTACCGGACTGGTTGATCCCGCAATTCATGCCGACTGGGTTGATTTAAAGGATTTTGAGCATGTTTTCAGAGGCATTGCTGTAACTGTAAGGTATGTACCCACCCAAAGACAGGCTTATCCTACTCCCGCTGAAAAATTTCAGGAATGGGAAGGAAATTTCTATGGTAAGTTCTCAAGCGAAACTTTTATGCAAGTTATACGACCGGGATCTGCAATTGTTATTGATGACGTAGAGGACAAGGATATCGGCTCCATTGGTTCCAATAATATTCTGGCATGGTTCAAGCTTGGTGCTGTTGGCGTTGTGACAGATGCAGGCTGCAGAGATACTGATGAAGTAGGTCTTGAAAGAGTACCTATTTACCTGAGAAAAAAAGGCCGTGGCATACGTCCGGGGAGAAATGACCTGGAATCGGTAAACCGCCCTATTGCTATCGGAGGCGTTCTGGTTTGCCCGGGAGATGTGGTTGTTGCTGATGGTGATGGCGTTGTAGTGGTCCCCAGGGCTGTGGCTGCCCAGGTTGCAAAATATGCAACTGTTATACTTGTTGGTGACAAGAAGGGCAGAGCAGGTCTGTATCAGGATCTTGGCCGTCCAATGGATAAGACAGTTAAGTAAAGAAGAAAGAAGGGGAGAAGAGGAGAAGAGGAGATGGGGTGATCGTTATACAAAGATTAAATTTGACGAGGGCGTCTCAAAAGTCTTTTTTAACCGCAAAGTACGCTGAGTTGTAGCAAAGGGAGCAAAGTCAAAACGATGAGATATAAAATTGAATGATTATGAAAAAAAGGTACTTTATTTTTTGGTTAACAGCAGTGTTATTCTTTTCACAGTTGTGTGGAAACTCATATTCACAGTCAAGAGGATTGAATACTATCACGGAAAAGGAATTGAGGTATCATCTTGAATTTCTGGGAGCAAAGGAATTCAGGGGCAGGGAAACACCATCCCCGGAACTTGAAATTGCGTCAATTTACCTGGGTAATTGCTTCAAAAATACAGGGGTTAAACCATTGATGAAAGACGGCTCGTACTATCAGGATGTTCCATTAACCGTCACATCTGTTTTTCAGCCAAATACAAAAATCAGAATATCAAAAGGCGGAGGAGAACGGCTCTATTATTTTGGTAAGGCATTCAACGGGAATTTCACTGTAAGCGGCTCTTACAGTGGGAGCGTTGTGTTTGCAGGAAGCGGAATAAGTGAGCCTGAAAACGGATGGGATGATCTGAATGACCTCAACCTGACAGGAAAGGTGGTAGTCATACTTGATGAACTGCGTCCGCAGGATAAAAATCTTGAAGGCAGATCTCTGCCGGTAAGGCTTAATGCAAGAGTCAATGCAATACGCAGCCGGGGAGCTGCTGCTGTTCTTTCTATAGTAAATATTGAGAAAGAAGCAAGCAGGCTTGCAACCGGAAGTAAAAGCTTCGACTATATTCCTACCGGGAGAATTGGCACCCTGTATGATTCACAGAAAACAAATTTCACCCCTGCATCCGCACCGGTGCAAACAGGCAGGCCATCTTTGCCGTTTGCTTCAGCAGAAATTAGTCATCTTCTGGCAACAGAGATGCTTGAAATATCTGAAAATGAGCTTGTTGAAATGTTTGGTATGATAAAACAGGGAAAACAGGTGCCATCAAAAGAAGTGACCGGTATACGAGTAAGTATGGATGTTGAAGTTGAGACATATTCATCTGCCTCCAGAAACGTTATTGCCGTCGTTGAAGGTTCTGATCCTGTACTGAAAAATGAATATATTGTGGTGTGCGGACATCATGATGGCCGAGGAATAGACGATGGTGAAATAATCCCCGGCGCTGATGACAATGCCAGTGCTGTTGTTGCCCTTCTGGAGATTGCACAGGCATTAATGGTTGAAAAACCAAAGAGGTCAGTAATCCTGGCAGCATTCACAGGCGAGGAGCAGGGAATGAATGGTTCTCAGTATTTCATTAATAATTGTCCTGTGCCGTTAGAAAAGATCAGCTCATGCCTCAACATGGATATGATCGGACGCAATAATCCTGATAGTTTATATCTCGTTGGATCCGATCTTCTCAGTTCAGGACTGGATGCATCCATCAACAGGGTAAATAAAAAAACGGGATTGAATTTTGGTTTTGATTACAGGTATTCCAATCTTTCACATCCCCAGAATGTTTATTTCAGGAGTGATCACTACCCATTCATAAGGTTTGGCATTCCGTCAGTCTGGATCTTTTCCGGCTTCACAAATGATTACCATACTCCAGGGGATCTTCCTGAGTTCATTGAATACAATAAGTTTTATAAAATAACAAAGCTTGTGTACCTGACAGCTTTTAACATTGGCAATCTGCCGGAATTGTTAAAGCTTGATGTCAATCCTGCAGTTACTTCACGCGGCATTCATAATATGACTGAAACAAGCCTTTTTCAAAGTACAGTAAAATAAATTATAAATGGTTGATTATCAGATCTAATTACTTTCCTTTCCTCTCTCAGGGAAACATAATGGTATTACTGAAATAAATCTGTATCTTTGAGCTATTACAGTAAATCAGTTTATTAACTAAAACATTTAATATTTAATGGGAAGATCGCAGGAGACATCGAACAAAAAAGAAGTAAAAAGCAAACAAGACAAAAAGAGAAAAGACAAAGCCAAGAAAAGGCTGATTAAAAAAGAATCTGGAAAAAACAGTTTCGACGATATGATCGCATATGTTGATGAATATGGTAAAATATCATCAACTCCTCCTGATCCCAATAAAAAAATACTGATCGATGTAAATGGAATCGAGCTTGGTGCTACCAAAAACGATGCTGTTCAGAAGAATGATTTTATAAGAAAAGGCGTAGTAACCTTCTTTAACGACTCAAAAGGTTTTGGTTTTATACGCGACATGGAGAATAACCAGAGTGTATTCGTGCATGCAAATAACCTTCAGGAAACAATTAAGGAAAATAATATAGTTACTTTTGAGATTGGCAAGGGACCTAAAGGCCTTACTGCTTTAAAAGTCAGTCTCTTTAAGAAATAATATATATTATTGATCTTCTGACATTTCAGAATAAACCTTTTTCATTATTTCAGTCTTCTCGTCACTTTCTGCGACTGCGTTGCTGGTAAACATCATGATACCTGTGGAGCATGAAGCTGTTCCATATTTCAGAACTTTTTCAAATTCCTCGGCCGACACTGTATCTGGATCATTATATGCCTGCACAATAGGCCAGACTTTCGGGAAGGAATTTCCTTTTGCATGTAGTCTTTCACAGAACCAGTCTGTGTTCTCTTTTACCCATTCAGCTTCCCTTCCCATTCTTCCGTGGTAAACCATTGGGGAAAATACATCAATTACATCCTTGAGCATTTCATAATCTAGTCCCAGTATTCTTCTCCTCGCTCCATTAAATTCTACATCATTCCATGGACAATGATAAATACCCAGAAGAGCTCCCGGTCTTTCCCTGTTCAGTATAGTTTTGATCTCCTTTGCCCAGTCAGCAATAACAGTGCAACGCCAGTCACGCCATGTGCTGTCATGATTTGCAAGTATCCATTCTGCTTTCTGGGAATTACTTCCCTCCGGTATTTTCAAGCCGCTTGCATTTCTAAATGATGAAAGACAATTGTTGCAGAAACATGTTTCAGGGAGGATCGGTTCCGGTTCTTCGAATTGTGCGTGCCAGTGCATATAATCCATCCATACACCGTCCAGGTCAAATTCACGGGCAAGTTTAGTAAGTTCATTCATTCTGAATTCCCTGAAACCCGGCTCAGTAGGACAAACTCCCAAAAACCATGAAGCAGGCTTGACTTTATTTCCATAATTATCAACAGCCCAGGCTTCGGGATGATCTTCAACGTAATCTTCACCATTCAGGACAGGGAATTCAGCATAAACTTTTAATCCTTCATTGTCAGCACGTTCCATCATTTTTGCTGTAATGGCTTTGCCACTTAAAAAGATGGAGTTTACGTTGAGCTCATCAAGCCTGATGTTCTTTTCCCAGAAAGGATTGGGACTTCCGTAAATTCCTCTGATCTCTATAACTTTTGTGTTTTTTGATTCTGCGACTTTTTGTCTGCAGCCGGGGCTGGAAATAATCAATAATCCTGCAAGAATCATTGAGAGATTTTTCTTCATGGTACAATCCATTTATTACCTGCAAAGGTAATCCTAAAATCCTGTAAAAAGAGTGCAAATCAGATAATAAAGACTTTGAAATTTTTTCCGGATGTTTGATTTTTTACCGTTTGTAGACTGAAATATACCATTCGTTGAGTTACCCTTTTCCTGTATTTGTTTATAGTATAATTTTGATGAAGATATTGAAACTAACGCTTCATTGATTTTCTATAAACGGAAAATTGCAAAAAGCTTTCATTTTCATCTATCAGAATTCACTACTTAAGGTTACTGTCGCAGTTGTGAAAGACAAGGAATGTGAAAACTTTATCGTTCTTTCCGATCAGCTCAGCATTCAGTATGTATGTACCGGAAATTATTTTGGTGTCAGAAAACTCGACAAAGCTCTTGCTCCGGAAGGATTTTCCAAAACAGATGAAGCTCTCAACAGACAAGAGTATTTTCACCAAAGAATAATAACTCCGGGACATAGGGAAACAATTGAAAATACTCAGCTTATTGCAGCATACTTTCCTATGCTCATAAAAGAAGAAGTTCTTTCAACGATGTTATAATTCTTCACGGCCGTCCGGCCATCCCGGTTTAAGGGTTTATTTTAACTATGAAAAGACACCGCGAGGTGTCTTTTCTAATTTTAAGGATCTTGTCAGAATCCTTTCAATGGAAGGTACACTGTAGGAATCAAAAGCAGGAATCCCAGAATAAGAAGCATAATAATCAATGGCAGAACCCACCTGAACCATTTATCATACGGAATTCTTGCAACACTCAGCACTCCGAGCAGAACTCCTGATGTGGGAGTAATCATGTTGGTGAATCCATCACCAAACTGGTACGCCATCACTGTTGCCTGTCTTGATACTCCTATAAGATCTGAAAACTGCGACATCATGGGCATTGTAAGAGCAGCTTTTGCTGATCCTGAAGGCATTACCAGGTTAATAAAATTTTGTACCACATACATCATGCTTATAGCCGCCATTCTTCCCATTCCGGAAATTGATTCAGATAATTTATAAAGAAGTGTATCTATAATATTTCCATTATTCAGTATTATGATAATGCCTCCGGCCAATCCAACTATCAATGCTGCTGACTGAATGTCCTTCACACCGTCAAGGAACAGCTTTGTTATCCTGTCGGGATTATAGTTCATTGCTATTCCTGTTGCAAGTCCCATCGCAAAAAACAAGGTGGCTATTTCCATAATATACCAGCCATATCCCATCACGCCTGTTATCAGAATCAGAATAGTGAATACAAGCAGATTGATAATAAAAAAATGTACTGATTTTCTCAGAGCAGGCCATCCTGTTAGTCCAAACAGTACGGTAAGAACCGGCAATAACGGAAGTGACATGGTACTATTTCCAATTGCCAGTTTAGTAACCGGATTATACCAGGAGAATATACCAAGTACAATAATAAGAAAAGCGTACATTATCCAAGCCTGTACAGGAGTGTGGTACTTAATATTCAATTCATTGTTATTCTGTCTGTTACGCCAATATTTATCATCATCTCTGACCTTCGAATGTAAAGGATTTTTCTTAATGGAAATGGCATATCTGATTATGAAAATAAAACCTGCAATATTGATGATCAGCCAGCAGAGCATCCGGTACTGGATTCCCGAAAACAGCGGAAGGTTTGACAAGCCCTGGGCTATACCTATGGTAAAGGGGTTCAAAATCGCACCTGCAAAGCCAAGAGCTGCCGCAACGAAACAGAGCGATACTCCGACAATTGAATCATATCCCATCGATACAGACAAAGGCACGAAAATTATTACAAATGCAATCGTTTCTTCGCTCATGCCAAAAACTGCACCGAAGATGCTGAACATTGTCATTATCAGGATGAAGATAAGATTGTCAGCTCCGATTTTCCTGATTATACTGCTATGTTCAATCCTCTTGCTGAACCTCAGAAATGACTGGATTGAAACATCGATAGCCTTACTTTCATTCATTATCCAGAAAGCCCCGCCGATAATTAATATGAAAATGATAATGTCCGCCTTATCCACAAATCCCTCAAACAAAGCTGAAAATACCTGCCATGTCTGGGGATTGTTTCCGGAATAATGAAATGATCCGGGAATGACTACATTACGATCAATTCCATTTACTGAGACAACCTGTCTGTCGAACATTCCGCCCGGGACTATCCAGGTAAGCATGGCAGAAAAGACAACAATGGCAAATACAATTACATAGGTATGAGGGATTTTCTTTAGCATAAAATTACGAGTGATGAATGCTTCCTAAGCCTTTCCGTGGTTTGTTTAAGTTTATAATCTAAAGTTAAACTAATAAATTCTATAAAAAACTCACAAATGTACTGAAATGTTTAAGCCTGAAAGGTAAAAATAGAACCCATCCAACCTAAGCCTCTAAAGAGATTGTTGTGTTGACGGCTATGCCTCCGGGGGATTTATTGGCCGGTGCTTCAAATTAAGGAATTTTCCGTATATTTCATTTTCAATATAACAAATGATTATGAAAAGGATACTGCTTCCGGTTGTTTTTTCTTTTTTCTATGTTCTTTCTTATGCACAGAACTCTAATTATCTGGATAATATCTATGATTATCTTGAGAATACCAGTGTTTTCGAACTGAATCAGGAAGACGGACACGTGCCACTGATTCCATATAATAATGTTAATCAGGCTTTACTTGATAATCGGAAACAATCACCTAATCACCTTTCGCTCAACGGTACCTGGAAATTTCATTATGCAGATACTCCGGAAGGTACTCCTCAAAACTTCTTCTCTGTAACTTATAATGACAGAAACTGGGACACAATTCATGTGCCTTCGAACTGGGAAATGCAAGGATTCGGTGATCCCCTTTTTCGTAATGTCAGCACACCGTTTCTTCCGGATCCGCCATCCGTTCCAAAAGAATATAATCCAACAGGTTCTTACCGGAGGAGTTTCGATATTCCCCGATCCTGGAAGGAAAAAGAGATTTTCCTGCGAATGGAGAAAACTGCTTCCGCTTCGTTTGTATGGATTAACGGGAAAGAGGTCGGTTATAATGAAGGTGGTCAGGAGCCTGCAGAGTACAATATAACAAAATACCTGAAACCCGGAAGGAATACCATAGCAGTCAATGTATATAAATATTCGGATGGCTATTATCTTGAAGATCAGGATTACTGGCGCCTGGCAGGCATTTTTGACGATATATGGATGTTTGCCACTCCGAAGACACATATTTTCGACTGGAATGCAGTAACTGATCTTGATAATAATTATATCAATTCAAAGCTTAACCTGACTATTGATGTTAAAAACTATACTGAAACTGCTGTTAATAATTTCACACTGCAGACAATCCTTTATGACTCGGAAAAAAGGATTGTAAAAGAAATGGTCTCTGAAAAATTTTCCGTGCAGCCTGATAGCAAAGAAACAATCAGTATTGCTGAAAATATTGAAAATCCCGCAAAATGGTCAGCCGAATATCCAAACCTTTATAAGCTCACCTTTGCCCTGATCAATTCTTCAGGGAAGGTCATTGAAGCCATAACAGGAAGAATAGGTTTCAAAGAGACAGAAATAAGAAACCAGATTTTTTACCTCAATGGGATTCCTGTTAAGCTTAACGGCATAAACAGCCATATGCAACATCCTGTTCTTGGACATACAATGAATGAGGAAACAATCAGACAGGATCTTGAGATATTCAAACGGTTCAATATAAACTGTGTTCGTACTTCCCATTATCCTCCGGTAATAAGATATCTTGAACTGGCTGATGAATATGGAATTTATGTGGTTGATGAAACAGGCGATGAATCGCATGCTACTGAATATGTATCAGAAAGAAAGGAATGGGAAGAAATGTATCGCGAAAGAGCGAGAAAAATGGTATTGCGCGACAGAAATCATCCATCAATTCTGATCTGGAGTGCCGGGAATGAAAGCGGCGAAGGAGATAATATCTGTTCGGTTATTGATGAAGGAAAAAAATATGACAAGACCCGTTTCTGGATGTATGGAGGAAATGCATTCGCTCATAAATGCGAAGATATTATCGGACCCCGGTATCCGGAGGTGTATGATCTTCTGACCAATGTTTTTCTTGTGCCCGATAGTATTGATCCCAGACCATCGTTTCTCGATGAGTATCTTGCAGTTACCGGAAACGGAGGAGGTGGCCTTGATGAATACTGGGAAGCCTTCTACAATCATCCGAGGAGCATGGGCGGCGCAATTTGGGATTTCGTGAGCACGGGAATTGTTGAAAAGATAAAAGTTCTGAAAGATGCATCCGGCAATAATGTCCAGGTGAATGTTATGGGCCGGGCTAAACTTGTCCCTGGTGCATCAGGGAAAGGGATTGACCTCAATGGTCACGATCAGTGGGTGGAGGTTTACAGGGATGAAGCACTGGAGATTGATGGGAATGGTCTGACTTTATCCCTGAAAGTTTTTCCCAGATCATTGAGCAGTTCGGCCGGAACGCTTATAACAAAAGGTAACTGGCAGTTTGGCCTGCATCAGATCAGAAAGGATTCACTTGAATTTTATCTGACGACAAACCGGAAACATAAGGTTCAGATTAGCCTGCCGGACAACTGGGAAAATAACTGGCATCATGTCATTGCATTATATAATGGTAAAAGTATTTCGGTATCAATAGATGGAATTGAAAGCAACATGATACCTGCCTCGGGAAATATCAGAAATACTCCATTCCCTGTAAATATCGGGAGGAATGTTGAGATCCATGGACAGGAGACTTCAGTATATATATGTGATGCAATCATTGACCAGGTGGGAATATTTCCAAAGGAAATAAAACCAAAGCTACTTGTAACTCCCTCAGATTCACTTAAAAAGAAAGCTTCATTATGGCTTGATTTTGAAGAATTGAAAGTGGATGGTGAATTTTACAGTTACGGAATAGGAGCAAGAACTTATGGAGCCATATGGCCCGACCGCACTCCTCAGCCGGAGATGTGGCAGATAAAGAAATCAGCACAACCTGCAACTGCAAAGCTTATCTCATCTGAGAAAGGTGAGATAGAGATCCATAACAGGTATCTTTTTACAAATCTCAGTGAACTGGAAGTTCAATGGATGCTCCAGGAAGACGGTGAAACACTTGAAAGAGGATTTCTTCCTGTTAACCTTGAGCCTCAGAAGAAAGCTACAGTAGTTGTTCCTTACAAAAAGCCCGAGATTAAAGCAGGTGCTGAATACCGACTGCTGGTCAGTTTCCGGCAGAAAGGGAAATCATTATGGGCTGAGCCGGGATTTGAAATTGCATGGGACCAGCTGGATATGCCATGGCAATTTACCGGGATTAGCAAACCCGAAGTCACTTCATCAGAGGTGGGAATGATGGAGGATGATAATAAGGTACTAATTGTGGGAAAGGAATTCAATTATGTCTTTGACAAAAAATCCGGTTCACTCACGTCAATGAAATTCATGGGAAAGGAGCTGATTAAAAAAGGTGCCGGCTTGAATGTATGGAGGGCTCCCCTGGCCAATGAAACTGATGAATGGGCATACGGGTCATCCAATACCAGGCACAGGACAGATGGCTATGGTGCGATGGCAGCTTCCGAATGGTATTCTTCAGGTCTGGATAAGTTGAAATGTGTCAGTGAGAGTTTTGTTGTGGAAGTTATTGATAATGAGAATATTATTGTTAAAGTAAAAAATGTTGCGTTGTTGGGAACAGGTCGTGGTGCTTTTATAAATCATTATACATATCATATTGGCAGTAGTGGTGAAATGACCATAGATCATTCAGTCATTCCGGATGGCGATATGCCTGCATGGCTGCCCAGAGTGGGATTGGACTGGATACTCGATAAAAGCCTCGGCTATGTACAATGGTATGGTCGTGGGCCACAGGAAAATTATCCCGACAGGAAATCAGGTTATAAGACAGGTGTTTATCTCTCGAATGTAATCGACATGACAGAACCATACCTTATTCCTCAGGATTATGGATTGAGATGTGATAACAGGTGGGTAAGGGTAACCGATGAAAA
>JBBQJD010000061.1:0-23759 GCA_038325595.1 Bacteroidales bacterium | reverse complement strand
GACGATTGAAAACGGTCCTTGTAAACTTGAGGATCTTATCGATTTAACCGTGAATAAGATTTTTATACCTGAAGGTTTTTCGCCAAACAATGACAATTCGAATGATTTATTTATCATTACAGGACTTGACCTGCAAAATCAGACTATTGCTGAGCTGAAAATTGTTAACAGCGCTGGTGCTGAAGTATTTTCAACATCTAAAACAAACCAGGAGTGGAAAGACTGGGATGGTAAAAATTTCAGGGGGATTGAATTGCCGGAGGGTACGTATTACTATTTGCTGAAAATAGTTTCAAAAAATAACGGTCAGGTATTTAAAAAGAGCGGATTTGTTGTACTTAAAAGATATTGAAGAACTTAGATATTGGCATGTATAAAATTAAGCTGACATTATTACTGGTATTTTTTCTTGCAGGCTCTTCCATAAAAGGTCAGGGAGTATCTGATTCCAGCAGGATTAGCCTGGGATATCCGGTGTACAGTCAGTATCTTCAGAATGGTCTGATGATAAATCCTGCTTATTCCGGTTCGAGAGGAGCTTTGAGTACCTTTCTTTCTTACAGGATGCAATGGATGGGAACCAGCGGATCGCCTGTGATTCAGTCAGTTTCGCTTCATACACCGATGAAAAATGACAGGGTGGCCTTGGGCATAATGGCGCAGTTCATGCAATTCGGATTTACAAAGTCAACAAGCATCTATGGTAATTATGCCTATCATATCAGACTTGGAAAAGGGAAACTTTCATTTGGACTGAAGGGAGGAGTCGATCTGTCGAATACAGACTATACCGGGATACTTCTGACAGATACCGGTGATCCTGTTTTTTCAGGAAACGATAAACCCTATGCACTTCCAAATGTTGGGGCAGGGGTTTACTATTTCAGTGAAAAGCTATTTGCAGGTGTGGCCATTCCAAAATTCCTCAGCTATAGTAAAACAGGATCAGGTTCTGTTCAGGCTTTTCACAGTTTTAACGAATACGATATGATTTTTTCGGCTGGAGGACTTCTGACACTCTCCCCATTTCTGAAATTCAAGCCATCAGTCCTGGTAAATTATTCGCTTCAAAGCACCAGAAAACTCACACAATTCGATATAAACGGCAATTTTATTCTTGCTGATTTACTATGGCTTGGAGGATCATGGAGAACATCGGAAGAAGTAGCTGTGGGAATACTTCAGCTGCAGCTTAATCCTCAGCTTATGCTTGGCTTTTCATATGATTATCCTGTAGGAAGGATGAAATCTTTCTCAAAAGGATCCAGTGAGTTTATTTTAAGATATGAGTTCGGTTATAAAGTGAGTGCGGCTAACCCAAGGTATTTTTAGAGAATGAGCAGAAGACCACAAAATATAATCATAATAATTCTGCTGATCTCATTCATGCCACTGAATGCACAGGAACCCTCTGTTTACAAAATAAAGAGGATGTCATTCAGCTCCGATTTATTCAGTGATATTTCGCCGGTGATAATGAAAGATGGAATTCTTTTCTGTTCCAACCGGCGTTTCAGCGGGATAAAGGACAGAACTTCGTTTGACGGTCGGCGGCTTTACAGTATCTATCTGACTGAGAAAAAAGATACATCGGACTGGATTAAGCCAAAGGAGCTGAACAGCGAAAGGAATTCCCTTTTCAACAGCGGACCGCTATGTTTTGCACCGGATGGGAAAACAGTTTATTTTACAAGTGAGGTCGAAACCGGAAAAGATGTAAAGAAAAAGAACTTTAAAAATCACAGCGGGATATTTATTGCTGAACTTTCAGGTAACGATCTTGTTTCCATGCGTCCTTTTCCTTTTAACAGTAAAAAGTATGAAGTTGGCCACCCATCAGTCAGCAGCGATGGAAAATTCCTGTTCTTTGCTTCAGATATGCCCGGAGGAAATGGAGGATCAGATATTTACTGCAGCGAACTTGTCAATGGAGAATGGTCACAGCCTGAAAACCTCGGACCAAAAGTAAATACTCCGGCTGCCGAAAACTATCCATACATGCATCCTACCGGCAGACTCTACTTTACATCGGGCCGAAAAGGTGGAATGGGCGGACTGGATGTATATTTCACCTCTCTTTATTCAGGTTCCTGGGAGGATCCGATGCTTTTGCCGGAACCGATAAATTCAGCCTTTGACGATTTTGCACTTGTTGCCGGGGAGAACCTTCAGACAGGTTATTTCGCTTCAAACCGCAGCAGGAATGATGATATTTTTGAATTTGTATCAACGATTATCAGAAAAGCATCATGCAATTCCCTTGAGGAAAACAGTTATTGTTACAGGTTTCAGGAAGAGAATGCCGTTAAGTTCGATACTCTGCCATTCCGTTATGAATGGAAATTCGGTGATGGAACTAAAGCTCAGGGAGCATTGGTTGAACACTGTTATAATGGTCCGGGTACATACATCGTACAGCTTGATGTTATAAACCTTGTCACAAAAGAGATTTCGTATAATGAAAAGTCTGATACACTTGTACTTACAAAGATTGAACAAGCTTATATTACCTGCCCCGACACTACATCCCCCGGTCAGAGAATTGATCTGAGCGCTGAAGAAACTAATCTTCCCGGCTGGAAGATCTCTCAGTATTACTGGAACTTCGGGGATGAAACTATTGCAATAGGAAGCAAAGTTGATAAGACTTATCTAAAGCCCGGGGTTTACAATGTACAGCTTATTGTTTCAACAGAGCCTGAGCCTGGCGGACTAATCAGGGAAACATGCATTTCAAAAAATATTAAAGTTGGAGATCAGCCCTGATTGTGAAAATTAATTACATTTGAGATTGATGAAATTGAAGAAGTTGATATACAGATTATTTTTGATATTACTGATTGCAGAATTACCGGCTGATCTTACATTTGGGCAGGCAGTTCCGGGGAAAGATGAAAATATTCCATTCCTCGTTACCTTTGGCAAACAGGGTAAGACATCGTGGGGTGATGATGATTTTAACCAGATTTTCTTTTTTACAATTCTGAAGGATTTCAAGAAGCCATTCTATATAAAGGTTTTTGATCCTGATTGCGGAGGCGAGCATGATGAGATACAGGGCGATTTCAACACCAAAACATTATTCTCGGTCTTCGGCGGAAAGGGAGTAGACCCTGAAAAAAATGAGGAATCAAAAGGCCTCGATAACGGCTTGAATTATAAGAAAGGCAATTTGCTGGCTTCCAGGGTTTTTGGATCAGAGCCCAGGTATGATAACAAATATTATGTTTTCGGTCCGTTTAATCCTTCAGAAGGCGATTTTAATGAAAGATGGAACAGTTATATCTTTAAAATTGTATGTGAAGGAGTGGCCGGCGATGACGGAAACCTTTACAGGTATTTTCTGAGCAGCGATCCCAACAGCAATCTTGCTATTGAAGGCGCCAATGCATTTACCTATGAATATACATTCCGGATGTGGAATGATTTTAAAAGTGTAGCACACATATATCCATATATTGATACGGGCATTGTCTTTGTCAAACAGAGAAATTTCGACTGGGATACTGACGGTAAGGTTCTTGTTGTTTCGAATTACAGACAGGGGATAGAGGTACCGATTTCTGTTGAGGACAACTGGGTTGAATCCAAAATACCTGTCGAGCCTCAGGAGGTTGGGAAGTCACTGGATTTCCAGTTCCATAAAAGGCAGGGAGAGCTGGTCAAAAACAATAATGTTGTGATGACACTCGAAAATCAGAGAGGTGATGCGTTGCAATTCTATAGTTCACCAATCGGGGGAGTACCTGTTTACCAGCCTAAGACTACCATAACGAAGATCACGCCAAAGAAATAATGGACCCCGAAAATGAGATTCAGTGCCATTAAGAAAATATTAACCAGCACTCTTGTGCTTTTGTTTTTATTTTCAGCCGGATTATCTGCCCAGACTTATAGCTTTAAGAATTTTGGAGAAGCTGCAACGAATATCCCAAATGGATTTGTTTATACTATTAACCAATCGGACGATGGATTTCTCTGGGTGGGTACAGGTAATGGAATTGCACGGTTCGACGGTTTCAATTTTTTCAGAGTTCAGTATCCCGATTCGGTTGAAAACCGTAATACCACTGCAAGCCTCAGGGATAAGAACGGAAGGATCTGGTTTGGCTTCAACGATGGTTCAGTCTTTTATACAACAGGCAACACCCTCCAGGCTGTTGAACTTGATAATTCTAAAAGTATCAGCGATATTATTGAAGGACCCGATGGATTAATTTATGTAATTCCCCAGGGAAAAGCTGTTTTTTCAATTAACCCGGAGAAGCCCGGAGAAGTGAATCAATACTTATTCTCATCTGATCCTGTAATGTTCTCAGCATCCTTTACAAAAACAGGCAACCTGCTTATCGGGACACAGGAAAATATTCTGATCTGCACCCTTGAAAAGAACGCCGGATTAGTTATCGGCACAATAGGGGGTTTTGAATATGCAAGCATAACCTCAATTCATAGTACAGGCGACAACTCTGATTTTATTATCGGTACTAATGGAAGCGGCTTGTATCATTTGAAAATCAGCGACAACAACCATGAGATAAAACGTTTTTCCAACCATAATGAGCTCGAATCACTTGATGTTCAGGAAATTATAGAAGATTCAGATAAGTCTGTCTGGATTGCCACCTTCGGATCGGGCGCCTTGAAGTTAATATTGTCAGAAGACTTTGAATCAATAGAATCTGTTCAACATTTCGAAACTGAGACAGGGCTTACATCAAATGATGTTAAAACAGTATTTCAGGACAAGGAAGGTAATTACTGGATGGGGTTTTATTATGAAGGCATTTCAATTCTTGAATCATATGCTTTTGGTTATTACCAGCCGGGAAGCAAGTCAACTGACAATAACATTATATATGTTGCTGACTTTGACAAAAGATATATTCTTGGAACCCCTTCCGGCTTTCATCTTTTTGATGCCGTTAACGGGAAATCTGTTTCATTTACTGACCTTACCAGGTATGTTGGTCAATCCGGCATAACAGCATATTTTCTTGATAATGAGAAGAATTTATGGATTGGCACGGAAGGTAACGGATTGTTTGTCAGGTATAATTCAGGACTGACAACCAGGTTTTTCCGTTCAGGTGATTCGGGAGTTGACTTTATAAAGGATATTATCGTCAGTAATAACAAGATCTGGCTTGCAACAAATAATGGTGTTCTTATTCTTGACAAAAGGAGCGCTAATGAAATCAAACGGTTTGATATAAACAATGGTCTGTCTCATAACAGCATCAATAAGCTGATGGAGGGCGGCCACAATGGAACAATATACATTGGAACAGAGAGCGTGAGATTGTATTCCATTGATGATCAATTTAATATCACTGATGGCAAAGCTGTTATGCAAGGTAGTTCAAGGAACAAAATACTATCGTTTGCCGAGGATAAGAACGGTGCCATCTGGGCAGGCACTTTAGGGAACGGAATTTTTAAATGTCTTAATGATTCAGCATCTGCATTGACAATGGCTGATGGCCTGATGTCGAACTATTGCTATAGTATTCTGTCTGATTCTGAAAATGATATATGGATAGGTCATGAGAAGGGATTTTCGAGATTTAACCAGGAAACCGGTTTAATGAAGGTCTTTGGAACGGGTTTCGCCAGGGGCGGGGTGTGTAACCCGAATGCCATGTTTGAATCAGAAGACAAGAAGATTTTTATTGGAACAACAGAAGGATTAATCATCTACGACAAGCTTAAGGATAAAAGAAAGAGCATACCTCCTTTCACCAACATCAATTCTGTTTCAATTAATGATGTGATTTATCCTTACAAACCGGCATTCTCTCTTCCATATAACAAGCGTAACATAATCAGGATCTACTACTCAGGGATCAACTTCAGTTCACCTGATAAAGTATATTACAGTACTTTTCTGGAGAATTTTGATGATGAATGGAGCAAGATGAGTACATCAAGGGAAGTCTCATACAATCTGAATGACGGTAAGTATAAATTCAATGTTGTTTCAATGGGAGAAGGCGGTTTATCACAGGAATCCCCGGTATCACTCGAAATTTTTATCAAATCTCCCATATGGAGGACCTGGTGGTTTATTCTGGGAATAATCGCTTTACTGGCCGGGACTGTATTCATTATAATACGTGAAAGGGATAAGGCGCAGAAGAAAATACAGGAATATCTTGAAAAAGAGCTTGCCCTCCGGACAAGTGTTGTTATGAAGCAGAAAGGTGAAATTGAAATACAGAATATTGCCATAACAGATAGTATAAATTATGCCAAGCGAATTCAGTCAAGCATACTTCCGGATATTTCAAAATTGAAGGAATCGTTCAGGGATGCATTCATCCTGTTCCATCCGCGTGATATAGTCAGCGGTGATTTTTACTGGTTCGACAAGCTTGACGATGACAAGTTCATACTGGTTTGCGCCGATTCCACAGGCCATGGTGTTCCTGGTGCATTCATGTCAATGATAGGATCAACGCTTTTACAGGATATTGTGACAAGAAAAAGAATTTCCAGGCCATCTGAAATCCTTAAACTGCTTGACAAACAGATCTTTTCGACACTTAATCAGAATGTGGAACTAGGCGTATCCAATGATGGAATGGATATGGTAATCTGTGAGTTTAACATCAAAACACGACACATAAGGTTTGCCTCAGCAATGCGACCGGTAATAATTGTTCTTGACGGTGAATCATATTATATTAAAGGTAACAGATCGTCGGTCGGAGGCGAATCAGTTATTGAAAAGTATTATGATGACCAGGAATACTATCTGAGCGAAGGCGATACTGTTTATCTCTTTTCCGATGGTTTGCCTGATCAGTTCGGTGGCGCAGAAGGCAAAAAGTTAAAGATTGCCAGGCTGAAGAAAATGATAGAGCAGGTAGCAAAACTTCCTATGGAAGAACAAAAAGAAATCATGTCGAAATTCTTCTTCGATTGGAAAGGATCTCTTGATCAGGTTGATGATATCCTGATTATGGGAGTGAAAGTCTGATTGTTTATTTTTTGTAAATTCCGTTTACCGACAATATTATTTCATTTGTTGAAACAGTATTGCTCTCATTCTGAGCCCGGTCCTTTATATAAAAATCATAAACAATAGTATCGGCGCCTGAATAGAAAAGATAGAGGAAGGTTATGGAAATTGTTCCTTTAAGTATCTGATTTTGCCCCTGTTTTTCCATGAATGGGATCCTGTAGGTTGATGGCTGCAGCGGATCATTTGCCGGTGCAGGTTCAAGTGCCCCGTTGGTTTTTCTGTAAAGACTGAAGAAAATATTTGTTGTATCTTCTTCTTCCCCGGTTGGCAAATCGAGCCCAAGATCTCCGTCTCCGTCTTCAAAGTAGAAATTCAGCCTTCCGGCTTTAGCATTGTTGCCAAGTATATCCGTTGTGTCAAATACAGAGAAACTATTGAATTCAATACGTGGAACAGATGGTAATTTCTCTATCTTGGTGCAGGAGTACAGCAATAAAAATATGACCGTATATTTTATAAACTTCATTTTTCCGGCATAATAACTACATATCAACAAATATTAAACCAAAATTGATCATTTTTTCCGGAAAAATATCCTTATCGGCACCCCGGTGAAATCAAATCTTTCCCTCATCCTGTTTTCAAGATATCTTCTATAAGATTCCTGGACATATTGGGGAAGGTTACAGAAAAACGCAAAAGCAGGTGTATAAATTGGAAGCTGGGTAACATATTTAATTTTGACATACTTGCCTTTAAGAGCAGGCGGAGGGTTATTTTTTATAACCTGAAGCATTATCTCGTTCAGCTCAGAAGTGCTTATCTTTCTGTTTCTGTTGGTATTGACTCTTTCGACGAGCTCAAGCACTTTATGAATTCTTTGCTTATTAATTGCAGAAATGAAGAGAATCGGATAATCGGTGAATGGAGCAGTTTTTTCCCTTATCTCAGTTTCGAATTTCGTGGTGATATTATTTTCCTTTTCAATAAGGTCCCATTTATTCACAAGAACAATCATTCCCTTATTATTCTTCTGAATAAGCGACATGATGTTAAGATCCTGTGATTCAATGCCTCTGGTTGCATCAATAAGCAGAAGGCAGATATCTGAATTCTCTATTGTCCTTACTGCTCTCATTACAGAATAGAACTCAATATCTTCACTTACTTTTCCTTTTTTCCTTAATCCGGCAGTATCAACAAGAAGAAAATCGTGCTGGAACTTATTATACCTTGTATATATTGAGTCGCGGGTAGTTCCTGCAACAGGAGTAACTATATTTCTTTCTTCACCAAGAAGAGCGTTAACAAGTGATGATTTTCCAACATTGGGACGGCCGACTATTGCTATTCTTGGTATTTCAGGAATTAATTCCGGCTGTGTTTCAGGAAGATTTTTAACAACTTCATCGAGTAATTCTCCGGTTCCGCTTCCGTTCATGGAACTCAGCGGAAAATAGTCACCAAGACCGAGATTATAAAATTCTGCAGCATCGAGCAGCCTTTCACCATTATCGACTTTGTTAACCACCACCATCACTTTCTTGTTGACTCTTCGAAGCATAGATGCTACGGAGGCATCCATTTCATGAATTCCCGTTGTTACATCTACCATGAAAAGGATAAGATCCGACTCCTCTATGGCGAGATGAACCTGCTTGTTGATTTCTTCCTCGAAAACATCGTCGGAGTTCTGTACATATCCGCCTGTATCGATTACAGAAAAGTCCACCCCATTCCAGTGCGACATGCCGTAGTTGCGATCGCGTGTCACACCACTTACTTCATCAACTATAGCTTCCCTTGAATCGGTAAGCCTGTTGAAAAGCGTTGATTTTCCAACATTGGGTCTGCCTACTATTGCAACTATTCTACTCATAAAAATTCATTCTATTGATAACCAAACTTTTTAAGCGCCAGAGGTTTATCCCTCCAGTCCTTCGAAACCTTGACGTACAATTCAAGGAAAACCTTCTTTTTGAAAAAATCTTCCATATCACGTCTTGCATCGGTTCCCACCCTTTTTAACATTGATCCCTTATGACCAATTATTATTCCCTTCTGGCTGTCGCGGGTAACATGTATAAGAGCCCTTATTTTTAAAATTGCCTTCTCATCCTGAAAGCTTTCTATCTCAACTTCCACAGAATAGGGGATCTCCTTCTTATAATTTATCAATATTTTTTCCCTGATGATTTCCGAAGCAAAAAACCTTTCATACTTGTCGGTGAGCTGATCCTTGGGAAAAAACGGAGGGCTTTCCGGCAATTTCCCGAGTATTGCATTCAGAAGAGCATTCAGATTGAAATCCTTCAGTCCCGACAGTGGGATCACCGGTGAGTCAGGAAAAGCATTGTGCCACGATTCAACAACTTTCTCAAGTTCTTCCTGGTTTGAAAGATCGATCTTGTTTATTGCAATAATTACCGGGATTCCTGATTCCTTTATCCTGTCTATATACTCACCCTCATATGCTGATTTTTCTTTGACATCAGTTATATAAAGTATCATGTCGGCATCGGAAAGAGCTGTATTTACAAAGCTCATCATTGATTCCTGCAGCTTGTACCGGGGTTTGAGTATCCCGGGTGTATCTGAATATACAATCTGAAAATCATCACCATTGACAATACCCATAATTCGGTGGCGGGTAGTCTGGGCTTTAGGTGTGATTATAGAGAGCTTTTCACCTACAAGCGCATTCATGATGGTTGATTTCCCCACATTGGGATTACCTAGAATATTTACAAATCCAGCCCTGTGATTCATCTTAACAATTAAAATATTCCTCTTTTCAGCATGCTTACCTCTTTATCGGTAAGGAATCTCCACTTGCCACGCTGTACATTTTTTTTGGTGAGCCCTGCAAAATAAACCCTGTCCAGTTTCTTAACCCTGTACCCAAGGGTTTCAAACATTCTTCTGATCACCCTGTTCTGACCTGAGTGCAATTCGATGCCAATCTGGCTTTTATCATCCAGATCTGCATATGAAACAGCATCGGCAACAATAGTTGTGTCATCGAGTTCTATGCCTTCAGTAAGTTTGAAGAGATCAGCTTTAGTTACCGGCTTGTCGAGAAATACATGATAGATCTTCTTCCTTTTATATTTTGGGTGGGTAAGCTTGCCTGTCAGATCTCCGTCATTGGTAAGGAGAAGTACCCCGGTTGTTGCCTTGTCAAGACGGCCAACAGGATAAACCCTTTCAGGAAAATCTTCCCCGAGAAGCTCGAGGACCGTATGTTCCGCATGAGGATCTTCAACAGTGGTAACATAATCTTTCGGCTTATTCATAAGGATATAGACTTTCTTTTCTGACGAAAGCCTTTTGTTCTTAAATCTTACATCATCATCATAAGTGACTTTGGTGCCCAGGTCTGAGACCTGTTGTCCATTCACTATAATAAGTCCGTTTTTTATATGTTCATCGGCATCCCTCCTTGAGCACAATCCGCTGTTTGCAATAAATCTGTTAAGTCTTATCAGGGTCGTAACCTTTCTAACTCCTTTTGAATCAGGCTTTGACAGAGGTCTTGTCCTCTTAATAACTTTATCCTGAGACTTTTCAAAACTTTTTGATGGTCGGGCTACAGGTTTCCGGCTCTCCATTTCTCCTTCCGGAGGTTTTACATATTTTCTTACCGGTTTCTCTGCAGGATTCCGCCTGTCCATATCTCTTTCCGAAGTTTTTTCATATTTTCTTACCGGTCTCTCTGCAGGCTTCCGCCTGTCCATATCTCTTTCAAGAGGTTTTTCATATTTTCTAAATGGTGTTTCTGCAATTTTCCTTCTCTCAGGTTCTCTTTCCGATGGTTTTTCATATTTTCTGACCGGTCTGGCAGCAGGTTTACGGCTGTCAATGTCCCTTTCCCGGGTTTTTTCGTACTTTCTTACCGGTTTTCCTGCAGGTTTCCTTTTCTGATTATCCCTTTCCTGAGGCTTTCCATATTTTCTTGCTGGCCTTCCTTCAGGCTTGCGGTTCTCCATATCAAACATTTATCAGGGTGCAAAGGTACAATTATTTAGCAATATTTTTTGCTGAATTTTTTGCACCTTTGTATATCATAAAATTCATAACAAATGGCTTTAATAAAATCAATTTCAGGCATCAGGGGTACTATTGGAGGAAAACCGGGAGAAAGCCTGTCTCCTGTAGATATTGTAAAATTCAGTGCAGCTTTCGGAACATGGCTTCAGAAAAGGCACAAAAATACTGCCTTGAATCTGGTTGTGGGCCGTGATGCCCGTAAATCGGGTCCGATGGTTAATAACTTAATTGTCACCACATTGAGAAGTCTTGGAATAAATGTGACTGATCTCGGGCTCGCAACAACACCAACAGTTGAAATGGCTGTTCAGGGGATGCATGCCGATGGAGGGATCATTATAACTGCAAGTCATAATCCTGCTGAGTGGAATGCCTTAAAATTGCTTAATGAAGAAGGTGAATTTCTTTCTGCAAATGATGGTACTGAAGTTCTTGAAATAGCCTCCACTGAAAGTTTCAGCTTTGCTGACAATGACTCAGCCGGAGCGCTTGTCCTTGATGATTCATGGGGAACAAAGCATATAAATAAGATTCTCGACCTGAAGCTTGTTGATGTTAATATTATAAAGAAAGCAGGTTTCAGTGTAGCAATTGATTGTGTAAATTCTGTCGGGGGCATTATAGTGCCACAGCTGTTAAGATCTCTCGGAGTAGAAAGCATATATGAACTGAATACCACTCCGGATGGAAATTTTGCGCATAATCCGGAACCCATTCCGCAGAACCTTACAGATATTGCAAAGTTTGTTGTTAAGGAAAAAGCCGATATAGGATTTGTTGTTGATCCGGATGTCGACCGGCTGGCAATTATCTGTGAAGATGGCTCCATGTTCGGTGAAGAGTACACACTTGTCGCAGTATCCGATTACGTTCTGCAGTCAACAAAAGGCAGCACGGTTTCAAATCTATCATCTTCCAAAGCTTTAAGGGATATTACTGAAAATCAGGGATGTACTTACTATTCAGCTGCAGTTGGAGAAGTTAATGTTGTTGAGGAGATGAAGAAAAGAAATGCAGTGATCGGAGGCGAAGGCAATGGAGGAGTAATCTATCCTGAACTGCATTACGGCCGCGATGCACTTGCAGGCATTGCTCTGTTTCTTACTCATCTGGCAAAATCAGGTATGAAATGTTCTTCCTTAAGAAAGAAATATCCTCATTATGTAATTGCAAAAAAGAAGCTTGCTCTCGACCCTGAAACCGGGTTCGAAGTTATAGCCGCCGCGGTGAAGGATCATTACAGCGATCACAGGATTGATGAGAGAGACGGCATCTGGATTGAACATAAAAATGGATGGGTTCAGATCAGAAAGTCGAATACCGAACCGGTAATAAGGATCTATGCTGAAGGCAGAACTGATGCTGAGGCTGATGATTTCGCAAACGGGGTGATCGATATAGTTAAAAAACTATAAAATCGCCTTCTTTTTACAGAAATACGGAATAAAAGCGGTTCGATCGATGTCTTTTACCCATAGAGTTAAATATTGTTAACAGGGAAGAAAAGAAATGTCTTTTTTTACTTTTGAACCGGATTCTGATATCTTAATAAATACAATTACAGAGGGCATTTGCCGGATTTAGAACATTCCGGATGCAATGCAGATTCATAAAATTTTAAAAACGAATGAAAAGAACAATCATTATTACAGGTATCGTTGCAGTAGCTGCTATAGTATTTCTCATAGTAATGGGCAAAATGACATCAAAGAAAGATATCTCAAATCTTTATGTTGAATCAAGGAGAGGACAATTTGATATCATTGTGACAACTACCGGAGAATTGCAGGCAGAAAACTCCACTGACATAAGAGGACCTGAATTTACCCAGAGCAGGAATATACGGGTAATGGATATAAAAATACAGGATCTGGTACCTGAAGGAACGGTAGTCAGAGAAGGTGATTTTATCGCTACACTCGACAGGACAGCTTTTGAGAACAGTCTGAAAGATGAACTTGAGAGACTCATCACATCTGAGACCAACATGGAAATGAAAATCCTGGATACCGCAGTCAACCTGAGTAATTTACGTGACAATATAAAAAACTTAAGATTTACTGTTGAAGAGGCTGCAATAACTCTTCAGCAGTCAAAATATGAACCTCCGACAACTATACGGCAGGCAGAGATTTCTCTTGACAAGGCTAACAGGTCTCTTGATCAGGCAATCAGAGGTTATTCCCTGAAGGTTGAACAGGCCAAATCTGAAATGAGGCATAATAAAACCAATCTTGCCGAACAACAAAAACGTGTTAGCGATCTTCAGAATCTTCTTCTAAAATTTGATATTAAAGCTCCTTCACCGGGAATGGTAATTTATAAAAGAGACAGATCAGGTGCGAAACGGAAGATTGGCTCATCAATAAATCCATGGGATAATGTAGTTGCAACACTTCCCGACATGTCATCGATGATCTCGAAAACATATGTCAATGAAATAGATGTAAGCAAAGTAAAAAAAAATCAGCATGTTGAAATATCCGTTGATGCCTTTCCGGAGAAATCCTATACCGGGACTGTTCTTTCAGTGGCCAATATAGGGGAACAATTACCAAATGCAGATGCAAAGGTTTTTGAAGTTCTTATTGAGGTTGACGGTTCCGATCCTATCCTCAGGCCCTCAATGACCACCGGCAACAAGATAATTACAAAAACAGTTAATGATGTGATTTATATTCCGCTTGAGAGTGTACAGGCAGGAGTTGACAGTATTCCTTTCGTGTATCTTAAGAGAGGCGACAAGCAGATTGTTGTGCTTGGCGAATCTAATGAGAATAATGTTGTAATCGAGCAGGGTCTGGATGAGGGAATTTCATTATACCTCAGCACTCCTGAAAATACCGAAGATTTCAAGCTTCGCGGCGAAGAGCTTATAGCAGTGATCAAAGATCGGGAGAAGGCAAAAAAAGATGAAGAAATGCGCCTCAGGGAAGAAGCTGCAAGGGAAAAAGAGCGTCTGACCAAAATGGAGGGCAGCCCTGAAATGCGTCAGGGAAGAAGACCCGGCGGCCAGGGTAAAAGAGATACAGCAGCTATTCGCAGGATGATGCAGAATACAGGTGATACGGCTATCCGGCAGAGGGTAAATGTACGATCAGCCAGCCAGTAAATGGATCACAGATCCTGATGGGGAAAATCCAGAAATCAGTAATTAAACAGGAGAAAAATGTTCAGATTTATCTTAAGGTATTTCCACGATATTGAAATTGCTGTTGAATCCATTCTTTCCAACAAGCTTAAATCAATGTTAACGGCACTTGGAATAATTTTCGGTGTTGCGGCAGTTATTGCAATGCTTGCTATCGGAAAAGGAGCAAAACTGGAGATAATGGAACAAATGAAAATGGTCGGTGTCAATAACATCCTTGTCAATCCGGTCATTCCCGATAAAACATCATCAAACGAAGAAGGAGAGAAACAGCAGAAGAAATTCTCAAGGGGATTGAATCTTCTCGATGTTGAAGCCATAAAGGAAACACTTCCTTCAGTAAAAAGAATCAGTCCTGAAATATCATTCAATGCAACGGCAACTCTGAACGGAGTAAATTACACGGCAAAACTGGTTGGCGTTTCCAATGATTACTTCCACCTTTATAATCTTCCTCTGACAGCAGGAGCGTTTTTTAATTCTTACCAGGAAGAAAGTGGAATACAGGTTTGTATCATAGGTGCAAACATCAGGGCGAAGTTCTTCAGCAAAATTGATCCTCTTGGACAGTATATCAAATTTAACGGAACCTGGCTTAAAGTAATAGGAGTACTTCAGAAGACCAATGTGAGCCTGACAGGATTTGAAGAAAAAGGTGTGAATGTTTATAATGATAACATTTATATTCCGATCAGGACAATGCTTCTGAGATATCAGAACAGGGCACTGGTTAATACAAAGCTTGTATCGGAAGCCACGTCAGTACAGTTTTTTGGAGGAGGAGGCATGTCGAGGATAGTGATGGGTAGCTCTGATGCTTCGAGCAATGCAGAAACCAATTACAATCAGCTCGACAGGATTGTTGTGCAGGTTGCTGAAACAGAGCACCTTAAGCCAACAACTGAGATCCTCAGCCGTATGCTGGCGAGGCGTCATACAGGAGTAAAGGATTTTGAGATTACCGTACCCGAATTACTTCTGAAACAACAGCAGAGGACCAAGGATATCTTCAATGTTGTACTTGGCGCAATTGCGAGCATTTCACTTATCGTTGGTGGTATAGGGATAATGAATATCATGTTCGCATCGGTAATGGAAAGGATAAAGGAAATAGGGACACGCATGGCAATCGGAGCCAAAAAGATGGATATTATTGTTCAGTTTTTGTCTGAAGCTGTATTAATAAGCGTATCAGGCGGCTTTATCGGAGTTTTCTTTGGAGTGGTTATGGCAAAGCTGATAGAACAGATAGCAGGAATTATGACTGTTGTCTCATTCTTCTCAGTATTTATAGCATTCGGAGTTTCAGCAGCTGTAGGGGTTATTTTTGGTTATTCTCCGGCCAGGAGAGCATCAGAAAAGGACCCGATTGAATCATTGAGATATGAATAATCTTTAAAAATGAAGAAAGCACTTTTTTTCAGCATGATGATAGCTCTCCTGTTGATGCCGGGAGAAGCAATGGCTCAGGAAGTAAAACAATTAACACTTGAACAGGTAGTTAAGCTGGCCGAAGAACAGAGCCCAAATGC
Source organism: Bacteroidales bacterium (assembly GCA_038325595.1). GTDB lineage: Bacteria > Bacteroidota > Bacteroidia > Bacteroidales > VadinHA17 > LD21. The sequence goes on along the minus strand of JBBQJD010000061.1, from coordinate 8,059 downwards.
ACTTATGGCAAAACACAGGTTCCGTAACAGCTACTGGCAGTACAGGACTTTTGTTGCTCAATACAGGCCATCGCTGGTGCTTGCAGGAACAACACCGGAATACAGTACGGCATTTGATAAAGTCTGGAATTCACAGACAGAAAGTTATGACTACCGGGCTACGAATACACTCAGTAATCTTGGATCACTTTCACTGACACAGAATATTGGCGCTACCGGTGGTTCAATTTCATTAAATTCTGATCTCACAATATTCAATGATTTTGAGAACGATACCCGAAGATATATCACTGCTCCCCTGAGTGTGGGATTAACACAGCCATTATTCAGGTATAATGCACTTAAATGGCAGAAAAAAACGGAACCCCTTAAATTTGATGCAGCAAAGAAGACTTTCCTGTCCAATATTGAATCCGTTCATCAACAGGCAGTTATGAACTTTTTCTTTCTTGCTCTGGCCCAGATCAATCAGCAGATTGCCAACGTGAATTATTCCAATGCCGATACTCTGTGGAGGATTGCAAAAGGCAGATATGATCTGGGTACAATTGCCGAAGATGAACTTCTTCAGATGCAATTGTCGTGGCTTAATTCGGAAACAGCAAGAAAAGAAGCCATCATGAATCTGAGGGACAGGGAAATACGCCTCAGGTCATTCCTTGGATTTAATGAAAATGTCAGAATTGAACTTTTGCTTCCGGCAGAGATCCCTTCATTGCAGGTAAATACCCAGGAAGTCTTTGATCTGGCAATGGAGAATAACCCGGAAATGATCAATCAGCAGCTTACCCTGCTTACCGCCCAGAGCAATGTTGCCCAGGCAAAGGCCGAAAAAGGATTAAATGCCAATCTCGTGGCATCTTTTGGATTGAGAGATCAAGATCCGCAATTTGACCTTGCCTACTCTGAACCTAACCAGCAGCAACGTGTCAGAATAGGTTTTACTATGCCAATACTCGACTGGGGATTGGGAAGGGGAAGATATAAAATGGCACAATCGAGCCTCGAACTTGCAAAAGTACAATCAGAACAAGCCATTGTTGACTTTCAGCAAAACCTGTTTCTCGATGTGGAACAGTTTAATCTTCAGGCAGAGCAGGTAGGTATTGCAGCAAAATCCGATACAGTTGCACAGAAAATGTTCGAAGTAACTAAGCAAAGATTCCTGATAGGCAAGATCTCAGTTCTTGAATTGAATAATGCCGATACCAAGAAAGACCAGAACAGGAGGGCATATGTTCAGTCACTGCAGAATTACTGGAATTATTTTTACAATCTTAGAAATCTAACCTTATTCGATTTCATCAACAAAAGACCCCTCGACACGGATTACGATAAGTTACTGGATTAATTCTTTAGTAATCGGTAATCGGTAATCGGTAATCGGGTCATAAACCGCGGAGTCTGAATGAATATTTCATTTTCATCTCCCCTGGTCATTCAAATGTTCAGGGATAAATTATATTTGAGGGTTTTTATAAAATTTTAATATCTTTGCGCCTCAATTAAGAAGGACTTAATAAAAAAATATAATCCCAAAAGAACACACAAATGCAGAATAAAGCAGCTATTATCGTTCTGGCAATTGCATTAGGGCTGGTTTCTATTTATCAGCTATCATTCACAGGTGCAACCTATAAGGTTAGAAAAGACGCCAGAGAATATGCGAAGGGGGATCTCGTAAAGGAGACCCAGTACATTGACTCTATTTCAACTTTGCCAAAGGAAGAATGGAGTTTTCTTGGAAATACATTCAAAGAGGTTCAGAAAAAAGAATTAAACCTCGGTCTTGACCTGAAAGGCGGGATGAACGTAATTCTGGAAGTGTCAGTTGAAGACATCCTTAAAGCTCTTTCAAATTATAACCCCGATAAAACATTCAATCAGGCACTCGTTAGAGCAAGGCAGCTGCAGAAAGAGAGTCAGGCTGATTTTCTTACACTTTTCGGAAGAGCATTCCAGGAGGTAGATCCCAATGCGAAACTTGCATCTGTATTTGGAACAGTAGACCTGAGGGATAAGATTAATTTCAATTCAACAAACCAGGAAGTCCTTGAGGTACTTGATGCGGAGGTGGATGATGCTATAACAAATGCTTTCAATATTCTTCGTACCAGGATTGACCGTTTTGGAGTTGTACAGCCTAACATTACACAGCTTAGCACCAAAGGAAGAATTCTTATTGAACTACCCGGGCAGACTAATCCCCAGCGTGTAAGGGAATTGCTCCAGGGTACTGCAAACCTTGAATTCTGGGAAACATATGAAAACAGCGAAATAATAGGTTTCCTGTCACAGGCAAATGAACTTTTAAAAGAAATCCAGGTTAGCAACCCGTCAACTAATCCTGTTGTAACCGAACCACAGACAGCAATTCCGGATACAACAAAAGAATCAAAATCGCTTCTGGATCTTCTTGAGAAAGATACTACTGTTGCTGCTGAAGCAACGACCCGTGAGCAGTTTGTAATTCAGAATCCATTGTTTGGCCTTCTTAATCCAAGGGTAAGCCCCGAAGGACAACCACTTCCCTCAAGCATGATAGGACTTGCAAGTTCAAAAGACACTGCACGTGTTAACAGGCTTCTGAGCATGAACCAGATTAAGGCTCTTTTCCCCCGTGACCTCAGGCTCATGTGGAGCCAGAATTCTTATAAATATGATCCTGCAGGTACATTATACGAGCTTCATGCAATAAAGGTCACAACCCGTGATGGTCGGCCTCCACTCGATGGTGATGTAATTACTTCAGCCAGAACATCTTCGGGCATAACAGGTTCCGAAGTCAAGGTCGATATGACGATGAATGCCGAGGGTGCAAAAACATGGGCAAGAATGACCCGTGAAAACATTGACCGCTGCCTGGCAGTTGTTCTCGATGGCTATGTACGTTCATACCCAAGGGTTCAGAATGAAATAACAGGCGGAAACACTGAAATTACAGGAGACTTTACGATTGAAGAAGCTGATGACCTTGCCAACATTCTTAAATCCGGCAAACTGCCTGCACCTGCAAGGATTATTTCAGATACGATAATTGGCCCGACACTTGGTAAAGAAGCTATCCAGTCAGGTATGATTTCCTTTATCATAGCATTCCTGATCGTACTATGGTATATGATATTTTATTATTCCAGGAGTGCCGGAACAATTGCCGACATTGCATTGTTTGCAAACGTATTTTTACTAATGGGAGTATCGGCTTCCCTCGGAGCAATACTTACCCTGCCGGGTATAGCAGGTATCGTCCTTACAATGGGTATGTCAGTTGATGCCAACGTTCTTATTTACGAAAGGATCCGTGAGGAGCTGAGAGCAGGGAAGGGCATAAAACTCGCAATTGCGGATGGATATAAAGGTGCATTATCAGCAATTATGGACTCGAACATCACTACTCTTTTAACAGGTATTGTTCTCTATGTTTTTGGAACCGGTCCAATCAAAGGATTTGCCACAACTCTGGTAATCGGTATATTCACCTCACTTTTCTCCGCAATTTTCATCACCAGGATAATATACGAATGGTTGCTTAAACGTAATACAAAGCTGAGTTTTTCTATCAAGATTACCGCAAATATCCTGAAGAATACAAAAATCGATTTCATCGGTAAGAGAAAAATGTTCTATGCAATTTCAATACTTGTTACAATTATAGGTATTGGATCATTGTTCGTCCGTGGTCTTAATCCGGGTATTGATTTTACAGGTGGCCGTACATACGTTGTCAGATTTGAAGAGCCCGTGAAGACAGCTGATGTAGCTGCGAACCTTACCCCCGCATTCGGAGAAGCACCCCAGGTTGTTACATTCGGCAGCGAAAACCAGGTAAGGATTACAACAAAATACAAAATTGAAGAAACCGGTGTTGATGATGAGATTGAAGCCGCTTTGTACAATGGTCTGAAAGGGATGATTAGTCCTGATGTCACAAAAGACCAGTTTTTATCGGAATACAGGGTGAGTTCAGAAACCGTTGGCCCGACAATTGCTGCTGATATTAAAACCAAGGCAGTATGGGCTGTAGCACTTGCACTTATCATGATCTTCCTGTACATATTCATCCGTTTCAGGAACTGGCAGTATGGTCTTGGAGCCCTTGTCGCTATTGCACATGACACTATGATAGTAATAGGTATATATTCATTGTTTTGGGGTATTCTGCCTTTCAGCATGGAGATCGATCAGGCATTCATTGCTGCAATCCTAACGGTAATCGGTTATTCAGTCAACGATACAGTGGTGGTTTTTGACAGGCTCAGGGAATTCCTTCCCCTTCACAGGAAACGTCCGGTGAAAGATGTTATTAACCTGGCTATGAATGATACTCTGAGCCGTACGCTTAATACAGGCGTAACTTCTATACTTGTGCTTATGGCAATGTTCTTCTTCGGCGGCGCTACGATAAGGGGCTTTTTATTCGCCATGATTGTGGGTATAATAGTAGGTACATATTCATCAATATTTGTTGCTTCATCTATAGTTTATGATACAACAAGAAAAAAAGGTTTTAAGCTTTAACTGAATCTTTATAAAATTTAAAGGAGGCTGTTCTGAAATAGTCTCCTTTTTTTATTTCCTTAACACTATAATTCGATGAATATCATTAAACTTTTCTAACTTTGCCTTCTTGATTGGGAAACATTTATTACAGTGTTTTTATGAGCGGACAGGAAATTTTTATAATAGTGATTGTTGCCCTTCTTCTGTTTGGTGCTGAAAAGCTGCCTGATATGGCAAAAACAGTTGGCAGGGGCATGCGCGATTTCAGAAAGGCAACGGATGAAATCAGGAGGGAACTTGAGACCAGTACAAGAGAAATCAGGCAGGATATCAATGAGGTAGCAGGTTCAATAAAGACTGAGGTAACCACAATGTCTGAAAAACTTCAGGCTGATGCCAAAGAGATCACAACTGATATTCAGAAAGATCTGGATGAGGCTACTGATAACTTTAAGAAAGACGTAAACGAGGCAACTGAGAATTTCAAAAAGGATATAAATGAAGTTACCGAAAGCATCGAAAAAGATGTAAATGAGGCAACTGCAGATGTCCCGGGGGATGTAAATGAGGCAAAAATTAATACTCAGAAAAATCATAATGCAGTTTCCGACGGGAACTACAGAACTGATGATTAGTCTGTTTTTTCCACATTTTACCCTCAAAATTTTCGGGCTTCAAAAGCGTTATGATCAGAACAACCGGCATTACCAAAGCATACGGAGATCTTAAAGTTCTTAAAGGGATCGATATACTGATAGAAGACAAAGAAGTTGTTTCTATCGTGGGCGCCAGTGGTGCCGGCAAAACTACCCTCCTGCAGATAATAGGTACACTGGACAAGCCTGATGAAGGAACCATATTTTATAATGATTCTGACATAAGCCGTCTTAAAGGAAAAGCCATTGCCTCTTTCCGGAATAGAAATATCGGCTTTGTCTTTCAGTTTCATCAGCTTCTTCCTGAATTTACAGCTCTTGAAAATGTATCAATTCCGGCTTTTATAGCAGGCAAATCAAAAGCTGAGGCAGAAGGCCGGGCTTCAGAACTTCTGGGCTTTCTTAATCTCTCCGACAGACTTGATCATAAACCCTCGGAACTGAGTGGCGGTGAGCAGCAACGAGTGGCAGTAGCACGTGCTCTTGTTAATAATCCTTCCGTAATTCTTGCCGATGAACCATCAGGCAATCTCGATACTGAAAACAAAAACGAACTTCATAAACTGTTTTTTAAGCTGAGGGATACTTTCGGACAAACCATAGTTATAGTAACTCACGATCAGCAGCTTGCAGCAATGTCAGACAGAATTATCCGTATTAAGGACGGACTTATTGTAAATGAGTCTTAAGAAAGATTTTAAATCTGAGATGTTATTTTGAATGCCGGGAGTAAAATCGATATTGTTTTGCATAAGCGATTATCTCATTTACCCTGTCTGTAAGAGGGTTTAGTGAATCCTCTGCATGTTTGAGTATTTGTTTCTCCGTATCACTGTAAAGAGTACTGGAGTTAATGTTTTCCATATATTTATATTGTTTGCAAAGTAAGGATTAGTATGTGATCAATCTAACTATGCGGATTGACAAATATCAATTTATTTATTGATATATATCAACTATTCCTAATGATGAATCTATACAAGCATTCAAATTCAACTGATCTTCACCAACTCATTGTCTCCGAATAAAGAACAATCCTGGCATCTTGAATGGTTTTCAAGTCCCTGTATCAGCTTGTAGCATTTTCTGCACCGGAACCATTCCTTGTCGAACTCAAAATTCCCCCCCTGGATCTCAATTGCTTTTCCTTCAACAAATGATTTGGCAATCAGATTTAGGGCTTTGTTGTAGATGCGTGTAAAGGTAGGGCGGGAGACGTTCATCTGTATGGCAGCCTGATCCTGCTGAAGTCCATCATAATTTACAAGCTTGATGCTTTCATATTCCTCGAATTTCAGGATTACCGGTTCAGCTTTGCACAGGGGCATACCAAAGGGTTTGAAACCCTTCATTTTAGGAGGATTAAGAATCTTTCTGCTTTTTTTCGGCCTTGCCATGCGTTGGTAATTAGGCCTTAAAATTAATTCTTTTTCAGAGAAGTTGCATGGAAACTCTGTATTCGTTTTAGATCTCCTGATTTGATGAGATAAACTTTAGTCAGGTTCTTAGCTCCGCCGAAGTATTTGGGTTTTTTTGAACAGGTTTTTTAATTCAGGATACAGGAGATATCCGAAAAATATTGCCGAAATACCCAGAATTATTTTTCCTGTAATACAGAAAGGCCCGCAGTAAAAAGCCTCCCCAAGGCCGAAGAGACAAGTTGTGCATCCGATCAATGCCATCAGCAGGTAATCCGCGAACAGGATCAGCGGCAGCACCAAAAACAGTTTCAGAAATAAAGTTGCTTTCATCGCGTTTATTTGAACAAAGATAATGAACCTGCGTTCATAATACAAAGAAAAATGAACAATTCTCTGAAGCAGCAGGAAAATGTATCAAATCCGGGAATATATATTTCTGATGAGTTAATATCCAAAGCATTTATTTCCGGAAGATTTAAAAAAGTATTACATTTATAAAAATATGTGTTACGAATGAGTGTTACCCGATTTAGTATAAGCCTTGAAAAGGAATTGCTTGAAGAGCTTGACCTGTATGCTGTTGATAATAATTTTGCAAACAGGTCCCAGGCAGTCAGACATCTTATTGAGAAGAATATTGTTGAGAAAAAATGGCAATGTAATAATATGGTTGCCGGGGCTATAGTTATGATATACGACCATAATAAGAAGGATATTCAAGCAAAATCAAATGACATCCAGCACGATTATTTTGATGTGATTTTATCATCACAGCACTACCACCTTAGCCATGATATCTGTCTTGAAATTATTGCAGTTAAAGGATATGCCAATAAGCTAACGGAATTGTCAGAAAAGCTGATAAGTATCAAGGGAATTAAACATGGCAAACTTATAATGAGTAAATCCGACTAATTTTTTTATCATAACAGTAATACTTATTATTTATTTCGTAACACTAAAATGATTATGAAAAACACTTTTGCCACACTGGTACCGGCATTGATAATAGCAATGCCGGTATTTTCACAGGGAAACCTAAAATCGATACTTAAGGATACAATAAACCTCGATGAGGTGGTAGTTACCGGGACAACTGTAAAAGTGAATAAACGGAATGTTCCAATGGCTGTATCGGTAGTAAATAATCTTCAGATACAGGAAAGCACTGAGACTTCTCTTCTTCCTATATTAAACGGAAGGGTGCCCGGCCTTTTCGTAACCGAGCGGGGAATAATGGGCTTCGGGGTGGCATCAAATGCTGCCGGTCAAATATCGATAAGGGGTATAGGAGGTAGTCCGACAACAGGAGTACTGATGCTGATTGACGGTCATCCCCAATTTATGGGTATATTCGGTCATCCACTGCCCGACTCGTATATAGCTTCCGATGTTGAACGTGTTGAGGTAATACGAGGACCAGGCTCAATTCTGTATGGATCAAATGCTATGGGTGGAGTAGTCAATATTATTACAAAAAAA
>JBBQJD010000060.1:0-23910 GCA_038325595.1 Bacteroidales bacterium | reverse complement strand
ATCAGATGTTTTCATAGCTCGTACTACAAAACTAACCCTGAAATCCAATATATCAAAGAACGTAATCGCCTGTTTATCAAACACTAAAATAATATTTGTTCATATGTGGTCGTTTTTGAAAAATATCACTCATGTAAAAATAAAAATGTTAATTTCGAAAGACAAATTGTTAACAACACCTGATTTTTTTACTGTAGGCACTCCAAACTTTAGTTCACTTTAGGCACTGATTAGTTACGAAATAACTAATATAAAGATAGAAAATAATCCTGTGGTGCATAACAGCTTTTAAATATCTTATCAGCCAGCTTTAGTAATAACATGTTCATCTGCAGATGCAGTTCCAAAATCTTTTAGCGGCCTGCTTTCTTTTTTGTTTAACATGTTCCCTGCCATAACAAAAAAGATACTGAAAAAGATTATTAACGTTATAACTTCTTCGCTCATCAGAGGCAAACGCAGATCGAATGGAATGCTGAGGAAGAGCAGTATTGTTATGAGACCTCTCGGAGCAAAGAACACCAGCGGAATTGCAGGATATTTAAAAACCAGGACTAAAAACAACCATCTGAGAATGAAGATACCTGATGTTATAATGAAGGCTGTCAGTAAGTTTGTGACCTCGAAAAGGCTGTCGATTCGTGCATAATAACCGAATATTATGAAGAAGAAAGATTTGACCAGGAATGTCAGTTCAGCAGATATCTTCTTAAATGAATCAATGTCACTTCCGAATTTGACGAAATCAACATATTTTTTAATAAACTCATTCTCAAATAACCTGTTATTGGCAAGTACCAGTCCAAATATAAGTATGAGAAGAAGAGCGGGAAGGTTGAAAATTCCTGCCAGGCTGTAAAACAGGATAATTGCCGTTAGGATAATAACATAATTGACATGATATGTTGTTTTGTGAAGCAGAATAGCAAGAGCTGCAGTTGAAATAACTGCAATAATGATTGTTATTAACCCATCAAGAAAAAAATTCAATAAACCTGTTCCTATTGAACCCTGGTTAAGGAGAACAAAATTGAACGCCATTATACCCAGGATATCTGAAAAAGCACTTTCGTAAACTATAAATTCCTTATCGCCTTTACTCAGGTGAGCTGCCGCAGGAATTGCAACAGAACTGCTTATTATGCTGATTGGCAAAGCATTGATCACTGAATTCCGGATAGAAAAATCAAAATACCTTGTAAAAATAAATGAGAATATAAAAACAAACAATGAAGTAAGAATAAAAGCTGATAAGACTGAAGTGACTATTAATCTTCGTTTATTTTTCTTCAGTTCGATATCGAGTGCGGCCTCCATCACTATCATTATCAAGCCAAGGGTACCAACAACAGGAAGCACAGGTTGTATATTGGGTATAGCTATTCCTGTTGATCTCACAATGAACTGTAATCCGATTCCGAGCAGGATAAGGAATATTACACCCGGTATTCGTGAATACCTGCTTGTAATATCAAAAGTATATGACAGTATTATTATAATACAGAGGGCAAGAATAATGTAATAAGTCATTTTCGAAGATGAATTAATGCAAATTACTTAATTTTCCTTAAAACCGTTACTCTGAAAATAAATCTTTGATACTGCATGAAAAAAGCCCGTTTCAAAAACGGGCTTTTCAAGCAAAGTATTAAGAAAAAGAAAATGTTCTACTTTAATATAAGGCGGCAGTTTCCAATGTTGTTGCCATTACTGAGAAGCTGTATATTATACTCACCTTTTTCAAGTTTTTCTTCCGGCACATATGATAATGTCACCTGCTTCGGGTTTTGAATTGCATGATAAAACCCTGATAAGCCTGCCACAAGATACTGTGACTGATCAGGAAATATGAATGCAACATTAGGATTAAGAGTGTTTCCCGAAGGAGTTTCAATCCGGTAAGTTACTGAATCTGTCAGATTCTGCGGTACACTGAAAGCCATATTGATCTTTTTGGTTCTTCGGGCGCATGCAACAACTTTGTCTTGTTTGCCTCTTACAGCAGTTACAAGAAAATTGTCAGCATTGTATAATTCAGTCTTTTGCAGCCTTCCGGTAATATCATTTCGCTGTGTTTCTGTAGCAGCCAGGGAACTTTGCAGATCCTTGTTCTGTGCCAGTGCTTTTTCGTTCTCAAGTTTAAGATCGGCATAATTTTTATCCAGTTCAGCATTGCTTTTCTGCAGTTCTTCCAATTCAACCCTCACCTGATCCAGCTCTTTTTTCTCTCTTGAAAGGGTTGCTATCCTGTTGCTTCCCTGCTTAGCCCGCTTTTCTGATTCTTCAAGCATCCTGCTTGTCGAATCACTAAGGGTTGTCAGCGATCCGTAATCACTTTTCAGATTCTGAAGTTCTTCACGAACCTGTAGATTTTCATTTGTCAGGGTTTGTGTCTGAATTCTTTCGGCTTCGAGGTTTTTCTTGTTCTTTGAATTTGAAACAAATCCGAAAATGGCCAAAGCAAGAAGGAGAATAATAATTCCTCCTCCGACGTAATTTATATTTCTGTTTTCCATTGTGGTTAGGTATTGAAAGAAATTCTTCACAATGATAGGCAATCATTGTGAAAGATTAATTAAACAAACATTAATTCAGGATTAAGAATGAATTAATTAGCAGTGTCAGTGCGCTATTTCAAGAATCTGTTTAAAGCTTCTCTCACATATTGATTTATCGGCAACAATATTCAGCAGCCGGTCATCTGAGCAGAATGCAATCCCTATTCCGCTCTCCCTGACCATGCATATATCATTTTCGCTGTCTCCGACTGCAATGGTATTCTGGATATCAACTTTATACTTGTCAACCAGTTGAAAAAGTACGTTTGATTTGCAGAAGTCATGATGGCATTTGCTTGAAGATGTTCTTAGAAAGTATGATGGAACCGTTACTTCGCCAGTGGCTATACTCCTTGAAAACTCCAGTTCATTGGCAATCGAAAAATTAAGTCCGAGCTTGTTTTTAATATGGTTTGTTACAACATCATAACTGTCGCTGATTATGCCGCAGATATATCCCCGGCGTCTTAATTCTGATATAATCTCTTTTGCATCACTGACTATTTCGATCTTATCAACAACCTTTATTATCTCTTCTATCGACCTGCCCGTCAGCAATCTGGCAATTGCTTTTGTTCTCATATAGGGATTATCGGTTTCAGTTACAATCCTTACAAGCTCTTTAGGAAAATTGAATTCCTCGGAAGCAGTTGTTATGAAACTTGCCTTAAGAATTGTATTGTCCATATCAAAAACAATCATTTTCTTCAATCCTTTAAGGCTTTCCCTGATGGCAAATTCCATTTGTGTGCGGACTACATTAATGTCTTCAAGTGTTTCAAGATTGGTAGTTTCAATCCTTTTTGCCCTTTTCAGGATAGCCCTTGATACTTCTCTCGACATCTTGCCCAGTTGTTCCCAGGTCTGCATCCTGTTTTCAATATAACCCACGTTGACTTCTGCTATCCGGGCTCCTGTCTCATGCATATCGAGGAGTATGCCGATATCAACACCATAATCATTTTCAAAAACTATTCTTTTAAAAAAGCTTTTCCTGCCGGCAATCATTCCGCTTAAAGGCTGATCGTATTTGGCAAGATCGGGAAAAAGGATGCTCAGAAGCGGTTTTGCAACCAGTTCAGTAACCCTTCCTGCCTGCCTGTCAAAACAAGATTTTACAAAATCACACTCATCATTGACTATAGGCAATGTAAGCATTTCAATTATATTTTCAGGATATGTGGGAATGTCTGCGTCGAGATATACAATTATCTCATTGCTGCAGAGCAGCATTCCTTCTCTCATTGAAGCTCCCTTGCCAAGCTTTGTGCTTGTATATATTTTTGTCAATGGCATGTTCGCCTCCTCTATCGTATCATCAAGAGATTTGTCATCAACCACAAGTATCTCAGTTACCAGTGAAGATTTTGCAACAAGTTCGATGACTTGCTTTATAGTTTCTTCTTCATTTAAGGTTGGAATAATAACTGTAACCATAATCTGCTTTTGGGTTCTAATATAATAACTTATAAAAGGACAATTATTCCTTATTTCAAATGCTTTTTAATATTATAAAGCTTATTGAGTGCCTCAAGCGGAGTCAGATTGTTTATGTCTATATCAAGAATTTCATCTCTTATCTGCTTCAGAACCGGATCATCGAGCTGAAAAATACTCAGCTGCATTCCTTCACGGTGGCCGGCCAGTTCTGCGATTGGCTTTAGCAATTCCTGCTTTTCATGTCCCTGTTCAAGTTCCTTTAGTATTTCCTCAGCCCGGCTTACAACGCTTTTTGGCATACCCGCCATACGTGCAACATGTATTCCGAAACTATGTTCACTGCCTCCCCTTTTCAATTTACGGAGAAAAATGACTTTATTGTTAAGTTCTTTTATTGAGACGCTATAATTTCTTACCCTGGAGAATGAATTTTCCATCTCATTAAGTTCATGATAATGAGTAGCAAAGAGGGTTTTTGCCCTGAGTTTATTCTCATGCAGGAATTCTACCATTGCCCATGCAATTGATATACCATCGTAAGTGCTAGTACCACGCCCAATCTCATCGAGAAGGATCAGGCTCCGATCCGAAAGGTTATTAAGAATGCTGGCAGTCTCATTCATTTCCACCATGAATGTTGATTCACCAAGGCTTATGTTATCTGACGCTCCTACCCTTGTGAAAATTTTATCTACCATTCCTATCTCTGCTTTACCTGCCGGCACAAAGCAGCCTGTCTGGGCCATAAGGACAATCAGGGCGGTTTGCCTGAGCAAAGCAGATTTCCCTGACATATTGGGGCCTGTAAGGATTATTATCTGCTGGTCCCCGTTATCCAGAAGAACATCGTTGGGAACATAAGCTTCTCCGGGGGGCAGCTGTTTCTCAATCACTGGATGACGGCCCGCAGTTATATTCAGAACTCCGGAATCATTCAGAACAGGCCTGACATAATTATTATCAAGAGAAACAGCTGAAAATGACATAAGACAATCCAGTCGGGCAATCAGTGAGGAATTCAGCTGTATCGGAGGAATATACTCAAGTATTGCCAGTACAAGATCATTGTAGAGCTTGGTTTCAAGTGAAATTATCTTTTCTTCGGCTCCCAGAATCTTGTTCTCATATTCCTTAAGCTCTTCAGTGATATATCTCTCAGCGCTTACCAGCGTCTGCTTCCTGATCCACTCAGGAGGGACTTTATCTTTGTGCGTATTCCTTACTTCAATATAATAACCGAAAACATTGTTAAAGCTTATCTTCAGAGACGAAATTCCAGTACGTTCACTTTCCCTGGTCTGGAGTTCCGCAAGATAATCCTTCCCATTATAGAGTATTACCCTCAGTTCATCAAGTTCAGGGGATATACCTTTATTAATAGCGTTCCCTCTTATGATCTGTACCGGCGGATCATTATTCAGCTCATTATCAATCTTATCGGCAATGATCTTACAGGGATTTAACTGTTCCGCAAGTTTTGCGAGCGGAATACACCCGCTGTTGCTGCATATTTCCTGAAGCGGAGCAATTGCCCTCAAAGCTCTTTTCAGCTGAACTACTTCACGCGGATTAATCCTGCTAACCGCAACTTTTGAGATTAATCGTTCAAGGTCTCCAACCTGCCTTATCAGTCCTGAAAGTTCCTCACGGGATTCATTCTTTTCCATCAGGTACTGAACAATATCGAGCCGTTCATTTACAGGCTGGATATCTTTAAGAGGAAGTGACAGCCATCTTTTCAGGAGCCGGCCTCCCATCGGCGAAATAGTCCTGTCCATTACGTCTATAAGAGTTCTCGCACCTTCATATGGCGAATGGAAAAGCTCGAGGTTCTTAATTGTAAACTTATCGAGCCAGACATACCTTTTTTCTTCAATCCTCGAAAGGCATGTAATATGACCAAGCTGCTCATGCTGAGTAATATCGAGATAATGGAGGATGGCACCGGCTGCAACAATACCAAAGGAGATATTCTGTACTCCGAATCCTTTCAGTGAGCTGGTTTCAAATTGCCTGAGCAACCTGTCATTTGCAGCTTCCTGGGTAAAAATCCAGTCATCCAGCTTAAATGTGTAGAATTTTGATCCGAAATATTCCTGGAACAGATCTTTTTTCCTCTTCTCAAACAGTACCTCCTTCGGATGGAAGTTGTTCAGCATCTGATCTATGTACTCAATAGTACCTTCCGATGTAAGGAACTCGCCGGTGGATATATCCAGAAATGCGATGCCTGCAATCTTCTTATCAATATGAACAGCAGCCAGAAAATTGTTCTCTTTGTGATTCAGCACATTATCATTAAGGGATACTCCAGGTGTAACCAATTCAATTATACCCCTTTTTACAATATTTTTTGTCAGCTTGGGATCTTCCAGCTGCTCACAGATAGCAACCCTCTGGCCTGCCCTTACGAGCCTTGGAAGGTAAGTGTCCAGGGCATGATAAGGAAATCCCGCAAGCTCAACGAACTGTGCTGATCCGTTGGCACGACGGGTAAGTGTTATACCGAGAATCTCAGAAGCTTTTATTGCATCCTCGCCGAATGTCTCATAGAAATCACCCACTCTGAACAGTAAAATAGCATCCGGATGTTTAGTCTTGATGGCATTATACTGCTTCATTAATGGTGTCTCTGCATACTTGTGGATTTCTGACATAGGAACTCGGTTGCGGGACAAAATTAAGATCTTAACAAAGATACATTCCCTGACATATTAATGAAAATCTTTTTTAAATAATTTCTACGGAACTTATAATACCGGAAAATTTATTCCCGGACCCGGGGAAAAGTCCCCCTCGAGGGATTTAGGGGTAAAAAATGCGGGAAACAGAACCATTGAAGAACTTACACAGAGTTTCACAGAGAAGTCACAGAGGAGTACAGAGAAGAAGGCATGTTTTTGAATATAAAAGATATAAAAAGAGTTATATAGTAGTACGCTGAGTTGTAGCAAAGAGCGCAAAGTCAAAACGTTGAAATATAATCCTTTGCGATCTTTGCATAAATCCTTTGCGACCTTTGCGATTTATGGATTCAACTTTTGAGACCTCCTCAGGTATGGGTTAGAATATTCAGGTTTAGGGTACTTGCGGTTAAGGCGAAAAAGCTTTACATTAGATTAAAATATCACTCCATATGAAATCAATAAAGCTTTTTATTCTGATTCTGATACTTTCCGGATTTAAAGTATCTGCACAGCACGAACAGGAATACGTTCCGGATCCCAATCCTCTGATTCAGAAGAGGATTGATGAATGGCAGGATATAAAATTCGGCCTTCTCATGCACTGGGGGCCGTACAGCCAGTGGGGCATTGTAGAATCCTGGTCAATTTGTCCTGAAGATGAGCCATGGTGCATACCCGACACCGTAAAGGATTATTTTGCTTATAAAACCCGTTATGAGAACCTGGGAAAGACCTTTAACCCTGTGAAATTCGATCCGGAAAGATGGGCTAAAGCGGCAAAAGATGCCGGAATGAAATACGTTGTCTTTACTACAAAGCATCATGATGGATTTTGCATGTTTGATACGAAATACACTGATTACAAGATAACCTCAAATGATTGTCCTTTCCATACCAATCCTAAGGCTGATGTGACGAAAGCCATATTTGATGCATTCCGGAATGAGGGTCTGTGGATCGGTGCTTATTTTTCAAAACCCGACTGGCATTGTCCCGACTACTGGTGGCCTCAATTCCCTCCTTTCGACCGGAACGTAAATTATAATCCTGCGGTTTATCCCGAAAGGTGGAACAATTATGTCAGCTTTACTCATAACCAGGTAATGGAGCTTTGTACCAATTATGGCAAGATGGATTTATTCTGGTTCGATGGCGGCCAGGTTCAGAAAAGGAATATAACGGAAAGACCTTATAATCAGGATGTCAGAATGGATGAACTTGTAGAGAAAATACGAGCCAAACAACCTGATGCAATTGTGGTTGACCGTGCCGTGCAGGGCAAGAACCAGAACTACCTTACGCCCGAGAATATGGTACCGGATAAAATGCTGCCATATCCATGGGAATCGTGCATGATCCTGGGTGGCGGCTGGTCTTATTCATTCGATGCCAAAATGATGGAGAGCCGCAAGGTTATCCATATGCTCTCAGATATCGTGGCAAAAGGCGGCAATCTGCTGCTCAATATTGGGCCTGGTCCGGATGGTACATGGTATGATGAAGCATATGACAGGCTTAATGATATCGGAGAATGGCTCAGAATAAATGGTGACGCTATCTACAATACCCGCACCATTGCTCCTTACTATGATGGAAAACTCCGGTTCACCCGAAGCAAAGACGGATCAGCTTATTTAATATATCTCCTTGATGAAAATGAAAACCTTCCTGCAGGGATACAGATAAATGGTTTTGTTCCTGCAAAGGGAGCCAAAATAAGTATGCTGGGGAGTAAAGGATCGATAAAATGGAAGTCAGGGGAGAATAGCTTCACTATTCAGATTCCGGCAAGCCAGAGTAAAGATTTGCCTTCTGAATATGCAGTGGTTTTTAAGGTGAGTAAGATTGTTTAACCACAAAGTCAGGTAAGGATATTCGAGACAAAGAGTAAGGATTGCTTCGTCGTCCTGCTGCCGCAGTACTCCTCGCAATGACCGGAATATAAGTAACTTACGTGTACTGTCATTGCGAGGAGCTTTGCGACGAAGCAATCTTTTCTAACTCTGCGGTTAATGGATCTATTTCAAAAATTCAAATAAAAATCCCTTGTGAGATTTATATATTCTTCACTGTATTCATGCCTGGACCCCTTCTCTATTACCAGCTCCCTTTCTGTGAGACCTGCCTTATCCCTGCTGAACCCAAGAATCATCCGTTTTACATTGCTTCCCGGCAATGGCCTGATATTCAATTTGCTATAAAGATATAGCCTAAGATCGTGAGCTTTATCAATAAAAAGGTTCCCCTCGGTAAAAGGCAGTATTAGCTGAAGCTTTCCCTCTTCACTTAGAAATTTCAGGGCACCCCTGATGATATCATCTGAAGTAAGGGAATCATTATGCCGTGAGCCAGATTTTCTTGAATCAGGGTTTTTAAGTGAATCAACAAAAAAAGGAGGATTGGTGACAATCAGGTCGAATCTTTTTACATCCTCAATATCCTGAAAGGTGATGGGCTCCAGTTTTATCCGGTTATTCCATCTGGATAAACTTATATTTTCACTTGCCTGCAGAAATGAACTACTGTCAGGTTCAATTGCCGTGATTTCAGCATTACTCCTCTGAGCAAGCATTAAGGCAACCAGTCCGGTGCCGGTGCCTACATCAAGGATCGTTTCTGCACCTGAAATATCGGCTGTGGCTCCCAGCAACACTCCGTCAGTACCAACTTTAAAAGCACATTTATCCTGGTATATTGTGAATTCCTTAAACTGAAAATAATTATTAGCCATATTGAAAATTAAACCCTGACAGGCAACACTTCTGCCACTTTGTAAAATTAGTATTTATTATATGGACATCAGGGTAATCCTGTTCTTCAGACGAAAGATCAGAATTATTATTTAGTTTTTTTTAAATAAGGTAGGAATAAATGGAATGTCATCTTAGATAACAATACATAATTATTTTTTGAACAGCCATTTAAACATAAATTAGCAATTGCAAATTCGTTATTTTTGAAGCCAAAACCAGGAGATGGAATTGAGCAAGGAAGAACTTAAGGATTTTCTGGATGAAAAGACAGAAAGGTTTAACCGACCTGATTTCATAGAGCATGATCCTGTGAGCATCCCCCATTTGTTTTCCGAAAAAGAGGATATCGAGATTTCAGGTTTTCTGACAGCAACAATTGCATGGGGTAACAGGAAAATGATACTAAGAAATGCTGAACGTCTGATGTCAATGCTGGGAGACTCACCTTATGATTTTATTATGAATCATACGGATCCGGATTTGGAAAAGATGAAAGGATTTGTCCATCGGACTTTCAATTCAAATGATCTCATATACTTCATCAAGGCCCTGAGATACATATATGAAAAAAGAGGCGGGCTTGAAGGAATATTCAATAGATATAAAACCGAAGAATCACTTCAGCCGGCCATTCATAATTTAAATTGCATCTTTTTTGAGTTACCGCACCTGACCCGGACTGTGAAGCATGTTTCTGATCCGTATAAGGGTTCTGCCGCAAAAAAAATCAATATGTTTTTAAGATGGATGGTAAGAAAAGACAATAAAGGTGTAGATTTTGGGATCTGGAAGTCAATATCACCTTCAATCCTGTCTTGTCCGCTAGATGTTCATTCAGGTAATGTTGCCAGGAAACTCGGCTTATTGACACGGAAGCTTAATGATGCAAAAGCATTGACAGAACTGGATACTAATCTACGCGAACTGGATAGAGAGGATCCGGTCAAATACGACTTTGCATTATTTGGGTTGGGAGTATTTGAGGGATTCAAATAAGAAATTTCATTAATTACTTACCGAAAGTTTGTCTATTGATTGATGTGCCCAATTGATTATAAGCGACTTTTCATCTGAACTTAGCTGTGCAGATTTGTGCATTATTTTATAAGAGTTTAAGGGCATAATATCATCCTTAATAGTATTGGCAATGCCATCTAATTTGCTTAACTGCCTTCTCTGTGAATATGAGCCGAATTCACTAAAATTCAACTCCTCTTTAGCTTGCTTAATATGATAAGCCATTATCCACCCCATTGGTTGAATATTCGAATACCAGGGGTAGTCAGTATTATTGCTATGACAATCGAAGCAGGCATTTTTCAGAAGGGACAGCACTGTATCAGGGATTGTTATCACCTTTGAAATATCAGTCGTTAAAACCTGGCTGCTTTTATTATGGACAGGTCTTATAAGCTGGAGTGCTAAAAAAAGGATACCTGATATTAACAATATTTTTGTTACAAATCTCATTGCTATTTTATTTCTTCTTTAATAGACCCGCTTGAGAGCATCGCTTTTCCCATATATGGATTTTTAATTTCCTCTGTCTCGCTTAACCAATAAGCGCCTTTCTCCTTATTATACTTAGAATCAAAATTCCAATATAAAACCTGCCCACCCCCAAATTCTTTTACCAGATCGTAAATGTCTTTACTCAGCAGTCCAAAATGTTCCCGCTGATGTGCAATATTACCCCCGTTAGCAGCTATGTGCTCAGCATGTTCTACCGCATCGGCTTCCACATCATCATAAGTTTGCTTTTGAACTTCAGTCAAAGCCGATTTATTGAAATTTTCAAAGGCAGACTGTACTTCTCCTCCGGCTTTCGCTGCAGCATTGGAATTGTCTTCAGTAAGTGAATTTTTTAAAATCAGGTAGGAGCTGACGATCTCTTTTATTGAAACGGAGTTTTTTGCATCTTGCATTGATGGTTCTTCCATAGAGGCACTGTCAGTTTGCGATATATTCTGCATATTATGACTGCCTTGTTGGCTAACATTTGATTTGTTGCTGTTGCAGGCTATTAAAGTCATGCCTGCTATTGCCAGACCGAGAATAAAAATTTTCATTTTATTATTATTTGTTTTTCAAGATAGATATTGAAGTTTGAGTATATTCCGAAAAGTATTTTTTTTTGACGCCAAGTGACCCTCCCGATTTGAAAATTCTGGAACATCAAACCTTATAACTCTTAAGACCCCCATCCCAGCCTTCCCCCCTCGCCTTCGCGTAGCCTTCTTATAGTTTTATGGTAATGATGGTTGTTGCTTCGGCGGAGCAAGGCAAGCGGGGAAGGAGATTTAGAAGGCACTAAAGCACAAAGTAGCACCAAGATCAAATCTTAAAGATAAATCATTGGATCTTGGTGTCTTTATGTCTTTTTGGCAATGCTTTTTTACTTTTTAATTTTGATTGAATCATTTTTCATCATCGTTGAATCATTCATTTTATGATTATCGTGCATGTCATTCATTTTATGCATTCCATCCTTTTTAGTGCCTTTTTTTTCCACGAGCGCCATCCCACATTTCGGACAGTTACCCGGCTTATCAGTCATTACTTCAGGATGCATTGGACAAGTGTATTTTTTGGCAACCTGTTGTTCTGTATTATTTTTCTTCGTTGTTGTTTCCTGTGCATTCACCTGGTTGAAAAAAGATGTGAATACAAACCCTAAAAAAAGGGCAGTTGATAAATTGATAATTCTCTTCATAATTGTAGTATTAAATGTTTAAAAAAATGAATTTTACGTATATATTGATTTACTTCCCTGTTTAAAAAGTTAAATGTCCCCTTATAGGTTAATAACAATTTTCGTAATTGGTAGTTCAAGCGAGAGCTGCTAATAATTCACTGCTGCATATAAAGGGTCGCTTAGCCCGGCAAATGAAGTATGCTGGTTCAATATCCCCTTCAATCCTGTCTTGTCCACTAAATGTTCATTCGGGCAATGTTGCCGGAAAGCCTGGGCTGATAAGCCGTAAAATCTATCAGGAACAGGAATGTATTAATCTGTAAAATTTGCAACTAATATCCATTCTTTTACAACAATCCCGGCAGAAAGACTCTGATCTTTGAGGACAGAATCAGTTAATCAGAAAAACATGAAATATTCAAGAATTCTTTCAAAATATAAAATCAATTAGCATGAAAAAAATAGGTATTGCAATAATGGTAATCGGAATCTTATTTACGGTTTTTACGGGCTTCCGGTTTTTCACAAAAAAGAAAGTCATGGATATTGGTTCTGTCAGTATTTCCACATCAAAACCTCATAATGTTAACTGGTCACCATATGTGGGAGTCGCGTTAATCGTAACGGGAGGAATTATTTTCCTGGCAGGAAAAAAAGGTTAATACTTGTTTAAAATTTTTCATTCACTCCAAGCCCGAAAGTGCGAATGAAAATCGCTGTTTTTCAGGGTTTTATCTTTTCAAACAACCCGATCAATTTAGTTCTGTAAATCTCAGTGATCTGGGCTTCATGCTCTCCTATTGGTTTAACCGGGATTAAATCCATTACCTCCTGTATTGGTATATTTGATTTGAACATTAGTTTTAATGAAGCAATCAGGGTATCATTTATCGAATCATTACTCTCTTTTTCAGACAGACCGATTTTGTGACCGATTTCTGATAACTCTTTCCATTGGAACCAGAAATAAGTCGGAAGCATGGCTGACATGATAGCATAGCTTTCAAGTTTTTCCTCAGAAACCTCAAAAGTATTACCCATAAGCTTTAATAGTTCGAGAACCCGGGTTTTCTCACTTCTGGAAAAATCAGATGAGAAACATACGGGGTTATAACCTTCATTTACGAATGAAGTAGCATTTGGAATTAACCTCGCAATGTTTTTAGTCTGGTTCAGTTTTGATGATATTTTCGCAATGGTGATTTTTGGGGCAAGAGATATCACTATCGCGTTACTGTTAATGCTACCCTTTATAAGCTCAAGGGTATCCATTACAACAGGTGGATGCAGCGAAATAAAGACTATATTCTGCGAGGCTGTAACAGATGCATTGTCAATCTGAATATCAGGGAACGATTTTTTCAGATTACCTGTGACATCCGGGTTAGTATCAGTAACAACAATTTTACTGAATCGGGCATTTTTATTTTTAAATGCCTGCAGAAGAATTTTGGTCACTCTTCCTCCACCGATAAAACCAATTGACTGTTTCATTATTAATATGATTTGGGGTTAGACATTAACAACACTTTTTATTTTCCTGAAACGTAGGGCAGGGTTTTAGAACCTCCACAAACTCTTTCTCAGGGAAGAATCCAACATGCTTGTAATAATTATCAAAATATAATATTGAATAAATACCCTACAATCATTATCCCGAATCCTACTACACCAATAAATGTGAAAATCAACGGGAGCTTCAACACTTTACGCAGGATTATCATTTCGGGCAGAGACAATCCAATAACCGCCATCATGAAAGCAAGCGCCGTTCCCAATGATGCCCCTTTCTCTATTAATACCGATACAATTGGTACTATACCGGCAGCATTTGAATAAAGGGGGATACCAATTAAAATTGACAATGGGACTGAATACCATGCAGATTTACCCATGAGTGCTGCCATAAAATCTTCCGGAACGTAGCCATGTGCTCCGGCCCCTACTGCAATACCTATTGCAACATAAATCCATACTTTACCAACTATATCCTTTATGGCATCATATCCGAGACTAATCCTGTCACCGAATGTTATTTTTACTTCTTCCCCGCCATTTGGTCCCGGATGCGTCTCATACACCCATGGTTCCACCCATTTTTCGAGCTTCAGCAAACCAATTATCCAACCTGCAATAATTGCTATACCCAAACCTGTTCCAACATATATAGCAGCTACCTTCCACCCAAACATTCCATATAACAAAACTACAGCAACTTCATTAATCATTGGTGAGGAAATAAGAAAAGAGAAAGTGACTCCAATCGGAACACCGGATTCTACAAAACCGAGGAACAGAGGGATGGCTGAACATGAGCAGAATGGAGTTACTATCCCTAATGTTGAAGCCATTACATTGCCCGTGAATGTCTTCTTTCCTTCAAGTGCTTTACGGGTTCCTTCAGGGGTGAAATATGTCCTGATAATCCCAACAATGAAGATGATGAGTGTCAGAAGCATCATAACCTTAGGGAATTCAAAAACAAAGAAACGCAGAGCTTCGGTGAAAGGTGTTCCTTTAGTCATTCCGAAAACCGAATCAACTAACCAATCGGTCAATGGTTGCAGGTTATGATAGATAATATACCATACAGGTAATAATGCAACCGGTAACCAGATGTTTGTTTTAAAGCTTTTCATTTAATAGAAGTTGCTATTTCGTCATACTACGAAATAATTTTGCAAATTTTTTTATAAGTAAATCCTGAAAATGTAATAAAGACCAACAATAATGAAGACTACTGCAATTACTTTTCTGAACCATAGTTCAAATATTTTTATCTTATTGTAAAGGCCACCTATTCCCGATACGGTATATGCCAGTACCCATGCGAATATGATTACAGGGATCCCTGTTGCGAGAGCAAATATAACCGGAAGATATAGTCCTGATGCACTCGATACGGTTAAGGGAACAAGCATACCGAAATACAGAACTCCACTGTACGGGCAAAAAGCAAGAGCAAAAACCATCCCCAGCAATGCTGCATCAATAAACCGCCATGACTTTCTCTTTTCCATCTTCTCTGAGAGTCTGCCAATCCCCGGGAAATTTATCCTGATGATATCAAGCATGAATATACCGATTAACAATAACAGCGGGCCAATAATTTTCCCGCCATACCGCTGGAAGAACCCTGAGAATTTAAACTGATCTGCTCCAAGAAAAATAATAAGTGGGATTAATGTATATGTAACTGCTCTTCCAAGAGTATAAAACAATCCATTGAAAAACACTCTGTTGCGGTTTTCCAGTTCTTTGCTGATAAATCCAACAGCTGTAATGTTTGTTGCCAACGGACATGGACTGATTGCCGTCATCAAGCCAAGTAATAAGGCTGTAACCCATGGCATGGAACTACTTTCAAGAAGATTTGTTAGAAAATTCATAAGAAATATTGGAACAGGTGACGTAAAAAGATAGACTTTCTGAGACTGATTACTGTTTTATCAAAGGGTCTATCTTCGATTTCATAACCTCAGTAAATTTTTGTGGCTGAGACACAGCATAAAGAAAACCTTCATTCGTAATATTAATTTTCTGATCACCCATTACAATCAGGAGTGTCTGACTGTTTACCCCCAGTTTTTCTCCCATTGATTTACCTGTTGACTCATCTAGATTTAAAGCAGTAAAACTTATCTTTCCGCTTTTAATCTGATCCGCATAAAGCATCTCAACATTCTTTCTTGCTTCTGCTTCCACTGTTTTACAGGTTACACAACGGGTTGTCATGTGAAAGTAATAAACCTCAACATTGCCATCCTGTGAAACGGTAGCTTTCTGATTTGTCTGGCCATTGCAAGAAATACCAACCAGAGTGATGAATACAAAACTTATAAAAAAGAATTTTCGCATGAGGTAAGTTTATTATTTGGTTAGAAATTGTTTTAACTCATCAACTGATGGTATACGTCCTTTTGAAACAACTTTTTCGTTTACTACGAGGGCAGGAGTTGTCATGATGTTGAATTTCATAATTTCCATAATGTCTTCAACTTTTGTGATGTTGGCATCAATACCATTATCTCTTACAACTTTACGGGTAATTTCCTCAAGGGTTTTGCATTTTGAACAACCAGTGCCTAAAATTTTTATTTCCATTATACTATTATTTACTATTCCTGTTAAAAAATGTGCCAAACAACTCTTTTGCTTCTGCCCAACCGGTCTTATTTATACAATATTTAATATAAGGGGGATTTATTTCACCCTGAATCAAACCAGCCTCTTTTAGTTCTTTCAGATGCTGAGAGAGTGTTGAGCGGGCAATGGGAAGTTCTTCTGCCATATCACCGCTATAACAACATTTATCAGTATTCTTCACGAGGAAATCCATTATAAAAACTCTTACGGGATGACCAAGTGCTTTTGAGTACCGGGCAATCTTTTCCTGTTTATCGGTGTACACCTTCACCTTTTCATTTATCCCCATATCATTTAGTGTTTCGTAAAATAACGAAACAAAAATAGTAAAATTATATTACATCAGCAATCTGCCGCACGGGTTATTAAAAATTCTTTCAAAGATCTTGCTGGTTCTCAGGAAGGCTGTCAAGGGCATCCTGTATCCATTTACTGTGCTCCTGACGGATGAGTATGTTCTCCGGGTCTTCCGGATCAAAGTCAGAAATGGATATATCTTTTATCTTATCGCTGCCGGAAATGAGGCCTATTCTGATCAAAAACGGATTGCCGGATCTCTTCCGGACAACATTAAGGGAAGCGTTCACGGCAATCCTGTAAAGCCATGTGGAGAATGATGATTTTTTTTTAAAGGTGGTTAAAAAAAAATTAAATTAAGTAAATAATTTGGATTATGAACGTAGGTTCATTATATTTGTAGTGAACTATTGCTCATAATTATGTCACGGCCATTCAGATTAAGAAAGATAAGCAATCCGCCTGTAATAACGGGATTCAGACCATATGGAAATAATATAAATGGAAATAAATCTCAGATTATCTTCCTTCACCTGGAAGAATATGAATCACTGCGGCTTTGCGATTTTGAAATGCTGAATCATGATCAGGCTGCCAATATGATGGCAGTATCAAGACCAACACTCACCCGCATTTATGCAAAAGCAAGAAAAAAAATTGCGGAGGCATTTGTTCTGGGTAAGCAAATTGTTATTGAGGGAGGAAAGATATACTTTGACAGTGAATGGTTTTCATGCAATGACTGTTTTTGCTTTTTCAATAATCCGGCAAAGCAGCATGATGTAAAAGAATGTCCATTGTGCGGAAGCACTAATTTCATGAATTATCAGCATACCATGGTGGAGACTCAGGAGTCTCTTACACGATGCAGTGATGTATGTACCTGTCCGGTGTGCGGCTTTGAAATGCCTCACAAATTCGGATGTCCGTGTAAAAATGAAATCTGTCCTGAATGCGGGAAACATATGATCAGAAAAGGAATACCTCATATTGAAAACTTATAAACGATACAATGAAAATAGCCATTACAAGCACAGGGAATAATCTTGAAAGCAAACTCGACCAGCGTTTTGGGCGGTGTTCATATTTTGTAATCTACGATAATGAGACTGAAGGAATGGAATTCATACCAAATCCTAACAAAGATGCTGCTGAAGGGGCCGGACCAGCATCGGTACAGCTTATTGCTTCCAGAGATGTCAGGAAAATAATTTCAGGTGAATTCGGTATGAAAATCAAATCGTTGCTTGACAGTCTGAAAGTACAATTAGTGATGCTAAAAGATCCTGATAGAAGTATCAGGGAGATCATTGCGATGTTAAAAAATTAAAATTATCAACCATGCCACAAATGAACGGAAGGGGCCCTGACAGAAAAGGGCCGAAAACAGGAAGGGGACTAGGGAATTGTAAGCCAAATCCCTCAGAAGAAATGCTGTCTGAATTAGGGATAGGACAGGGAAAGCGCCGGCGTGCCGACGGGAGTATTTCCGGCAGAGGAGCAGGACGGAGTAGAGGTGGAAGTGGAAGAGGCAGGGGTATGGGACTGCAAAACCGCTTTCATAGTGGAAATTAATATACTATAGACATTTTAAATAATTTATTCATGAAGAAAAGAATCGCCATTCCGTTGGAGAACGGGATACTATGCTCCCATTTTGGTCATTGTGAGCAATTTGCCATTATCGATACTGTTGATCGCGGTATATCAAAAGAAGTTCTGGTTACTCCTCCACCTCATGAACCGGGATTGCTTCCGGCATGGCTTGCTGAGAAAGGAGTTACCGATGTGATTGCAGGCGGAATGGGGCAAAGGGCCATCGACCTGTTCAATCAGCAGAGTATAAATGTTTTTGTTGGGGCACAGCCTAAAAATCATAACCAGCTTGTCAATGATCTGCTAAGCGATACGCTTATTGCCGGTGCTAACCTCTGTGATCATTAGTTGTGAGTATGATTTCTGATTACCGCTGCTTCTTCTGCTTTTGCAGAGCTTTTGAAAAACTTCTTAAGAAAGCTGACATATCTGCTCAGAAAAAAAAATCTTTCACTGATGAAATGATAAGCTTGTATCAGAACAAAAGCGAAATGCTGATAGCTCCCGAGTTCGCAAGTGAGCTTCATAACCTGTTAAAGAGTTATACCCTGGACCCCGATTGTTGTGTCTAACCCTTCACTTAAGAATTAAAATTAAAACAGGATGATCAGTTTCGGACCAATATCATCAAGAAGACTGGGTAAAAGCCTTGGAATAAATAATATAATTTCTCCAAAAGCCTGCTCCTTTGAATGTATATACTGCCAGATTGGAAGAACCTTCAAAAAAACAACATTAAGAGAACAATTTTATAAACCTGAGTTTATCTTCAATAATGTCCGTGCACATCTTCTGAGCATCAGTACATCTGATAAACCTGATTATCTTACATTCGTTTCAAATGGGGAACCTACCATAGATAAGAATCTCGGGGAATCGATCCATCTTTTAAAAAGTATTGGAATTCCTGTCGCAATAATTACAAATTCCTCCCTTTTATCCGATAAATCAGTCAGGGATGACCTTGCCCTGGCAGATTGGGTTTCGCTTAAAGTTGATGCTGCAAGTAAAAGCATCTGGCAGAAAATCAACAGACCGGACGATGATCTGAATTTTGAAAAGCATATTGAAAGCATATTTCGTTTTAGGGACAGTTTCAGTGGAGATTTGCGTACGGAATCATATTTCAGGGTTTCCTACTCAGATACTGATCAGATGGGTTTCATGCATCACTCCAACTATCTGAAGTACTACGAAACAGCATGCTGGGAGCTCTTCAGAGTATTGGGGATTCCTTATTCTGAACTGGAAAAGGAAGATATTATCCTGCCGGTGGTAAACGCTTCACTTAAATTTTTAATGCCGGCACTTTATGACCAGAAGATGGAAATAACTACAGGGGTCAGATCATTCAAAGGACCGAGGATAGTTTTTGAATATCAGATGATAAATGAAAAACAGGAGATTTTAAACGAAGCGCAGATCACGGTCGGATGTGTAAAGAAAAGTACCGGAAAGGCATGTTTTCCGCCGGTAAGCATGAGCAATGCCTTAAATGAGATCCTGAAAACAGATCCATCATGTGATCAAGAAACTTTTCTGATTCAAGTAATCCCATGATCAATGAATAAAATAAAAACAGGCATAATTATCTGCGACAGGTACAGCACCTGTGCCGGGGGAAATGCTTCAGATGAAACAATCCGGCTTCGTTATGATTAAGATAGCAGTTGCAAGCGGCAAGGGAGGGACTGGCAAAACACTGGTTGCTACAAATATTTTCTATTCTCTGCTGAAGAAGGGAGTCAATGCAGTTCTCGTTGATTGTGATGCTGAAGCACCGGATGCAGTTGCTTTTTTTAAAACAGTTGCCACAGGTACTGCCGATGTAACCACTCTGGTGCCTCTAATAGATACAGATATATGCACCTTTTGCGGAAAATGCCATGAGTATTGTAACTATAATGCCATATTCATTCTCCCTCCGATGAAGATTATACAGGTGATTGAGGAGTTATGTCATGGATGTGGCGCCTGCACGGTAGCATGTAAAGAGGCTGCAATCACTGAAAAGAGCGTCGTTCTTGGTAGTGTTAATTATTTCACAGCAGATGTAGCAGATAACATAGATGAAAAAAATAACATAATCGAGGCAAGGATGAAACCAGGCGTTATGTCGCCTGTGCCGGTCATCAAAGCTGCAATAAGGCTTGCAACAGAAGATGCTGAAATTGCAATATTTGATTCCCCTCCGGGTACTTCATGCCCTTTTATTCAGACAGTCTCAGCTTCAGATTATGTTATACTTGTTACTGAACCTACTCCCTTTGGCCTGAGTAATCTTCAGCAAAGTATCGAAACCCTGAAGGAAATCAATAAGCCTTGTGGTGTAATAATAAATCGAGAAGGGATAGGGAATACTGAGGTGAATAACTGGCTGCATATCAATATGATACCTGTTTTAATGGAGATCCCTTTCGATAAGGAAATTGCAAGGGTTTATTCAGAAGGAAAGTTACTTTCATGTGAAAAAAAATACAGCAGCCTGTTTGACAATTTAATTGCAAGGTTAATTAAACTCACTAACAAAATTAAACCATCAATACAGTGATAATGAGAATAATCGCACCAATGTCCCGCCTGTTTGATATTCCCGATTATAACACGATCAGTACTAAATACTTCGGGAAATGACACAGGTGGCAGTAATAAGCGGTAAGGGGGGAACAGGTAAATCGAGCATATCTGCTGCATTCGCCACACTTGACAGCAAAGTTGTGATAGCAGACTGCGATGTGGATGCTGCCAACCTTTATCTGTTGTTTAATCCTGTGCATGAGGATGAATCAGTATACATAGGAGGACAGAAGGCGGTTATAAATTATGATACCTGTACGGGTTGTGGAATTTGTGCTGATTATTGCCGCTTCGATGCCATATCAGTGAAAAACAACAGGGTAATTATTAACAACACATCATGTGATGGCTGTTTTCTCTGTTCACGGATATGTCCTTCAAATTCTATTAAAATGATCCAAAATGACAGAAGCAGAATGTATTCAGGAAGTTTCCGTAACGGTAAAATGGTTTATGGAAGAATTGCCCCCGGCGAGGAGAACAGTGGCAAACTTGTAACCATGATCCGTGAAAAAGCAAAGCTCGTAGCCAGGGATAATGATTTGAAAGTCATTATTCTTGACGGGCCTCCCGGTATTGGCTGCCCCGTAATCTCAACCATAACAGGTGTCGATAAAATTGTAATTGTTACGGAACCCACCATCTCCGGACTTCATGATCTGCAAAGGGCGTTCGAAGTGGTAAAGAAGTCAGGTACTCAGGCATATGTGATCATCAATAAATTTGATCTGAATAAGAACATGAGTCTGAATATAGATGAATGGTGCAGCAATTCAGGCCTCAGGGTAACAGGCCATTTGCCCTTTGAGCCTGATGTTGTTAACGCCATGGTTAAAGGCCTGAGTATTATAGAATTGGATGCAGAATCAGTAATCAGCAGGATGATAGCTGCTATATGGAGTAAATATTTAAACCCAAATAATTATGAATGATTTATAACGCAGCTCGGAATCATTGAAAATATGTCATGGTTCACTCCTGATAAGCATCCGGATGAAAAATATTTTATTTTCGGGAAAGGAGGAGGTGTTAAACTTGCTCAGGAGTTTGATACAATGCTGCTCGGTCAGATACCCCTTGTCATGGAAGTTGGTGAAGCACCTGAAAAAGGCCTCAGCATTTTCAGCCAGCAAAACAAATCCATTGTTGATACTTTTGAAAAAATAACAGAATTGGTTCTGAAAAAAACAGAGAAGTCGCCAGTATAAAAGTGCGTACCTGCAGATTCAGTATGCTCCTGCTTTTCAGCGTCAAGGAGACATATTAATAATTCCGGATTAAACCGGGATGTTCAATTACCTGTAATGAAAAAACATGATCAGAAAATAGTTACAGTTTCTCTAATTCAAATATTTCATTTCTGTCCCATTCGAGCCAGAATTTAATTGAAGTTTGCCTTATCAGAGTCCAGTAACCTTCATCCTCCAGTCCATAATTCTTAACTCCTTCATCAATGACTGACTTCAGCTCTTTCATATATTCGGGTTTTAGCTTTATCAGGATTGAGCGGTTCTGATATGTAAAAACAGCTTGTGGTTTGGCGATAGTGTCGTTTATTAAATGAATTGAACCCTGTCCCAAAGTTGCTCCAGTGCTTACCTGAAACCCATCATTCATGCAGCTCAAAGGTTCTTTTGAACCTGCATATGTGATTATTTCAAGTAGATCCGTACCTATTCCGAAATACTCTCTGGCATATATGCCCATCTTTGCTCCGACAATTGAGAACACACCCAGATGCCCATGGAATTCATCTGTCAACACACAGGCTTTCCATTCATCAATACCGTAACGTATTATAGCTGAATCCATTATTTGTCTGACATCATATAGATATAATTCACGATTAACAGGAAACCCGTATAATGCAACAAAGTGTCCTGATTTATAATGCCCTTTTATCATATCGGTTATAACCTCTTTAACAGCCGGCGCATTATGTTTTCTATTTAAATGTACGGTTGATTTTTCCTCTGAGGGAGTCATCTCAAATAATTCTGGATTTCCCATATAAATTGCCGCAAGTTCTTCACTTAGAAATGACTTTTCAGATTCACCTGACTGCCTGTTGATAGTGAAAATTTCTTTCCCAAGAGTACTATTTGCCTTTCTGCATTGATTAATAAAACTCTGATCGGATATTACAAAATCATGATTCAGGCTCGAAATAATATCCATACCAATACCTGAATTGAACAAAAAATCAACTGCAGCAATGTCGTATTCATAATTATAGCCATTCAGAGGATTAACCGATTCATTATACCATACCAGCTCTTCAATGTTTTTATATTCACCCTGTAAATTTTTTAATTCACTGACTATATTTGTCAGCGGACCAAGGCAGACAATCGTCATTTGTTCTTTTGCAGCCTGAAGTATTTCAGATAATTCAGATTTTTCCCCCATTCCGCCTATGGTTACCGGGATAGTGTCGGCATTGAAGCGGCGCAGCAGGTTTGTGATTTTTTTAATCCCTTCTTCATTGCGAAGTTTACCGTCTGATATTAAAATGGCCTTAATTGTAATGCCGTGATTGGATAAAAGAATACTTATTGCCCACAGGTCACTGTCATTACAGTCAGTGTCAACTATTAAACTGTGATTTAATTTTGATTTTAAAGGGCTGGAAAAAAGTGTTAAAGCCACTGCTAAAAGAAGGATAGTGAAAAGATATTTTTTCATGCTGATATTTTATTGTAAAAAGATTGGTTTTTGTTAGTATTAAAGCTTCATTTTGATCCCCCCGAAAACAGTTATTCCGGGCATCGGGTAATGACGATTATTCTCATATTCCTGGTTTAAGATATTCTCGGCGCTGATAAAGAGTCCGGCAAATTTCCAGACCTGATATGAAACTTTAGAATTCAAAAGTGTATAATTCTGATAACTTACTTTTGCAGAGGGATCAGTTAATGGGCTTCGGGGTGGCATCAAATGCTGCCGGTCAAATATCGATAAGGGGTATAGGAGGTAGTCCGACAACAGGAGTACTGATGCTGATTGACGGTCATCCCCAGTTTATGGGTATATTCGGTCATCCACTGCCCGACTCGTATATAGCTTCCGATGTTGAACGTGTTGAGGTAATACGAGGACCAGGCTCAATTCTGTATGGATCAAATGCTATGGGTGGAGTAGTCAATATTATTACAAAAAAA